>JBFGAX010000020.1:0-41143 GCA_041567895.1 Acidimicrobiia bacterium
GCAAAACAAACTGCTTAAGGGTCTTGGCCGAAGGCCAAAACCGACGTGGGCCCGGTAGGACTTGAACCTACGACCGACGGATTATGAGTCCGCTGCTCTAACCAGGCTGAGCTACAGGCCCGTATCGACCCCACGATAGGACGTTCGGCCAAGGCGACCTGAACCATTTTTCTCGAAAACCGAGATCACGTCCCAAGCATCGCTGTCGCAACGCACAAGAAATCTCGGCACAGCCGATTTCGTCGCCTTGCGCCTTTCGGTTTCTTGTCACACCTGGACGATACGTTCTCTTCATGTTCACACAAGAGATGGTCGAACTCACATCACAACCTATGTCTGAGCTTTGGGAGCGTCTACGTCAGGAAGAGCGCATCATCAGCCAGAGCCGGGCCAGGCAACTGGCGCTATTGCGCGAAATCGGACGTCGGTCCGGTTTCGCGCGGTCGATCTCTTCCTCCGATGTAGCGGCCCATCTCGATCTATCGACCGACACTGCCAAAGCGCTCCTACAAACCGCCGATGCCACCCCTGAGCGTTCTCCCAGAATGGCGAGTCTGGCGTCGGGCGAATGGTCCTTCGATCGAACAACGGCCTTTGCGCGGCTGGTGCAGGCCGGAGCGGAGCCGGACATGATCGACGCCGCTCACGATCACGACATAGCGGGAATCCATCGGTTGCGGGCGATGACGACCCGTATTCGACGCCGCGATGAACGGCAAGCCTTCAAGGAGCGCCATGTGCGCTCGTTCTCGTCTCTGGACGAATCCGTTGGATTTCTCAACGCTCAATTGCCGGCCCACGACTGGAAGCTGGTCACCGACGCATTGGAAGATCGGGCGGATCGCCTGCCCTCCGATGACGGGTCGACCCGGGAGCAGTTACGGGCCGATGCGCTCGTGGCCATGGCCATGGACTCGCTGGGTGCAAAAACCGCCGATCATCAATCCCCGGGGAGCACCATCACGATCACGGTCGACGCCGACCTCGCCGCCCGGTCCGGTTGTGAACTCGGCGGCACCATCGTTGGTGGGCCCCGGATCGGTCCGAACCTGCTGGCTGAACTGATGTGTGAAGGCTCGGTCGAGATCGTGCTGAGCGGGGTGAGCGGAGTGCCTGTAGCAGTCGGGCCCACGACCCGTGTGGTGCCTCCCAAGGTGCGCAGGATGGTGTTGGCGAGAGATGGTGCCTGCACCGTCGATGGGTGTGGAAATCGCTATCGCCTCGAAGTACACCACATCCTCCCGAGAGGCGAAGGTGGCAGCCACGACCTGGACAACCTCACCACGCTGTGCTGGTGGCATCATCACGTTGCGATACATGGCACGGGAATGCAGATATGTCCGAGTAGCCCGACAACTCGACGGCGATTGATCTCACGTTCGCACGACCCGCCGTGATGGGCGTGGAGCGCTTCTGCATGTCACACCAGAGGATCTGCCCGGCCACGCTCTCGCCTCATGCTGGTGGCACATCCGGTTGAGATCCGGATCGGTGTTGGTGCTGCTCTCCGGTGCGAACCCCAGGATTCCAAACAGGGATGACGATGGTGGTCCCGTACGGGCATGTCGAGGCGACGCCTGACATGAGGCTTGATGTGGGAGGCCGAATCGACGAGTCGATATCAGGTACGTTCCGCTCGAGATTTTGAATTTGCGGCGTGACGTCCGATGGGGTCTTGAACAGGTTATTGCCGTAACCGATGCGGTGATTGCCGTTTGTTCAAGTCCCAGAGGGGAGAAGGCCTTCGTCTCGGGCTCGGGCGACAGCTTCATTCCGTGTGGAGGTGTCGAGCTTGGTCAGCACGGCCGAAACGTGGGTTTCGACCGTTCGGGGTGAAACGAATAGCCGATCGGCGATTTCGGTGTTTGATAGTCCTTCATCGAGGAGTAGGAGGACTTCGGCTTGTCGAGCAGTGAGCCCAGCAGGGTGACGCCTGGTGTCGCGACCCTTACCCCGAGGCACATCTACACCTTCTCCTCGGAGGGCTTTTCTGAGCTTGGCAGCGACCGCAATTGCTCCCAGCGTCTCGAAAATCTCGAGCGCTTTCAGGCGCGCGTTGGTATCACCCTGCATCAATGCCAGTCCCTGCTCGTATGGAATCGCCTGGTGTTCCAGGAAAGCGGCTGCCTCGACTGGCTTGCCTTCAATGATCAGACGATATGGCGGAGCGATCCCATCAGGTGCCTCCGACAGTTCCCCCAACATCCACAGCCAGAAGGCAAGCCAGCCAGCGGACCAGGGAAAGATGTACCGTCTGGGGTCGTTGAGCACCTCTCGGAAGCGGGAGATGAGTGACGGATCATGCTCTCCCTGTAGCCACATGTACTCGGCCCGCCCGGCGGCCGAAGGAAGGAGGCTTTGCATCTCGTTGCCTGCGTAGGCCCGTGCCCAGACCCGGTCGATGACAGCCCGGGCCCCCGAACGGCCTTGACGCGCTTGGAGGGGTCCGAGCACCTGTTCCGCCACGAGCTGGCCGTAAAAGAGAACACCTGTTGCACGGTCCTCGCTCGTCGGATCCTCGCCCTCCCGATCCAGGACCTTCGCGTGATGGGTGCTTGCGGCGTTTGCTGCCTCATCCTCGGCCGCTGCCCATTCACCTTTCCAGTCCAGAATCTTGGCGTAGTGGGCGCTCGCGGCTTTCTCGTTGATCCGAATCTCATACCCGGCCGCTTCGTCCCGGGCTCGCTGGGATATCGCACCGGCTCGTTCAAGGTCACGGTGCTCGGCGGCCACTTCCGCCATGTTGAGCAATGCGAGGGTTTCCTCAAACGGGTAGCCGGCGTTGTGTGCACGCAATCGGGAATCCTCGAGCATGAGAAAGCCGTTTGGGTCGCCTGCTCGAAAAGCGAAATGTCCCTTCGTGATGAGAGCGTTGATCAAACTCAGCTCATCGCCGATCTCCGTAGCGAGATCAATGGCCCTCCCTGCGGTCTCCACGGCCCCGGGCCCGTCGCCCCTCATCTTCAAGAGCCAGGCACGCTGGCTTACAGCTGCGGCCAGATCTGCACCAGGTGGAAACGAATCAAGAATGTCGATGGCCTCCCTAGAGGCTGCTTCCGCCCGCTCAGGCCACCCGTTTACTTCGTTGACGCGAACACTGAACGTGAGTGCGCGGGCCAGTGCAAGATCGTTCCGAGTAGCACGGTAAAGGGCGATTGCCCGGTCCAAGATATCTGAAGACTCGCTGCTGGCCAGGTAATACTCGGTACGAGCCCAATCGTCGACGATAGCCGCTCGTTCGTTCTCGTCGATGCGGAGCAGATAGGGCTCGAGCAGCCGGAAATGGGCCGCGGCTTCCCGATGGCTTTCGATGGCCATCGCCACTCGTGCCGCTTTTGGTCCGAATTCGAGGATTGAGTCGACATCATCGGCTTCGCGAGCATGATGAACAAGGCGGGCAGGGTCTGCAATTCCAACGAGCTGAGAAAGCACCTGGTGGTTGAGTCGACGACGATCGGAGGCGCTCAAAGCCGACTCTACGGAGCGGCGCGTCAACTCGTGATGAAAGGACAACGTGAGTTCTTCCATCCGGAGCAGACCCTGACGAGAGCACTCAGTCAAATGCTCCGGGGCCGAGCCGACGATGCTTTCGATGAGGGATCGCTCTGAGTCTCCTGGGATCACCGACACAAGATCTAGAAGCCGTCGAGCTTCAGGGGTCAGTTTTGCCGCCCTGGCGAGAACCGAGTCCTGAACCGAGGTAGGCACGTTCTCGACGCCCGACGCTATCACCTCGGTGACAAAGAGAGGGTTCCCATCGGTGAGAGTCAGGATCTCAACAATGTCAAGATCGGCGCCACCAACCAGATCCGCAACTGCATCACGCGAGAGGCCTTGTAGATGTATCCGCACGAGGACCTCCGGGGGAAGCTCTCCGATTACCTGTCTCAACGGATGGTCATAGTCAACCTCGCTATCGCGATATGTGAGTACAAGCAGGCCATTGGTGTTCGCGATCCTCCGCCCTAGATATTTGATGATGTCAAGGGTTGCAGCATCCGCCCAATGCGTGTCTTCGACGACCATGACCGTGGAGCGAAGGTTTCGCGATAACAGGCCCAGAAGGCTTCCCATTACGGCTCTGCGGTCTCCTCTGTCCAAGACCTGGGAAAGCGTGGTGTCGTCACGGGAAATCTCCCAGATGGGGCCTAGTGGTTGGGGAGTCAACAGATCGTCGCAAGATCCGAAGAGGACGTGCATGTCGTCGGCATGCATCCCAACAAAGTCTCGGACCAGGGCACTCTTGCCGATGCCGGCCTCACCCCGTATCAGGACGACCTTGCCACCCGACGACTCGACTCCGGCCAGTAGGTCAGCCATCAACGCCAGCTCTTCTTCGCGCTCAAGCAGCATGCGCGGGAGCCTACCGACGGCGCAGCCAGGGGGACTCGTCGGCTCCTCTGCGCCACCCACCGCGCAAAGCCGGAACCGCTCGCAGTTTCGCTGCGATCCCGGACTTCGGACTCATCGACGAGCGAGGGTGAGTGCGGCAAGGCGGCCAAACCCGCTATTGCTACCAGTGATGAGGATCCGTCGAGGTGTCACGGCTCAACCCGCCGTGCCGATGTTGGCTGCCAAGAACTCGAGGAGCTCCTCCGGGTGGTCATTGAAGTAGTTGTAGGCGTCGAATCGTTTCCCGGTCCCGAACGATCGAGGCTGATCTGGGCCGATCCACACGAGGTCCTTCGGAGTCGGGCAGTGGTCGAAGATCACCTCGACGTCGTTGATCCCGGTCTCGGTATTCGTGGTGTACACATCACCCTTCACCTGTGTGAAGAGAACCGGCACCTTGACCGATCCAATGGTCTCGAGAGCGTCGGCGAACCCGAAGCCGTACTCCTTGCGTTGGGCCGCATCGACTGACGCCGCGAGATCCATCTTCAGTTTGCGCTCTGTCAACCTCGACATCATGTTGTACGAGATCGTCGGCTGGACCAGCACCTGACACTTGATCTTGTCGAGATCGAAAGCGCCGGGGGCTTGTTGCCACGCTCCCAGCGTCGCGTTCGCACCCATGCATTGGCTCACCAGTGCGACATCAAGACCCTTGAATTCGTCGTGCTGGCTGACGTGGCGCAGAACTCCGACCGCGTCCTGCCACTCGACCGTGCCCGCCCCGACGGGAGATTCCGGGCCCTTCGCCGACTTTCCGACACCGCCGTCGCTCTCGCCCTGCCCGCGTTGGTCATAGGTCAACACCGAGTACCCGGCATCGTGAAGATGTTTGATCATCGGGAGAAACGCGACGGGCACGTCATCCATGCCCTCTACCGACCCGTAACGGTTACACAGCAGCGGGTGGTTGATGATCACGAGTCCGATGGGTTGATCTGCCGGGATCTCCCAAGCGCTGAGCCGGACGTTGTCGCTCGCCATGACATCGACCGCGCGGAACTCCATGCCGTGATCCGCCGGTGTCTCGGGGAGTTCCTGTCGTTTCGGCCCGACGCGTTGACCGACGACCACCTTTGTAAGCAAGCGTTTCACGAACGGCACGCGAGCGAGGAAGCTCGGAGATGTCGGCGTGAGGTTGATGGACTCGGCGGCCTGAGAACTTGACATGAGTTGCTCCTGTAGCGATTGTCGAAAGCTGACGTTTTCGTTTCAAAGTGTCAGGCAACACAATACCTGACATATGTGTCTAGATGTGTCAGTATTCGCACTGTGGAGGTCAAGCCGACGACGTCGCCGGGTACAGCGCAGCGAGACGCCAAGCGCGATGCGATTCACCGTGCTGCGATCGACCAATTCACCGAACGAGGGTTTGCTGGAACGTCGATGGCAAACATCGCAGCGGCTGCTGGTACTTCGAGGCCAGCCTTGTACCAGTACTTCCGCAACAAGAGCGACATCTTCGAATCAGCCTTCGTCGTCTTGTTCGAGGGACTCGTCGAACACGCGCTGTCAGCGCTGCAACAACCGGGATCGACAGCGGAACGACTCGACGGATTCTTGCAGCGCTACGAAGGCGATCTGTGGCAACGGATAGCTGCCTCGCCGCACGCCGACGAAATCGTCAAGGCAAAAGATCCTGAACTGGTCGCCGCCGTCGCCGCCGTCGTCTCTCGCCTGTCCGATGGACTCAACATGTACCTCGAACAGCACTCCGCCGACACCGAAACCAAGGCGGAGTGGATCGAAGTGCTGCGCTTGTCACCCAAGGGGCTCAGGTACGACCGGCCTCCTACGGAAATATACCGGCGTCGCCTCACAGCGCTGGCCCGTGGTGTCGCCGCAGACATTGACGCCTCCTGACAGGTGACAGCGGATGGCGCCTCGATTGCCGCCCACGACGGTTCGAACGAACGCAGCTCGGCCCCACCACATCAACAGTCGCACCGCAGCAGCCGCACGACAACCGCTCCAGAACGCGCTCCGCAGATCGATCCCCCAGACCACTGTCACCCTTCAGGCCATCAGCGACCCTGTGCAGAGTTCAGGGCGCTACGACGTCAGGGTCGAGATTGGCGTCCGAGCCGCCGAATCGTTTTTGGATGACTGAGGGGTCGCGGAAGGTCATGGCTGTGAACGCTCCGTGCTCAGGTGTTGCCACGTCGGGGTCGAGATCGGCGTCGGATCCGCCGAATCGTTTTTGGATGACCGAGGGGTCGCGGAAAGTCATGGCCGTGAACGCTCCGTGCTCAGGTGTTGCCACGTCGGGGTCGAGATCGGCGTCGGAGCCGCCGAATCGTTTTTGGATGACCGAGGGGTCGCGGAAGGTCATGGCTGTGAAGGCTCCATGCTCAGCTGCTGTGGGTTCGGCTTGCGCATTGATCGGAACGACACCTTGCCCGGTGTCGATCGCCATACCAAGACCGACACCGGTCGCCAGGAGAACGGCGAAAACGAGTCCCTGGCGGACCATGTGCGTGGGTCGTATTCCAGCCGGCCCGGTCACTGTGTTTGTGGACATTTCTTCCTCCTTGTCGTGAGCCTTGATGGGCTCCTTTGCTTATCCGAACATAAGAAAAAGAGGGGGAAAGCACATCAGGGTGGACCACTGAGATATGGATCACCAACCCGGGGATTTGGGGGTCAGCAGTACGCCGAGGCCTCTCGCTGATTTGGCCTGCGTGGGCTGTGTATCTTTCGAGGTATCAGTTGGTCAAAGCAGGTTGACCATACGGGAGGTGTCGTGGCTCAACCCCGGGGATCGTCGAAAGAGAAGAAGTCCTCCCTGGACGGGCCGGTCCTTCTCTCCGGTGGCAACCCTCAAATCCCCAAGGGCGATGGCGATGAGCCTGTGCAGGCCTACATTGCGGCCATGCCAGCCTGGAAGGGCGACGTCGGTCGGCGCCTCGACGCGTTGATCGTGCGCACCGTTCCCGACGTGCGTAAGGCGGTGCGGTGGAACTCACCGTTCTATGGCATCGAAGACGAAGGCTGGTTTCTCAGCTTTCATTGCATGACGAAGTACGTGAAGGTGGCTTTTTTTCGCGGTACATCGCTAGAACCCGTACCCCCTGTCGAGTCCAAACAAGAGCACGTGCGCTACTTCCACATCCATGAGGACGACCAGCTCGACGAAGCTCAGTTCTCGGACTGGGTGAAGCAGGCCAGTGAAGTACCGGGCGATCCACTCTTCTGAAAAGGTCAGCGATCCAACCAAAGGCACCGGTCAGCCATAGCTCGTGAGGTTCATTCGCAGGCGGAGTCGGATTGGTCAGGGCCTGTCGGTATATTCGGCGTATGGCTACCGTCGTTCGCACGCATCACGAGCTGGGGAGACGTGGCGCCCTCTCGACCTTGCAGCAAAGCTTTCGTTTCGGGGGCGATGACGTCAGCCCCGCTGCGATCGACAACATCTTGATGACTGCGCCGCTCACGGGCGATGACTCGATCTTTGGCAGCCGTCCCGGTGATGAGACGGAGGGACCCTCCGGGTCGACCAGAACGCTTCGCGGCTTCTCGCCGGTCCCCACTTCTGTATTTGATGTGCACCTGGATCGGCGTTCGGAGGGCCTGTTCGTCGTCCGGTTCTCGCAGCCGGCTCGCGACAGTCCGTACTTGCAGGGCGAGATGGTGTGGTTCATCACGGAACAGAGTGATGGGGTTGAGTTCAGGGAAGAGGTGAATACCGAGCAGGCGATGGAGGTGGCGAGTGAACCCTTGACAGGGCCACGGCCCTCACTTCGCCGCTGGCTGTTCTTCCGAACAGGGCACAAGCAAGTCATGAACGGATCAACTGCCAACATCGCCGGCCTGCTGTCGACTATCGGAACATGACGTCCGTGAGCCCAATGGCGCCCAACAGATCGCACGTGAATGGGTTGGTGCCCAATCGAGGACCACGGCAGCCACACTCATTTGAGCACGGGTGGCAACATCAGCAGAAATGTGGGCATACACACCGCGACCGCACCGAGACATCGGCAACAGTCAGCCGATGCGCAGCTGCCTACGAGCACTCGCGTTCGAAAAAGGCCTGGATGTTCGAGTCGGCTCGAGCAACGGCCCCCTCGTCGAGAGCCTCAGCGGCCGCGTTCATTTCTTCGATAGCGGCCGGATCGAGGCTCGCAATCGTGCTCGGGTCCGCCAGGTCGACCCCCAGCTCCTCAAGCTTCCGAAAGAAAGCTTCGTAGGCGTCCGCCAGGGTCCGCAAGTCGTCACTGATCTCAGGAATCCGGTCGGCGAGGGCTCTCATGTTTGCCACCGGCAGCTCGGCAGTGGGATTGCCCGTCACACTTGCAGCTGCCACATTTGCTGCGCCGCCGATCGCCGCGACCAGCAGCGGGCAATTCTCCGGTGACATCTCCGCGTCGGCATCGGCTGCGATGGGGGAGGATTCGGTGGCGATGGCAGTTGTGAGGGTCGAGGAATCGCCCGGGCTCGACGTCTGTCCTGAGTCGTCTACGGATGTTGCACCGGCATCGGCCACGGTGTCGTTTGCATCACCACAGCCAGAAAGCACGAGAAGCAAGAAGACAACTGCAACAGTGATTCGGCAACGCATGAATTCTCCGGTCAGGACTTCGATGTTTGCAGCCGGGTCGTGTAGTCACCAGAGTCCAAAGTCACGGAAGCTCCCCGGCTGCGGTGGCCTTGGCTACGTGGGTTCACATGACCGAGAGCGCACCGCAAGCTGGCGTGGTGCTCGGACTCATGATGGGCCTGGACCCAGTTCATATGGCTTGTAGGTACGACCGACTTCGTCTCGCTCGGGGTGCCGGCTCGTGAACTGCCGCCGACGAAAGCACCTCTGTGCCCGCTATCGCCGTTCAGGGTCTATAGAGCCAAAACGAACCCGTTTATGCCTCAACTCCTCGCTTCAGCTGAATCTCAAAGCAGGCCCAACTCCTCGATCAGATCGGCATGGGCGCCGGCGATTTTCTTATATCCCTTGTTCGAAGGGTGGATGTCGGTCTGCGGCCCGGGTGTGCCGGGGTCGTAGTCGCTGAGCACGTATCCGGAACCGTCTTTTTCGCACATGAGGGTCCACTGGCATACGGCACGCACATTGGCGGGCGGATCCCCACCGTCGGTATTGAACGTCTTGAATGTGGTCGCCACGTCCACCACCGGGACTCCGAAGAAGCCATAGACGGCTTCAAGAGTTCCGTTGAAGAACGTTGTCAAGGCCAGCGATAACGTAGCCAATTGCTGTCCGGCAGGGCCGGTGAGCCAGAAGGCCAGATTCGGGTTGTAGTAGTTCATGGCCACGATCGGCACCCCGGGAGCTACTGCCTGGAGCGTGCCAACGATGACCGGCAGGTTGGCCCCGATCTGGCCCAACTGGGCAGCAATGCATGCATTGAGGACGGGAGGCGGGTCCGACGGGTCGCACGCCAGCACATCGTTGGCTCCGATGGCGATCGTGATCAGCTCGACTTCGCCAGGATTGGCGAGCAGGTATGCGACCGCTACATCGAGCTGCGAGCTTCCGCCAGGAGGCAGCGGGGCGCCAACGCCGTAGCACAGGGAACCATCTGACGTAGCCCCTCCGGCTGCGACGAGCATCTCCGCCGTGTCGTCGCCCGGACACGCCAGATTGACGAAGCTCTCGAATCCGTACTCGTCTTCGAGCTCCTTGAAGAGGTTGTTGGTATACCCGTTGTCTGTGAACGGCGCGGGTTGTTGGGTGCCGGCCGCTACCGAATCGCCCAACGCCAGGTAGGTACCGCCGGTGTCGTCTGCCAACGCGGTCGGGGTCAATGCCATGACCAGTGTGAGGGCCATCAGCGCGATCGTCCACTTCTTCATGTTCCAAACTCCTCAGGGGGTGCGAAGAGGCAACTCTAGATTCATGCCACTGAGAGCGGCAAGAACTGACCGCGAGCGTTTTTCGCGGTCCCGCCCCCCTTCATGAACATGATCCATCCGCCTGTGCCAATTGTTCGCAAGAATTCTCGATAAGCGGAAACCTGGTTTCTCCATGCAGCGTCTCATCGTCAGCAATTTCGGGCCTCATCACGATAAGGAGACATCTCATGGTCCGTCACTTCTTGATTCTCGTACTCGGGCTGGCATTGGTTTCCACCGCTTGCGGTGACGGAGGGGCTGAAACCCCCGGCCGCCCGGGTCCCGTTGATCCGGTCGTCATCGGCGAACCTCCGACCCCCGACCCCGGCGACCCGGGAACTGATCCGGGGGAGAGTTGGGTTCCGGGTCCGGCCTACATCGAGAATGTCGACGCCAGGGTCATCGGACCCGGACAGGTCCGTCTAACGGTCACGGGTGATCTTCCCACCCCATGTCACGAAGCGATGATCGACCTGGTCGATCCTGGATCCGGGCGGGTTTTGGATCTCGAGGTCTGGTCCCGCATCGGTTCTGACGAGGTGTGCATTCAAGTGCTGGCACCCTTCACCATTACAACTGAAGCCGGCGGACTTGCTGCCGGAACGTACTCGGTGCGTAGTGGCGGAAAGGAACTGTTGACGTTCGAAATCCCGGACGAGTCTTCCGGGCCGTCAGGTGAACTGTTCGACGGGATCTTCCCTGCATCCGACTGGGCGGAGTTCGAGGTGCTTGCCGAACGGGTAGCGGATGGGCACCAGCCGTGGCTGTTGGATCCCCTCGCTACGGCAGAGGCATACCTTCGCGATCTCTTCGACGACGTTCCAACGGATCTCACGTTCCACGAGCTGGAGCAGGGAGCGGGCGAGGTCACGTGGGCCGATGGGCGGGTGACCCTGATGCGGTACCGGGCCGCCGGGCCCTGGGTCGTCACCGCGGTCGAGTCCTCTGCGGTCGATGTCTCGATCAGCGACTATTCGGGCGGCGTTCTGTACGTCGGCCTCAATCCTCAGATTCCGGGACGGGTCGAGGTGCACGCAGGTGCCTTCGCTAGCGAATGGTCGAGCGAATTCGTGCAGGATGTCGTCGCAGGCGAGTTGGTCGAGGTTGAACTTCAATTGGGTGAAGCAGACATGCCAGGCCCGGAGCGGGTTCTCGTCGACATTCGGCTCACGGACGCCGACGGCAACGTGTCCATTGCCCGATACGGAGTAAACCGCACGAACATTCTCTACGACGACTGACCGCACGCGTTGGGGACCACGGGTGGGGCTCTAACCTTGCCCAACTAATCTCGAAGAGCCACACGTTTCAATTGGGTAACGTGCCCCGATCGCTCCTCGACGGCTCGAAAAGACGGACAAGATGATGGTCCTCGGCAAGCGACGCATCATGGTCGCCGCCGTTTTGCTGGCCCTGGTGGTCACGTCCCTGATCGCTGCGATTCCTACGTTCAGGTTCGCATATGAGGGAGTTTCCGGCCGTATAGTCATTGACACGGCGGCCTCCATGATCGCAGGTCTGCTTGCCCTGCTGATCTATGGCAGGCTGCGCGACCAAGCGCAACTCGACCTCTCGATCCTGGTGTTCTCACTGGGTTTGACTGCCAGCTCGAATTTCTTCCTGTCTGCGATCCCGCTCGCAATTGTCGAGCGGGCAAACACCGATTTCGCGTCGTGGGCTCCCGCAGGAGGAAGGCTCGTGGCCGGACTAGCTCTCTTGGCATCCGCCTACGCGCCGCCCCGACGTATCACCCATCGACGAAGCTTGCCTTTCATACTGATAGGCTCCGTCGTCTTCGTGACGGTCGTGATAGCGTTCGTTGTTGCGCTCGGCGAAGGATGGTTGCCAACTGCACTAGATCCAGCTCTGTCTCCGCTCGATTCAGGTCGTCCTGCCATCGTTGGCCACCCATTGGCTCGTACGGTGCAAATCGCACTTCTCTTCGCCTTCTCGGCAAGTGCAGCTGGCTTTGTCAGGCGTTTGACCCGTACGGATGATGACCTCTACGCATGGCTCGCAGCCTTCGCCGGATTCTCTGCAGTAGCTCGACTCCACTACGCCTTGTTCCCGTCGTTGTATTCAAACTGGATCTACACGGGAGACTTTGTGCGCCTGGCCGCCTTGGTGGTGTTGATGGGCGGCGCCGTGAGTGAACTTCGTCGTTACTGGGCAGTAGAGGCCGCCGCGGGGGAGCGGCGGCGGATGGCGCGCGATTTCCACGACGGACTGGCCCAGGAACTTGCTTACATCTCGTCTCTGGTCGCGACCCTTCCGGTGAGTGGAGCTTCAGTTGAAGCCCGTATCGCAGCGTCCGTCCGCCGGGCGACAATGGAAGCTCGGCTGGCGATTTCTGCTCTCCGCTCGCCTGACGGCGAAACGCTGACGGACGCAGTGATGCGGGTAGCCGGCGATGCCGGCCGGAGGTTCGGGGTTGCAGTCCACATGGACTCGATGCCCGCTATCGAAGCACGTACGTCGATACGCGAGGCGGCTCAGCGCATTACGTACGAAGCCATTTCGAATGCCGCCCGTCACGGGCTGGCGTCGACGGTTCAGATAGGTTTTTCTACCGGCGGAGCTATCCGGTTGCGTATTCGTGATGATGGCCGCGGTCTCACTGCGGGAGACGAGGCGTCGGTGGGTGCCTTCGGGATCATCGGGATGCGCGAACGGGCCGAGGCCGGGGGCGGCAGTTTTGAGATATCTTCTGATGAGACAGGCACATTGATCGAGGTGACGTTCTCATGACCGCTCGCGTACTGATCGCAGACGACCATGCCCCCACCCGCGAGCTGGTGCGATCGTCGCTGGTTGCGGGCGGCTTCGACGTATGTGCCGAGGCTGCCGACGCCAGAAGCGCTGTACGTCTCGCGGTAGAACACCGGCCGGACATCTGCCTGCTCGACATCTATATGTCGGGTGGCGGCATCGCCGCTGCAGGCGATATCAACAAAAAGCTGGAGGACACCGCAATTGTGATGCTGACGGCTTCGGCCGAAGACGCCGATCTCTTCGACGCGCTCAAGGCAGGCGCCCGCGGATACCTCGTGAAGGGTTTCGAGCCTGGCGGACTCGCCGAATCACTTCGCAACGTGCTCGACGGAGAAGCCGCTCTGCCGCCATCCCTTGTAACCAAGCTGGTCGAGGAATTCCGCAAGCGACATAAACGAGGACGAATCGCCGAGGGACGCCGGGTTGAGCTCACCGAGCGCGAATGGGAAATCCTCGAAATGATGCGTTCTGGATTGACGACGAGGGAGATGGCCGAACGGTTGTTTGTGGCACCTGTGACCGTACGTACCCACGTTTCGGCGATCCTCAAGAAGCTTCGCGTTGGGAGTCGGGCTGAGGCGGTCCGGGTCTTCGAAGACGACTAGCCAGACCTCGGGAGTGTAGTTCCCATCGCCACGATGGGTTCGCCACGATGGGTTTGCCCACGACCACACCAGGTGTTGAGACGAATCAACACGACAGGCGGTCGCGGCCCTGATACGTTTCGGTTGATACACACTTTTGGGTGCGTTGGTCTAGGCCTCGACGGGCGATTCCCGCACTCCTCGCGTCTCGAAAGGAGACAAACATGCAGGTAACCAATGCCCTTCCGAATCTCGGAGTGAGGCTTGGGCGGCTACTCCTGGGGTTGTTGGTATTGGCCGCGGCCCTCGCCGTAACCAGCACCGATGCCGAAGCCTCTCAACAACCCGACAACGCACAATCCCTGTCGTTCACGTTGACATCATCGGATGACTTCGTCCTCACGGACACCGAGTTCTGGTCATATGACGAAGCAACGGCGAGGACCTACTTCAGCAACCTCCAGTCCGGAGCTCCGGTGATCACGTGTGCCCCCGCAGGCCGGGCAAACTGCTCACCGGCTAACCAGCCCACAACACCGGCCGCACCACCGCCCATCCCGCAGCGGCTGAACCCTCCGGTCAATAACAACAAGTGTGTGTTCTTCGAAGGTGGCACCCTGGTACGCGTGAGGGATGAGTTCAGGGATTACAAACAACAGCTCACCGTGGATCTGGGCACCGGTAACCAGAAAGTCACGTGGAGGTTCGAATGGACGTACCAGGTGAGGGTCATTAGGGACTCAGAGGGGAATTTCCCCACGGTTGAACCACGGACGGCCTGGATCCTCGATTCGTCTGAGGTCGGCGACGGTGTTCCTATCACAGCATCGGGCTGGATGGCAGGACAGTCGACCCAAAACAAGACCGGCAAGAACGCCCGTTTCAAGACGTCATTCACCCTGCTAAACGCCGGAGCGGCCCGCTTGGAGAATGCCGGCATTGAACTACTCGACGCCAACGCCAATGTTCTCGGTGGGGTCGAGTTCGGTCTGCCGGGCTTTCCGAACTACAGCGTCGTCCAGAACGACAACTTCTACTACACGACCAATGCCGGTACGTTTGGCTCGCCTCCAGGGCTCTTGGTGTCGGAGGGCTGGGTAGACGACATCCAAAACGGACTGAAGCATGCAACCGACGGTGTGACGAGCGACAACTTCCCCGGAAACGACAACCAGGGTGGCGACCGCATCGTCTTCGGCGCCGAGGATCCGCAGGCAGGTGAGGCGCTGGCACTGGCCACCGTGAACGAAGCCGGCACCTACACGGTGAGGTTGTTCGGCACGCTCAAGGGCAACCCGGGCGAGATCACGGCAGGGTTCTCAGCCACGAAAACGATCAACGTCGTTTCCGAGTGCACGACGTCGTAACAGCACCACCTGAACAGCACCTACCTGAACAGATTGGGCACCCCGCAAGGGGTGCCCAATTGTTAGGAAGATTCATTGGCAATGTTCACGGCACGGCATCGACTAAGAAATGGGGATTCCGTCGACTTACGGAGGGCTCAAATCCTTTTTGACCGGCGTGGGGCTTGACACGATTCGTGAAAGCGGGATTTACATGACGGCTCAGCGGTCGCTTGTGATACAGTTCCTGTGACTAAACGATCGTTTAGTCACGGGAACCAGGTGAAGTACGGCGCTGAATGCGCCGGCTCTCTGAAGGAAGGATCATGACAACACTCACCACCGAACGACCGCCCCAGGGCAACAAGCCGAACCGTCCTCCCGGCAAATGGTTGGCCGTGGCGACCGTGCTGTTGGCAGTGATCCTTGGCGTAACCGCATATTGGGCCGGTCGCAGGGGGGACGTACCAGCTCCAGGGGTGACGACTACCGCGCAGACGGCGAGCTCTTCGACGCTGCCCGAGGTGATTCCGCCCACCACCGCTCCCGTAACGACCCCGGCTCAGGTGGTCGTCTATTTTCTGGCCGAGCACATCCAGGATTCCAATCGACCCGGTCCGCATCTCATGCCCGTGCTCCGTGACGTTGTAGTAACTGTCCCGGTCGATGAAGTCGGCCAGATGCGGGCGGCGGTCCTGGCCGCAATCGAAGGCCCCACTGCCGAGGATTCCCAGTGGATACCCGGCCTCACCACCAGCATTCCGTCGGGCACGGAGTTGCTGAACGTCAGGGTTGACAGATCCGGTGACATCGGTCAGGTGACACTCGACTTCAACCAGGCCTTCGGCTCGGGTGGGGGCACCTCCACCATGACCTCTCGCCTGGCGCAGGTCGTCTACACGGCGACGGCCTTCGAGGGCATCGATCAGGTGTTGTTCCTGATCGATGGCGAACCGGTAGACGTGTTCTCGTCGGAGGGGCTGATCCTTTCCGACCCGCAGACCCGCGCCGATTACACCGACGCTCTTGCGCTGGTCACAATCGAACACCCGCTCGCCGGTCAGGACGCCAAGAGTCCCGTCACTGTTTCCGGTATCGCAAACGCTTTTGAGGCAACGGTCAACATTCGGCTAGAAGACACGAGCGGCAATCTGCTCGCCGAAACATTCACGACTGCAACCTGCGGAACCGGATGCTTTGGCACATTTTCGGCAGAACTGCCATTTGCTGTGGAGCAGGCCACTCCGGCCCGGATACTTGGTCTCGAGTACTCGGCCAAGGACGGATCTCCGGTCAACGTGTTCAGGGTCCCGGTCACCCTGTTGCCTGGAGGGACGGCGCCACCGGTAGAACCACAGGCGCTGTCGTTCGACGTTGACGTGGCCGGACTCGTCGCCGAGCCCCTCGACGGCACAACGGTTGTGAACGCTGCCTATGGCCTTGGCCCGGACGAGATCGGATTCCTGGCAGAGACGTCTTCGGGTCCATGCTGCTTCGACGTCTCCGGTGAAGGTGACATCGTCGTGCTCGATGCGGCCAACCACCGCGTTGTTCGATTTGCCCCGGGGGGAGAGGCGGCCGTTCTCATGAACTTCGATGCCGCGTCAATAGTGCCCGATGCGATTGCCGTGATAGGGGACAAGGTGATCGTGCTGGGCCAAACGCCGCGACCGGATCGGCCATACGATGCTGTTGCGATATCGCTGGAAACCGGCGCTTTGTTGAAGAGGGTCGAATCGGTCGTTGAGGGCCCGGGGGACCTCCGCGCCACCACTGATGGCGTTTTCTGGGCGTCGCCTTCGTCGAACTTCAACGACGTCTTTGCGGGGATCGGCCAATTCGGGGCTGCCAGAGCCTGGGTCGCCATAGCTGATAGTGCAGGGGAACTGCTCGACCCGGTTCAGCAACGCGCCTTTGATGTGTTGCCAGGCGAATCCGCGATGAGGGTGTCCTACGACGCCGGCGTCGAGGTGACGGTTCAGCCGGCCGGTGATTCGGCTCCGACGACATATGACGTGCTCGTCGACCCCGACCGCGCAGCCTTCTTGGACGTACTCGGATACCAGCGCTTTGCCGACGGCGCGTTGGTCATAAGCGGCCCGGCCGATACCAACGCCAAGACCGGATTTGTTGCGGTTGCCATGGGTACCGACGACGACGACAACCTGGTTGCGAGGGCGTTCACCTTCGACGTGGAGCGATGGTCTACCGTCACAGGTTTCAACTCCTATCGCTACGGTTTTGGAGCTCTGTACGCGCTGGAGACCACGCAAGATGGAATCCGGGTCGTGCGCTACGACATCGACGGTTAATTCCAGGTTTCGCGCTCCCGTATCGGCTATTTCCGGCTTGCTTCTATCCTGGCCGGTCAGCTCGCCCAGGGACTAGTCCGGACTATGGGAAAAATGGCCATTGCAATTTGTTATTCCTGGGTTTAACCCCATTAGCATTCCGGCGACCACTTAGAGAGAACAGATGACCGATCACAGCGTTGACGATCGGGCTCACGCTCTCTCCGGGCCGGCTGAGGAGAAATCTTCGGAGGGGGCTGCGGAGAAGGTAACGGAGGACCGGGCGGGACCATTAGCGACCCAGCTGATCCGCGTCTCCGGCATTGTCGGCTCCGCGCTCGGACACCTCGGTGTCCATCTCGAGCGACAGGATCCCGTCCAACACCACGAGCGCCGACGAGTTATTCGTGCCCTCTTTCACGAGGGTGCTCGGCTGCGTCCATTTTTCGCCCGGTTCACATCGCTTTCGGCACTCGCCGTAACGATCGCAGCCCTGGGATTGATCTCAGATTCGACGGCCGTGGTCATCGGCGCCATGCTCGTCGCCCCCTTGATGGCACCGGTTTTGGGGATCGCCGCCGCCATCGTGATGGCATGGCCGATGCGAGTCTTGCGGCAGTCGGTGATCGTGGCGATCGGCTCGGTTCTTTCGATTGGTCTCGCAGCTCTGATTTCTCTGGCCATTCCCGGCGACCCCTCTCCGCTTCCAGCCGAGCTGATCGCCAGGACCTCACCAAATCTGCTCGATCTGGGAATCGCGCTGGCGGCAGGAGCGGCCGGCGCGTATGGACAGGTTCGCAGACAGGCGAGTGACGCTCTTCCCGGAGTGGCCGTGGCCGTAGCACTCGTGCCACCGCTGGCCGTGGTCGGCATCACGCTGCAGATGGGGGAGTGGCAGATGGCCCTTGGCGCTCTGTTCCTCTATCTGGTCAACGTGGCAGGCATCCTCACCAGCGCGTCGCTCACGTTCATCGCATCTGGTTTCGTCCCGGGTCGGCGGCTGCTGACCGGGAACTCATCGATCGCCTCGGGGCTGCGCTGGGTAGCTCTTGGTGTGATCATCGTCGTCATGCCCTTGCAGTTTGGGCGAGGAAATGTACTTCCGCCTACCGATCAGACCGCCGACATACTTGCCGCCGTCGAGGAGTTCGTCGAGATCGATGAGGGTACCGCCGAGGTTGTCGACGTCTCGGTCGACGTCGAAGGAGACGTCACCGATGTGAGCGTCGTGCTGATTGCGAGTCCGCAAGAGGAACCGACGGTGAAAGAACTGGCGCTGCATCTCGCCGATCGGCTGGACACCTCCGTAGACGTCAGCCTGCAAATCGTCAGGTCTCAGTCCGATTCTGCTTCGATCATCAACGCCAACTGACGCGTCGGTTGGCGTTAGTCGCCGAGGCTCATTCCGAGCTGGCGGGCTGTTTGGATCCATGGGTGGTCGAGAGGGACGGTTCGCCGCTTGCCTGCGACCTCCGCCAGTGGAACTCGTACCGCTTGTCCGGCCTGCGAAGCAATCATGATCCCGTAGTCCTCATCGGCAACGGCCTGGGCGGCTTCGGCCCCAAGGCGAGTCGCGAGGAGTCGGTCGACGTGGGTGGGCGTGCCGCCCCTCTGTACGTGGCCAAGGATCGTTACGCGCGATTCGAGGCCGGTCAGACGTTTCAATTCCCGGGCGACACGCGCCGTGTGGTCGCTGCGGCTTTCCTCGAACACCTCAATCGCCTCGATCGCCGCCGCTTTTTCTTCGGCCGTCGAGGCACCAGATTTGCGGGCCCGAAGTTCGATCCGGGTGTCGGCGGTCAATTGGGACATGGCACCCTCGGAAACGGCGACGATGCTGAAGCGGCTCCCTCCTGCCTTGCGAGCCAGCAGGGATTCGGCGATGTGCTCGACGTTGAAAGGGATTTCGGGGATGAGCACGACATCGGCGCCGCCTGCGATTCCGGACCCGAGCGCAAGCCATCCTGTGTTGTGACCCATGATCTCAACCACCATGATGCGATGATGGCTATGGGCGGTCGAATGGAGACGGTCGATGGCCTCGGTTGCGATCGCCAGAGCCGTGTCGAAACCGAATGTCCTGTCCGTCATCGCTACGTCATTGTCGATTGTCTTGGGGAGGGTCACAATCGGCATCCCCTTCTTCGAGAGCCGGTAGGCGTTCTTCTGGGTGCCCCCGCCACCCAGGCAGACGAGAGCTTCAACTCCGAGTTTGCGGCAGTTGTCGATCATCGCATCGGTCATGTCCAGGATCTGGCCGCCTACCTCCATGCGATGAGGCTTGTCCCGGCTCGTGCCGAGAATGGTGCCGCCCTTTGTCAGAATGCCCGACAGATGATCACTGTCGAGGCGGATGGTCCGGTTCTCCATGACTCCCCGGAAACCGTCGAGAAAGCCAACGACCTGCATGTTGTGAGCCCGCGAGGCGGTTTTCCCGATTGCACGGATCGCAGCATTGAGTCCGGGGCTATCGCCGCCGGCAGTCAGGATTCCGATCGTTCTGGGCACATGGTCCTCCGGTCGTGAACGCAGCCGAATGGTAGGGCTCGGGCGCCAGCCCTCACCGGTTCAATACGGGTTGAGGTTGGTGATTGTTTCCGAGATGTCGGCCCCGGATCCGTCCAGAAACCGAAACGTGAACTCTTCGAGGATGCTCGAAGGCTGGGATGGCGCATACGGAAAACCGACGATGAAGAATCTATCGTCGGGCAGGGGGATCCTCTCCGAGAAAGCAGCTCCGTCCACGATCAGCTCTGTGGCGCCCACATCGTTGACGCCGTACACGTACACGGTGGTCTCGTCCTCTTTGTCTACATTGAATTGTCGTATTCCCCACGTGAACCACGAACCGCTCTCGGCAATGGGCTCGGTGCGAAGCGACCAGGAGAACCGTCCCGGAAGAACCTTTGAATAGATGGCCAGAGCGTGACGTCCGGAACCGTTGTCGTGGACCATGACGTAGCGGTCGCGATCCCGATCCATACTTGCGACGACTGCGCTGCCGGGGACGATCGCGGTTGCATCTCCGACAATTCCGTCCTGGCCTTCGCCGATCGTCTCCGACGCGATCGCGGACAGCATGAACGGTATTGCAATAGCGGCCGTCACCAGGATCGGGACGGTGGATTTCAGCAGAGGTTCCCCTTCGGCGTCGGCGCCGAGCCGATCGATGATGCTCGTGGCGCGGGCGCTCCGTTTGGCGATGGTTGATCCGATCCAGAACAGTCCGAACCCGATCGCCGCCCCGCTCAGATTCAGGATGATGTCGTCGACATCAACAGACCTGGCGCGGGTGAACAACTGCACCAGTTCGATGACCAGCGAAACCACGATCATCCTCGAGAGCAAGGACCACGGTCGCCTGAGCCGTTTGAAGAGCAGTGGCAGGAGCACGCCGAAGGGAACGAACAGCACCACGTTGCCGACAATGTTCACGAAAGCGACAGCGAACGACGTCTCGTTGATGAGCTGGATGATGCTGGCGAACGGAACGAGGTTGAACCTGCTCTTCCAATCGTAAAAGATGATGACGAGGGGGAAGAGCGTGAGGCTCATCACGATCAGCGACCAGGCGAACAGCACGGCAATGGTGGCCTCGCGGGCGACGTCGCCGCCTCGCCGGCGCCATACCGCAATGCGCCACAGTATTCCGACGACTATGGCGAGCGCTACAACACGTCCGGGTCCGAAGCTCACCACCGACTGAGGTTACCTGGTCGATGGGCGCGATCTCATACCCGCTCGGCGGAGATCCTCATGCTCAACGCCTGCGCTGCTTGCCGCCGCCCCGGTTCGGGCGCGACCCATCCGAGCGTTGCGACGAATTGCGATTTTCGCCTCTTGTCGCATGCTTCTTCCCCTGGCGGGGTCTGGCCAGTCTGACGGTCAGTTCACGTCCCCCGTACTCGGTGCCATTGAGTGCATCGATGGCGGCTTGACGAGCAGAACCATCCATGTCGACAAAACCGAAACCGCGCGAATGGCCTGAACGGCGATCGGTGACGATGGTTGCGTTATCGACGGGTCCGAACTCGCTGAATAGCTCGACCAGGTCGTCGCCCGTTGTGTCCCATGGGATATTGGAAACGTACACGCTCTGGTGCGCTGTCCTGGATTGCCGGTCTGCCGCCTGAGGAGTGCGGTGATCGCCAGGCGTGGTATGTGACTTGCCTTGCGTGTGATTGCCGGTCTGGTGGTCGGGTCGTTTGGAATCCCGCCGTCTCGGCCCCGATCGCTCCCCGATTCGGTGACCGCCCTCGGAGAGCTTGTCGGTGTGCGGTGGCACGATCGGTGCCCACAGGTCGAGTTCTTCCTGCATGCGACGTGCTCCGCGCTGCTGGTCGCTGGTGAGCAGGCTCACGACCGATCCGGCAGCTCCCGCCCGGGCTGTTCGCCCGGAACGGTGTAAATAGTCTTTGTGGTCGTTTGGTGGGTCGAAGTGAACAACGGTTTCCACCGCGTCGACGTGGATCCCTCGCGCAGCCACGTCGGTGGCGATCAGCGCCTGGACGCGACCGGTTGTGAACTCTTTCAAGGCCCGGTTCCGCTGGCCCTGCGAGCGACCTCCGTGGATCGCGACTGCTTTGATGCCGAGTCGATCGAGCTGCTTGGCGAGTCGGTCTGCTCCATGACGCGTCCGTGTGAATACGATGGTTCGGCCTCCGGTCGCGACGACGTCAGCTGCGTGTTCGACCCGGTCACTGCGTTGTACGAGCCAGAAGTGATGTCTGGCGTCGATGGCCTCGGCCTCGGCGGACGGCGCTTCGTGCCTGATGGGATCTGATTGATAGTCGCGGACCAGCACTGCGACGTCACCGTCGAGGGTTGCGGAAAACAACATGGTCTGGCGACGCTTTGCCGTGAGATCGAGGATGCGGCGCACGGCGGGCAAGAAGCCCATGTCCGCCATCCGATCGGCCTCATCGATCGCGACAATGCTCGCCCGGTCGAGGCGAACGGCGCCTTGCTGGATGAGATCTTCCAGTCGTCCGGGGGTGGCGACAAGTACGTCGACACCGCGTCGCAGTGCCGCCTTCTGCGGACCATAGCTCACGCCGCCGTACACCGCGTGAACATACTTGCCGACAGACTTCGCGAGAGGCGCCAGCTCTTGTTTGATTTGTTCGGCCAACTCTCTCGTTGGTGCGAGTATCAGCGAACCCGGACGGTTCTTATCGGCTCGCTCGACCATTGCGAGGAGTGGGAGACCGAACGCGAGCGTCTTGCCAGACCCGGTCGGGGCTTTGGCAGCGACGTCACGCCCGGCGAGTGAGTCGGGGATGGTTGCTGCTTGAACGGGAAATGGTTCGGTGATCCCGCGTTTGGCGAGAGATCGGACGAACTGATCGGGTAATCCAAGTTGGGCGAACGAAGTCGCGGTGGTTTGAGTGGTCACTGGTTGCTCCTGGCGCGACGTCATGTCGCAATGCGGCCGAAGAGGCGGTCCAACCGGGTGAATAACTGATGCCTTTGATCACCGGTGAAGCGAGGTAAACGCTGGCCTCCATCCGGTGAGGCGGCGTCATGGTACTCGACAAACGCCACTTGGGCGAGCTTTTCGCGATCTAGCCGGTGAGGACGAGTACTCCGAGGCCCAAGGCCACGAGAGAGGCACCCCGCAGACGGCGCGGCCCGTCGGGTTCGGAGAGAATGAGCCACCCTGCCAGAGCTCCGATGACAACGGAAGTTTCCCGGAAGGCAGAAACCAGTCCGAGCGGTGCCAATCGGGCTGCTGCGAGCACGAGGACATAGGCCGCAGCAGAGGCCGCCCCACCGAACAGATTCCTGCCTCCCTCACGTATCAGAATCTGGCGGATGGATCCGTAGCCTCTTCTGACGAGGACCATCGGTGTCAACAAGATCGCGTTGCCGACGAAGACCGCTCCGGTGTACCCGACTGCGGTATCAAGTGTTCGGACAGATGCCCCATCGATGACCGTGTATGAGGCGATAGCCACCGCTGTTACGAGGGCCCAGCCCAATCCGTCGGTGTTGGTCCCGCGGGCCAGCCACAAAACACCGACAACGACGAGGAGGATGGCGGCAATGCCTCCGGCCGATGGAATGTCGTCGAGTAACCATGCGGCTACAACCGTCACGATCAAGGGCGCCGTGCCCCGGGCCACGGGGTACACCAGTGACAACTCGCCCCGTTCATACGCGGCGACGAGCGACGATATGTATAGCGTGTGAACGGCGGCGGACAAGGCAACATAAGGGAGGATCCGGGCAGGAATCGGATTGAGCAGGACGAGCGGTGCCATCACCAGGGCTGCCGCCACCACCTGGGCCCATCCGGCAAGCAATCGATCGTTGCTGGATTTGACCACGAGGTTCCACGAGGCGTGGAGCACGGCCGAAGAAAGGACAAGAAAGAGCGGCAACGCGCTCATGTCACATCAGAACGCAGTCTCGTGGCGGGGTTCGTAGAGCAGCATCTGCACATCCCCCGGTAACAGCATGGTCACGACGACTCCCCACCCCTCGTCGCTCGGCTCGTCGACGAATCGCACTCCCTTGTCTGCGAGGTGGGACATTGTTGCTTCGAGGTCGTCACACATGAGCGTGATCTCGTGGCGGGGACGATCGCCGGGATGCACGGCCATCTCGCCGGGCGGGGTCGCAAAGATCAGCCACCCATCACCGGCATCCACGCTGGGCCACCCGAAAGTATCTCGCATGATTTGACGGAGTTCATCGGGTTCCGATGAATAGATCAGCGTGTGAACTCCGGTGATTGCCATGGTTGAGACGCTAGCCGTCCACCAGGTGGATCAGGAGTTTGGGCGGATCAGGACTTTGGGCGGATCAGGAGTTCGGGCGGATCAGGAGTTCGGGCGGATGACGGTCCGAACGCCTTCGCCATAATCGGCGAGGGTCTGGAATGTAGCGTTTACAGCACTCTCTTCAAGCGGAACCTCGCTGGTCACGACATCGGCCAGATCGATTGATCCCTCCGCAGCCATGTCCAGCAACTCAGGTAGCTCGGTGAGCAGATGGTCTGCGACCCCGAGTATCTCAGCTTCTCGTCCGATGAGATCAGAAAACGCCGTGAAGTGAGTCGGCTGGCTGGATAGCCCGACCGCCATTGCCCTCCCGAACGGTTTGAGCACATCGATCGCCTGTCTCATGGTGATATGCGAGCCCGCCAGCTCCAGGGCGACGTCGGCGCCCCCGGCATCCAGTATTGCGGCGGATGCCTCGGGGCCACCGGTCACGGGAATGGCGCCGTGGCGCGCTGCAACATCGAGTTTGGCTGACGACAGATCGACTCCAAACACCTCGTCCGCTCCCATGGCCAGTGCGAGCTGGACGGCCGATTGCCCGAGGCCGCCAAGACCGAAGACGGCCACCGACTCGCCGGGCTTCAATCGGGAGCGGCGCAGCGCGTGGAACACCGTAGCGGTTGAGCACATCATTACAGCCGCATGCGCGATGTCGACCTCGGCGGGAATCGGCACGAGGTTGCGTGCAGGCGCCAATACGAGCTCGGCGTACCCACCATCGATCGAGTTGCCGAACATCTTTCCGTCGACACAGAACTGATCGTGATCGGACAGGCAGAAGGTGCACGTGCCGCAGCTGGTCTGATAGTGAACCCCGACCCGGTCTCCAACGGAGACGGTCGTCACCCCTGCGCCCACCGCTTCGACGACCCCTGCGATCTCATGGCCGAGTGTTCTCGGAAGGGGAGGGAGCTTCGGGTCTCCTTGCCAGTAATGCACGTCCGAATGGCAAATACCGGCGGCTTGGACCCGAACGACCGTCTCACCTGAACCTGGATCGGGGGTTGGCATGTTCTCAGAGACCAGCGGTTGGAGTTGACCGACCAATCTCAAAGCTTTGAACGTGTTCACCGGGGGATCATATGCCGGCTACATACCATCAGCGAGCACGATCGAGCTACGAATCAACCGGGTCGATGATTCCCACAACCATCGCCCGGATCGGCGCTGTTGTCTCGCCAACGATCTGTCGGGCGCCGTTGCCCTCGTCCATGATCAATACGATTTCTCCAGGTCCGGCGTCGACGACATCTACCGCAATCACATAGTCGCCCGTCGCCTCGCCATCGGGAGTGATGTAGTCGCAAAACAACAGCCGCCGGTTGTCGAAAATCGGGGCGCTGATGGTGGACACGACTGTCCCGGAGACACGAGCGAGCTTCACGATCTACCGCCCCGGTCCTTCTGCGATGTCCCGGAAACCGGCAAGGGGTCGATCGCAAGCTGATCAACGATGCCGACGACGGCATGATCGATGGGGACAAAAGGTTCGGGCATGGCCTGGGCGGCTTCCCGGGAGCCGACGAAGTAGACCAGTTCTCCAGGGCCCGCCATCGCCACGGCGTCAGCGGCAATCACCGGCATCCCCGAGGGTTTGAGGTCTCGCGTCAACGGCTGAATGATGAGGAACTTGATCCCATCCAGCCCTGGCGTTCGCTCCGTTGCCACCAGCGTGCCGATCACGGTTGCAAGATGCATCAGGAGCCCGGGATCCGTGCGAAAAAGCGGCCGTTGGCGGCGAGGTTGCTGTTCATCTCGGCGTGCAGTTGCGCAATGACTCTCGCTCCGATGACGCGCGTGCCAGCCCGTACGTTTCCGAGTTCGACTGCAGCCTCCACGTCAACCACCGGACCTCCGAACAACAGGTAAGCCTTACCTCCGAGATCGTCGGCGAGCACGAGCTCTCGAAGTGTGACCGCCGCCCCCTTGAGTCCAGCGTCAGCGGCGATCAGGGCGGCAGCCACCGTGCGGGTCTCTATGACACCGAGCGCCTCGCCTCCCCCGGATGTTCGAGCACCGTTGACTGCGGCGGTCAGCTGCGGGTGAGGATCCGGCAGGAAGACTCGATCGACCACGTGTTCGGAGCCGATCAGATCAGCTGCGTCGATGGCTTCTTCGAGCTCGCCGACGGCTCCGTCAAGCAGGAGCAGGTAGTGGCCAGGATGAACCGTGCCCGCAAGGAGAACGTCGATCCGGGCCCGCTTCACCATGGCATCTCCCGCCTCGATGCCTGCTGCGATGGATTCGAATTCGAGCAGCGCCAGAGCCATCAGGTGGTCATTACACGATCCGCAATGCGCCAACCACACTCACGCGTCGCGGGCGTGAGAA
The DNA here is from genome assembly GCA_041567895.1 of Acidimicrobiia bacterium. Taxonomy (GTDB): domain Bacteria; phylum Actinomycetota; class Acidimicrobiia; order Spongiisociales; family SHLN01; genus JABDOU01. The sequence continues at coordinate 26,349 of JBFGAX010000020.1, forward strand.
GGTGCGGGGCCGCGTGAGGCCGTCGCCGCTGGGGCTGGCGATCGAAAACGATGAATATCCCTCGCCGCCCTGACCAAGGCCTGCGTAGAAGGGGCCGTTGGCGACGAAGATCGAGCAATTCATGGCCTTCGCCATGTCGGTGATCGCGTCAACGTTGGTCGAATGAATGCCGGCGGTGTGGCGGAAGCCATGTTCAGCCTTGAAGGCGAGATCGATCGCAGCGGCCACGTGCGGCACTCTCGTCACGGGAAACACCGGCATCATCTGTTCGGTCCACACCAGGTTGTGATCGTTTGGTACATCGGCGACTGCAAGGCGAACAGAATCGTCGACGTGAATGCCGATCTCGCTGAGAATCACCGACGCATTCTTTCCGATGAAGGCCGGGTTGATCGCTCCCGGCTTGTTAGGCGGTCCCATCTCCCGAAAGATGACACGTTCGAGCCGGACCAACTCGTGTTGTTTGAGCAGATAGGCGCCGTTGTTTTCCATCGCGCGCAACAGGCGATCTGCCACGGCGTCGACAACAATGGCCTCCTTCTCGTCCGTGCAGATCACGTTGTTGTCGAATGAGGCCCCTGCAACAATCGATTGCGCCGCCTTGTCTATATCTGCTGTTTCATCGACAACGACGGGAGGATTGCCAGGTCCTGCCGTCACGGCCCGCTTGCCGGCCTGCAGCGCCTCCTTGACAACACCGGGGCCTCCCGTCACGAGCAGGACGCGGATGTCGGGGTGCGCCATCAGCGCCTTGGCCGAGTCGAGTGTCGGAGTTGCGACTGCAGTGATCAGGTTTTCGGGGCCGCCGGCGCGCCTGATGACCCGATTCAGGAGCCGGATGTTTTCGGCGGATGTCTTTCTGGCGTTCGGGTGGACGTTGAAAACCACGGCATTGCCTGCTGACAGAATGGATATCGAGTTATTGATGATCGTGGACGTTGGATTGGTGGTTGGAGTGATGGCGCCAACGAGGCCGACCGGCGCCCACTCCGTGACGGCCATCCCATCGTCGCCGGTGACGGCCACGGGCTCGAGATCTTCCGGACCCGGGGTTCTCGTCGCAACCAGGAGGTTCTTCTTGATCTTGTCTTCGTAGCGGCCGAGGCCGGTCTCGGTGTGAGCCAGTCGAGCCAGGTTTTCGGCCTCGGCGACCATCGAAGCTCGGATGGCGTCGACGATGTTGTGGCGAACCTTCAAGCCTTCAGTCGAAAACGCCGTTTGAGCGGTTCTGGCGTGTGCCACCGCCTCGTCGATCGTTGCGAAGATCCCGTCACCGGTCTCGACTTCTGACTCGAGTTCAGCCTGAGCCGTGAGCGTTGATGCCGGCGCGTCTCCTCGTGGAACCTCGCTCAGACGCGCCTGAACGCGCGAGATGATGTCCTGAATGTCGGTCTCGGACAGCTCGTTCATGGTGTCTCATGCATTCGTGAAATGCTCCTTGCCTCCGACTTCCCATGAATCGACGATCGCCATGACGACGGCGTCGCAGGGCCGTTCGTGGGTGAACTCGGTTTGTCGAGCCGAACTTCCACTCGCGTACATCACGACTTCGCCGACGCCTGCACCGACCGCGTCGGCCGCCACGACGTAGCCGCCGGTTTCTTTGTTGTCCGTGTTGAGCTGGGAGAGAAGCAGAAATTTCAATCCCTCGAGACGCGGCTCTTTACGGCTGGCGACCACCGTGCCGGTGACTCGCGCTAACTGCATGACGGTTCCTATCTGTTGGCCCGGTGTTGCGGGAACTACTACTTCTTGGCGTCGACGCCTCCCAGTGGCAGGATCGCGTCGATGCTCTCGTGCGGGCGGGCGATCACGTGATGGGCAACGACCTCACCGACGCGTTCTGCGCCACGTACGCCGGCGTCGACCGCGGCTTTTACGGCGGCAACATCACCGCGAATGACAGCCGTCACATAGCCGCCGCCGGTCTCTTCATAGGAAACCAGCTCGACTTTGGCTGCCTTCACCATGGCGTCGGCGGCTTCAACCATCGCCGGAAAACTCCGGGCTTCAATCATTCCCAAGGCATCTGCCATGTCGGGTGCTCCTTTATCTCGGATCTATTTCTGAACTCGGCCTTTGATTCCTTCCAGCGCGGACACCGCCGCCTGCCATCCGACGTCGATGTCGGCCTCCTCGCCGCCCAGGTACACGCGCCCAACGGCTCCAAAGGCCCGAACCTCTAGGACGTTGATGTTTGCGGCCTTTTCGGCCTCGTTGGCCGCGAGCGCAGCGTATGCAGCCGGCAGGCATTCGAGTACGTAAAGCGTCTGGCCTGGGGTGATCATCTGCCCGTGCCGCATCCGGTTGATGAGCTGGGCTTGATGGTCGTCGATGTTTCGCACGATCTGGCTGGACAGAATCTCAGGTTTGAGGCGGTCGGATTCTTTCAGTTCGATCGCTTCGAGGATGGCCGCCCCGGCGCCGCGGGTCTCTGCCTGGTCAGGAGAATGAATTTCGAGCAGGCCGAAAACCCGCTCAACAATCTGCATTCCGGGCTTTACCTCGTTCGACTTGAGCGCAACGTCGGTGAGCCGATTGATCTCGATGCCGGGAGAGATCTCGACAAACAGTGCTGCCTCGTATGCCAGCGGCAGGAATCCGGAGGCGGTGGTGCCGATGAAAGCCGCGTACTGGGGCTGGAGGCTGTCGAGAAAGACAAAGGACCGCAACTCAATATTGCTCATTGGACGTACCTCCTGTAACGATGGCAATCCCGGCGGAGGCCCCGATTCGAGAGGCTCCGGCGGCGATCATTTCTTCCGCGTCTTCGCGGCTTCGTACTCCGCCCGATGCCTTGATGCCCATCTTTGGACCGATGGTCTCGCGCATGAGCAATACATCGTGGACGGTGGCACCTCCTCCAGCAAAACCTGTTGATGTTTTGACGAAGTCGGCCTTCGCAAGTCGAGCCAGATGCGATGCCATCACCTTTTCCTCATCCGTCAGGAGGGAGGTTTCGATGATGACCTTGTTGATGGCGCCGACTTCGTGACACGCATCTGACACTTTGGCTATGTCTTTGCGCACGACGTCGTGTTGGCCGGATTTGAGAGCTCCGATATTGATGACCATGTCGATTTCCCGGGCTCCGTCGCGCAGCACGCGTCTGGTTTCGAGCGCCTTGATGTCAGATGTCGTTGCGCCGAACGGAAATCCGACAACGGATGCGACCTTGACTCCGGTGCCCTTGAGGTTTTCGGCTGACCGCTTCACCCAGGCGGGATTGACACACACGCTGGCGAAGCCATATTCAGCCGCTTCCGCGCAGAGCTTGTCGATGTCGTCGGCTGTCGCATCCGGCTTGAGCAGGGTGTGGTCGATGTATTTGGCGAGATCGAGGGGTACATCGGCTCCCTCACCGTGGTAGCTGACCCGGTCGGCTCCGTTTGCGACGACGCTGCGAACCTTTTCCGGACTGTGAGCTGCACATGATCCATGGCAGTCGGCGCACGGATCGGCCTTGCCCAGCGTCGACAGAACTTCCCGGGTGATCGCCTCGATCAAGGCCTCGTTGTTCGTCGCGCCCGCACTCATGTTCGGGTCGTGCCGATCGCCGACGCGCCTGCGTACCGGTGCTCGATAGCATTGATCTTCTCTACGCGATCGGCGTGTCTCCCCGGTCCCCACGGGGTCTCGAGCCAGGTCTCCACGATCTGCTGGGCGAGGGAAGGGCCGATGAGGCCAGCCCCGAGCGTGAGGACGTTGGCGTGATTGTGCTCCCGGCTGTTGCGAGCGCTGGAGATGTCGTAACACAGTGCAGCCCTCACCCCGGGCACCTTGTTGGCGACCATGGCAGAGCCGATGCCTGCCCCGTCGATGATGATTCCCGACGCGGCCTCACCCGACGCAACCCGGGCCGCAACGGCGTGAGCGAAGTCCGGGTAATCGACCGATTCGGTGGAGTCGGTTCCGCAATCGATCACCTTGTGACCTGACTCGCGCAGGCGGAAAGCAATCCGTTCTTTGAGGGGATAGCCACCGTGGTCGGCACCCACTGCGATCGCGCCGGTTTCCGCGTGCGAAGGGTTGAGCGAAGCGGGCGGGGGAGAGGGTGTCGCGGTGAGGTCTGGATTTGACCCTGCGTAACCGGCCACAACCTGGCGGACGACGTCTCTGATTTCGGCTTCGGATGGTGCCATCGCGGGCGACTTTACTGATCTGCGATTCGGCCGCCGATGCTCATTATTCGCGAGAATTCGGCGCCTCACGTCGGTCTCCGACGTGAGGACGGAAGTGGACGGTGGTGCGGACGTCGATCGACTTCCTTGGGTGCGAATCCACCGTCTCCCGTGCCGGCATAGGCGGCGGCAGGGTCGTAGGCGAGGCGCATGAGCTGTCGCATTGGGGAGGCGAGGGGGCTGTTGGGATCGATGGCGACGGTGCGAGATCGGCCGACACGCTGTTCGATGATGAGACCCGTTTCCAGGAGGCGGTTCACCTCGCGCATAACGGTGGTTTGATCTACGTCGATCGCTCTAGCCAGATCCGAGAGGGTGCGAGGGCGGCTCGTCGCAAAGAACAGCTCTATCAGGAGTTCCTGTTGGGTCTCGGTTCGCAATATCGGAAGGATATTCTGCATCTAGCGCAGTATATCCTGCACGAAACGCAGAGTAAAGAATATGGCACCTCAAAAGATGCCGGACTCGATCTCATGTGAGTCTGAAACGCGGCGGACGCCGGCGACGGGGCAGGGGTGTGAAGCCCGGGTGGAAGCAGGCGTACGGCGACTTCGAGCCGGGTTTGGACGTAAAAGACGAAATAGTCGTGCGCCCGGCCTCAGCGGGTCTCGACACCGCTCCAGCGCTCGAGCTCCTGGTCGAGGTGGAGGGGCTCGACAACGGCTTCGTTCTCCCACTTGCCCCATTCTTCGCGGGGCAACATCCACATGATTTCGAACTCATTTCCATCGGGGTCGTGACCGTAGAGGCTCTTCGTCGCGCCGTGGCTGGACTCACCGGTGTAGGCGCCGGACTCGATGAGGAGTGGACGGGCTGCTGCGAGGTCGTCGATGGTGTCGACCTGCCACGCCAGGTGGTAGAGCCCGACCTGGCCTCGTTGCTTCGGAATCGCGTTTGGTCCGAGCGAGAAGAGTCCCAGGTCGTGGTGGTTTCCGCTTTCCGGCAAGCGCAGGAAGGCTGCCCCGGGGAGATCCCCCGAAGGCAACACTTCCATGCCCATCACCGCTGTATAGAACTCGACAGCGCGTTCCAGGTCGCTTACGAAAAGGACCGCATGGTTGAGGCGGGATGGGGTTATCGGCATTCGGTTCCTTTCGTGCCGAAGGTGTCGTTAGGCGTTTGCCTCCACGGACGCGTCCATGGACGCCACCACGGACGAGAGGACACCCTGTACCTCGAGCTCCACCTTGAGCTTCTTGCTGACGAGCAGGCCGCCACCTTCGAGAATCTGATTCCATGTGAGGCCAAACTCTTCGCGCTCGATCTCGCTTGAACCACTGAAAAGTGCGCGAGCGTTGCCCCACGGATCGGTCGCCATACCCGCGAACGTGAAGTCGATTGCGATCGGTTTGGTGACCCCGGCGAGAGTGAGGTCGCCATTGAGGACATACTCACCATTGCCTTTGTCCTCGACGCTCGTTGACTCAAAGCTTGCGGTCGGATGCGCCTCGACGTGCAAGAAGTCTGGCGAGCGCAAGTGGTTGTCGCGATCCTCCGTGTTGGTATTGATGGAGGCGGTTTGTATCTCTACAGACACCGAAGAGTCGCCTGGCGTTTCGCCGACGATGATCTCGCCGCTGAATTCTCCGAACGCTCCGCGAACCTTCGTAGTCATCAGGTGGCGGGCGATGATCTCAATAGAGCTGTGCGTGGGATCGATCTGGTACGTTCCCGGCTGTGGGGTGGACATAGGTCTCCTTCTTGATAAGACGATTGCCGCGCCAACGGTTGGCCTCGGGCAACGAGGGCAGTATAGGGACAATACTTGAGCAATCAACTATTTAGTTCTCAAGTTTATTTCAGCTGGGTCGGTAGAGTGATGGCATGCCGCTAGATCTCAACGACCAGCGATTCTCGAGCTTCGGAAAACTGCTCGAAGTGCAGGCCCGTCTTCAGAAACTGCTCGATCGTCAATTGGAGGATGCGGTAGGACTGCCCCTGACCTGGTTTGAGGTACTTCTTCGGATTGCACGATCTGACGATCAGGTCTTGACCATGTCGGCCCTGGCGGGACAGGTCGTCCTCACGTCTGGAGGAGTGACCCGTCTGATCGACCGCATGACTGAAGAAGGTCTCGTCGAGCGGGTTCCCTGTCCGGGCGATCGGCGGGTCAACTGGATCAAACTCACCGTCGTCGGTCAGAAGACGTTGGAGGATGCTGCGGCCGTACACCTGGAGCATCTCGACGAGGAGTTCGCCGGACGGCTCAATGCATCCGAAATGGCGGGACTGGTCAAGGCGCTCGACTCGCTCCACGCTTCGCTGTCCTGACATGGCTCGAGTCCGGCGCCGACTCGCTTCGGATCTCTCATGAGCCAGCCGCTGCGAACGGTGATCATCGGCGCCGGGCAACGTGGTCGCCACGTCTACGGGGCCTGGGCTTTGCAGAATCCCGATGCTATGTCCATCGTGGGCGTCGTCGATCCCCTTGACGAGAGGCGGGCCACGGTGGTGGCTGAGCACGGAGTTGTGGACGGTTTCGTAAAGCTCGACGATTTCCTCCGCTCGGGGATCGGGGCAGACGCCGTGATCATCGCGTCGCCTGATCGCGAGCACGAACAAGCTGCTGTGTCCTGCATCGAAGCCGGCTACCACGTCTTGATCGAAAAGCCGGTGGCACACACGTTCGACGGGGTCCGGGCCATCGCTGAAGCCGCCGAACGGACGGATCGGGTGGTGGCGGTCGCGCACGTGCTCAGATACACGGAGTTTTTCCAGGTTTTGCACGATGTGATACGGAGCGGTCGACTCGGAGAACTCGTGATGGTCACCCATCGGGAGAATGTGGCCGCCTGGCATATGGCCCACAGCTTCGTGCGCGGGAACTGGGCCATCGCAGCCGGGTCGAGCCCGATGATCGTGGCCAAGTGTTGCCACGACTTCGACATCCTCACCTGGAACCTGGATTCGCCGGTTGCGTCCTTGACGTCGAACGGCTCGCTCCTCGAGTTCAAACCGGACCGTTCACCTGTCGGAGCAACCGAACGCTGCACGAGTCCTTGCCCTGTCACCGATTGCCCATACGACGCCCGGCGTATCTACCTGGACCCGGCCAACAGCGGATGGCCGGTTCACGTCATCACCGATGACCCGTCGCACGAGGGTCGGATGACCGCGCTCGAACAAGGCCCGTACGGTCGCTGTGTCTACACAGCCGGGTCGGACGTTGTTGATCACCAGGTGGTCTCGATGGAGCTGAAATCTGGTGCCACTGCCATTCTCATCATGCATGGCCATTCCCATGAGGAGCAGCGCACGATGCGGTATGACGGTACCAGGGCAACCCTCCGGGCAACCTTCGGGGCCAGGCAAGTTGTCGAAGTGATTGATCACGTCACCGGCGAAGCCGAGTCGATTCCGATCCCAACCCGCAGCGGAGGCCATGGCGGCGGTGACGAGGCCATGCTGGCCGCCTTTGTCGATGCTGCTCGGACGGGTCGTGACATCCTGGCGACCCCTTCGAACGCATTGGCCGCCTACGAACTCGCATTCGCCGCCGAACAAGCGCGGCTGACAGGCGACCGCATCGTTGTTCGCGAATTCTCTGTCTAGGTGAGCGCACCGGAATCGACCGATCGCTAAGGTCGAGTGAGTTCGGTTTGAACCTGAGGAGGAAAACCAATGAAAAAGAGTTCGTGGCTGATCGGCGCCCTCGTGGGCCTCAGCCTCCTTGCGGCTGCCTGCGGCGGCAGCGGAGCAGACGTCGAAGAATTGAATGTGGCGTATTTCGCCGAATGGCCTACCCCGAATCAGTACGGTCAAGCTGATGGCAGCTTCGGCGATGCAGTTGGCACCAAGATCAATTGGATCCCTTTGAGTTCCGGTGGCGAAATGGCCGAGGCGATGGAAGCCGGCTCGGTAGACATTGCCTACTCCCAGGGTCTCACACCATTTGCCAACTTCGTGAACAGCGGGGCCGACCTCAAGCTTGTGGGCATCGCGGTCGCGTATTCCGAAGCGGACAATTGTGTCGCTCAAGGAAGTCTCGGAGTAACGAAAGACAATGCTGCCGATGTGTTGGCCGGTAAGACGGTGATGACCCCATTCGGAAACGTCACGCATTACAAGATGCTGTCGATGATGGAGTACCTGGGAGTCGATCTCAACAGTCTCAATATCGTTCAGGCTGAAGGTGGGGCAACCACTGCGGCGGCATTCGAAGCCGGTGACATTGATGTCGGTTGTGCGTTTGGCGGGTCGATCGTGAACATGCAGAACGCAGGCGGAAACCTGATCATGACCGGGGCCGAGCATGAATCCGAAGTCGGGATCGTAACGTACGACATCATCGGTATCCCGGCGAAGTTCGGCGAAGAACACCCTGAGACTGTGACTGCATTCCTCAAGGCCACGCAGGAATTCAACGATGCCTGGGCCGCGGACCCCGAAGGTCGAAACCCGACGATTGCATCAGCTGCGGGTATGGCAGATGTCGGGAACTTCCTTGGCGGCGAAGTCTGGTTCTCGTTCCCATCGGTCGAGGAGCAGTTGTCGGCCGACTGGCTGGGTGGATACGTCCAGAACAACATCAAAGAGCAGCTTGCAACCTTCGTACGGCTGGGCCAGATAGATAGTGCGCTGGACGACTTCAGCTCGTTTATCGATACCAGCTATCTGGAGGCAATCGAGTAAGTGATTTCGAGCAGGTCGAGGCACGGACTTGACGTCCGGGTGTCGGGGTTTATCCTCGGCACCCTGACGTCGTTTTCTACGCGGGCGGTCACATGAAGGAGCTCAGTGTCCAGAACGTAGACATGGTCTACGAGATCCCAAAAGCGGCCTCGGTCCATGCACTTGAAAACGTGTCGTTTGATCTCGAGGCCGGAAGGCTTTTGACGCTCCTCGGCCCGAGTGGCTGTGGCAAGACAACTCTGCTCAACATCCTCGCCGGTTTTCTCGCGCCAACGGCCGGTCAGGTGAAGCTGGGAGGTGAGGTCATCAAGGGCCCTGGGCAAGATCGGGGCATGGTCTTTCAGCACGGCGCCCTGTTCGAATGGCTGAACGTGCAGGACAACGTTGCGTTCGGGCCGAAGATGAACGGTCAGAAGGAGGGTGACTACCTGGGCCTCGTGGACGATCTGCTGAAAACGGTCGGCCTTCAAGGGTTTGGCGATAAGGCGATCTACGAGTTGTCGGGGGGCATGCAGCAGCGCGTGGCGCTCGCGCGCTGCCTGGCGAATGAGCCCGACGTCATCTTGATGGATGAACCGCTCGGGGCACTCGATGCCTTGACCCGGGAGAAAATGCAGGGTCTCGTTCTCAAGCTCTGGCAGGAAACCGGCAAGACGATTGTGCTGGTCACCCACAGCGTCGAGGAGGCCTTGTACCTGGGTGATCGACTATTTGTCATGGCCCCCCGACCAGGCCGTGTCGAGCGCGACTACAGCCTTCCATTTGCCGAGATCGGTCTATCGGTTGAACCGCGAGAGCTGAAGGCATCTCCTGAATTCATCGAGAAGCGGGAAGAGATTCTCTCATTGATCTGGGAGATGGAAGAAGAGATCATGGGTCACATCGGGGAGGACGGATGAGCGACCGCGGATTCCTCGAAGCGGTCCGAAGTCTGTTTTCGACCACCGATGCGGAGACCAAGACCAAGACTGTCACATTTGGCGATGCCGCTGCGGTCAGGAGTAACACCCGCTGGAGCGTGGGAGCACTGTTGATCCTCCTCTTGTTGTGGTGGATCGTGAAACTCGGTGGTGAAGATGCCATCCTCAACGATCGGACATTCCCGTCTCAGGTAGATACGTGGAACGCCTTTATCGAGTTGATCCGCGACGGTTTTCGCGACGTGTCACTGTGGGAGCACACCAGGACGAGCCTATGGCGCATCACCCAGGGGATGTTCTGGGGAATCGTCATCGGCGTCCCGATCGGTTTCGCAATGGGGTTGTCGAGTCGAGCACGCGGGTTCTTCGATACGCCGGTCGAGCTCTTTCGCCCGATCCCACCCCTGGCACTGCTGCCGCTGTTCATACTGTGGTTCGGGATCGGAGATGCGACAGCCAGAAACCTGCTGATCTTTGCCTCGATCTGGATCATGATCATCGCAGCTCGAGCCGGGGTGCGGACTGTGAACCTCTCCAAGGTACGGGCCGCCTATTCATTGGGCGCTACCAAGGCGCAGATTCTTCGCAAAGTAATCCTTCCGAATGCCCTTCCCGAGATCTTCACGGGCATTCGGGTGGCCCTCGGCGTGTCGTGGGGAACCCTGGTGGCCGCTGAGCTGGTCGGCACATCTACCGGCCTTGGCGCCATGATCTTTGCCGCCCGGCCGTTTTTTCGGATCGACATCATTGTTGTTGGCGTTGTGATCATCTCGACCATCGGCGTTCTCATGGACTTCTCGATGAGAATCCTCGAAGCGCGGCTGATTCCGTGGCGAGGCAAAGGCTAAACCGGCCTTTTTCTAAGAGATCCCTTCTCATCGTCGTCTCATCGACCGATGTCATCATGAGGAAATGAGCTATCGAGTACTCGTCGTTGACGACGACACCAAAATCGCGGGGAGCGTCCGGCGCGCTCTTTCTTACGAGGGGTATGACGTGGACATCGCCCACGACGGTCGCGAGGCGCTGGCGGCCATCGCCGACCATCCGCCGGACCTGGTGGTGCTCGACGTGATGATGCCCGGGCTTGACGGGACCGGAGTCGTGCAGAAACTCAGGGCAGCCGGGGACCAGGTGGCAGTGCTCATGTTGACCGCCCGCGATGGTGTGCGAGATCGGGTCACCGGTTTGGAGGCGGGGGCCGACGATTACCTGACGAAGCCCTTTGCGTATGAGGAACTCATCGCCCGCGTGGCTGCTCTGTTGCGTCGGACGCGTCCTCAGGATGAAGGAGTGCTGCGGTTCGAAGCGCTGACCATGGACGTGCCGGCGATGGAGGTGCGGTGGGACTCGGAACTCATCGATCTCACAATGCTCGAATTCCGGCTGCTCGAGTACTTCCTGATAAATCCTCGGATTGTCCTGAGCCGATCGCGGATCCTGGAGGCGGTATGGGATCTGGATGCCGAAACGAGTAGCAACGTCGTCGACGTGTACATCCGTTACATCCGCCAGAAACTGGATGCGGCAGGCGCCCCGCCACTGATCCAGACGGTGCGTGGGGCCGGCTACGTGCTTCGGAAATCGTGAGGTACGGCAGGTGAAGATACGGCTTCGGTTGACGCTGTTCGGTGCGCTGGTGGTTGCGGCCGCGGTTCTCGTGTTCGGCCTTTCCCTGGCCTGGCTCGCCGAGCGTGCGGCTCCTCGTGATCAGGCGAATGCGTTGGGAGCGCTGGCTGAGGGAACGGTTGACAACATGCTGTCGGCCGATCCAGCCACTCTCGTGCCGACCAGGCCGCCGGTGCTGATCGACGTTGGCTCGAGTACGGAGCCCTTCGTCCTCATCCTGGACGAGGCGGGTATTCCGCTTTACGCCACCGCCGAGGTGCAGGGAGCGCCGCCTCGTATCCCGGCCGCAGTGGTGGTCGAAGCCAGCCAACAGGGCGCCTCGGCTGCCACCTACTCCATTTCCGATACCGTCGATATTCACGTCGAGGCTCGCTCCTGGCAACGTCCTGACCTCGAAGTCGCCGGAGTCGTGGTTGCCGGCCAGTCCACCGCTTTCATTGCGGAACAGGTTGCGGGCCTGCGTGCCGTGATCTTCATCTCGCTGGTCATCACGCTGCTTGTTTCGCTGGCAGCTGGTTGGATCGTGAGCGGTCGTGCCCTGCGCCCCCTTCGGAGGCTGGCTGAGACCACGGACGAAATCGGCGAGACGGGAGATCTGACGAGACGGCTTCCACCGTCGAAAGCCGACGACGAGGTGGGTGCGCTCACCGCCAGCTTCAACACGATGTTGGAACGGCTGCAGTCGGCACGAGCCGACCTGACAGAATCGCTCAGACGCCAGCAGCAATTCGTGGCCGACGCCAGTCATGAGCTGCGCAGCCCCTTGACAACCATTCGTAACAATGCAGGCTTTCTTGTCGAGCGAGCTGACGCCTCGGCAGCCGATCGACGGGATGCAGTCGCGGAGATCGGAGAGGAATCCGATCGCATGGCCAGGTTGATAGATGACCTCCTGGCTCTGGCGCGCACCGATGGCGAGCTCGCTCCCGATCGGCGACCGCTGGATCTATCCGCCCTGACCCGCGATGTCGTCGGGCGGTCGGACATCACCGTCGAATCGGCGGACCCGGTCGACGTCAATGGGGATCGTGATGCTCTCCACCGGCTGATTGTCATCCTCGTCGAGAACGCTCGTCGACACGGTTCGCCACCAGTTGAGATCGCCGTCCGGCGAAGCGATTCCGATGGGGTTATCGAGGTGCGCGACCATGGTCCGGGACTTCGGGTCGATGAGTTCGACCGTGTTTTTGACCGTTTCTACCAGTCTGACTCGAGCCGCAATAGGGAGGGTGCCGGACTCGGACTCGCCATTGCCCGTGAGATCGTTGCAGCGCACCAGGGAGTCATCTCTGCCTCCAACCATCCGGAGGGTGGGGCTGTTTTCTCGGTCCGCCTGCCCGCCATCTAGTCGCAGCCCGTCGAAGAGGTCTGGAGAGTCTCACCGTACTCTCATCCTCGGCCAACGTTTGTCTCATCCAACGGTTCGATGCTGAGTGTATGAATTACGTACCGCTCCATCCCCTCGTCGGCGTCGTGAGGATCCTGTTGCTCTTACAAGCCGGCATTGTCGTCGTGTCCGCCATCGAAGCATCATTCGCATCGCTCGCGTTCGGTCCGGCCGCCGGTGGTCTGGTCTTGCTCAACTTTGGTCTAGCGACCCTGTTGTTTGTCCTGGCGAACCGGCTCAGTCATGGTTCCAGCGCGGCGAGGCGCATGATCCGATTCGTGCAGGTGCTCATGATCCTCTGGGCGACCTTCGATCTGGCGCTCGCTGTCGGACTGGCCGGCCGGTCCATCGAACTCGTTGGCATTGTCACCCGATTCGTGGTGCCTGTCTATGTGTGGAGGACGCTCCGCCGTCGGGATGTCAAGGCCTCGTTTCAGACCCGTCGAGTTGAGCCGGAAGCCAGAGCCCGTGTTCTGACAGGAGCGCCGGCATGACCGGTTTGCTCACCGACGCTGCCATCCTTGCCCACGCCGACCTCGTAATAACGAGCGTAGATCCCGGGTCCTATCTCGGCAGCCCGCTGTATGCGGTGATTCCCGAGCACCGGCTGGCCTTTCTAGGACTCATTCTGGCGCTGTTGGGTGCGTGGTGGGTCCGGCGGCGCGGGGCCCGCCATCTCTCGTGCGAGGAGACGTGTTTTTATCGTGGATATGACCATCTCGGAATGCGCGAACGCTTGGTTTTCTGGTTGATCACAACCTCGGCGGTGGTGCATCTCGGACTGGTCCTTGGGCACGAACCCTCCGGCTATACGCTGGCCTACATGCTCGCCACGATCGTGCTGAGCTGGATCGCGTTGCGCATGCTGACCGCTCGACCATGGCGCCGGCCGGCGAGATACGTGCTGATCGGCTCGATTTTCGGTTATGCGGGAACGCTCTTGGCCGGCGGGGCTCCAGATCAGATCGGCATCCTCACCAAACTCATCGAGATTGCGGCTCTGGCGGGCATCATTGTGGCGCCGGTGGCCAACTCGCGAGGCAGGATCGCCGAGTCGTTGCGTTCGGCGTCGATCGTTGGCCTCATCGTTGTCACTGGATTCGCGGGATGGGTCGGGGCAATGAGCAGCGGCGACGGCGGTCACCACCTCGGTGAGACACCGCCTCCCGGTGTGCTATTGCCCGGGGGCGAAGATCGCGAACCAACCGCGACCGAGCAGTTGCGAGCCGACCATCTGTACGAAGAGACCGTTGCCGCGCTGGCCAGGTTCGAAGATCCAGCTGTGGCTGCGGCGCACGGATACGACGTAGAAGGAATGTTTGGAAACGATTTCCACGCAAGTAACGAGTCCCTCAAGAACGATGGACGCACCCTCGATCCCCACCATCCCGAAACGCTGGTGTACGCCATGGCCGGGGACAGGCCGGTGCTGTTGGGAGCGATGTTCGAGATGGACGAGATCGGTCAAGCCGGTCCGGCAGTCGGTGGCCCACTGACTGTATGGCATGCCCACGACCACATTTGCCTGTCGTTGACCCCCGTCGGTATTGCCGGGTTGCAGGGGCCATTCGGCTCGTGTCCCGCCGGAGCGATCAACATTCCGATCACCAATGAGATGTTGCACGTGTGGGTCTTGCCGGGCCTCGAAGATCCGTTTGGTGACATCGATGAAGGTTGGCTCGATGCGTATCTCGCCGACGTCGCTACTCGATGATCGAGCCCTCTTCGATGACGTCGGCTCGATAACCCGTCAGGAGAAACGCCGCTCCAATCAGAAGGACGAATCCGACGATGCCTGATAATCGTATACCGAGGTCGTCGCCCACGTCACGACCCAGGGTTGTGAGTATTGCAAAGAGCAAGATGCCTGTCGTCTGCCCGGCTTTCTGCATGAAGGTGCGGGCCGCTACGAACGTCCCCTCTCGTGATTCTCCCGATTGGCGGGCGTCGTAGTCGGCGATGTCGGACAAGATCGCGAACGGCAAAACACCGAGGAAGGCGATTGGTACCGAGAGCAACAAGATCAAGCCAAACGCCTGCGCCGTA
>JBFGAX010000021.1:0-40095 GCA_041567895.1 Acidimicrobiia bacterium
CCCACCGATCGACCAACGGACAGAGGATGTACCGATGAGTGAATTACGGATACTCACGCCAGGCCTTGGCGCCGTTTCTACGACGCTGATGGCCGGCGTCATGCTGGCGCGCAAAGGACTGGCTCGACCAATCGGGGCACTCTCCGAGTACGGAGACCTCGATGGAAAACCGATCAACGACCTGGTAGTTCCCCTCGACCAGATCTCGTTTGGTGCGTGGGATCCTTACAACGAATCCGCGTATGAAGTTGCCGAGCGCTCGGGTGTTCTGAGCTCGGAACATCTAGTCGCCGTCGCCGATGAGCTGAAGGAGATCTCTCCCAAATCTGCGGTGTTCGATCCGACCTGGGTTCAAGCGCTGGCGGGTGCCCCGAATGTGAAGACCGGGGATTCCTACATGGATCTCGTGGAGCAGATCATCGAGGACATCGAGTCATATCGATCTGAGGGACAACGGCTCGTCATGGTCTGGTGCGGGAGCACGGAGGCCTATCACCATCCGACGTCGGTTCATCAATCTCTGACTGATTTTGAGCTCGGCCTCAAGAACAATGACAGTGCAATCGCTCCGAGCCAGTTATACGGCTACGCCGCGATTCGCGCGGGTGTTCCCTTCGCCAATGGCGCCCCGAATGTCACTGTCGATATTCCCGCTCTGGAGCAGATGGCGGAGCAGTATGGCGTGCCGATCGCCGGCAAAGACTTCAAGACGGGCCAGACGTTGATGAAAACCATTATCGCCCCGGGGCTCAAAACACGGAGACTCGGGATTCGCGGTTGGTTCTCCACGAACATTCTCGGGAACCGGGACGGGCTTGTTCTCGATCATCCGGACAACTTCCGGTCGAAGGAGATCACCAAACTCGGCGTACTCGACTCCTTGCTGAAACCGGAAGAACATCCCGATCTGTACGGTGATCTCTCCCACGAGGTTCGCATCAACTACTACCCCCCGGCTGGTGACAACAAGGAGGGATGGGACAACATCGACATTGTGGGTTGGATGGACTACCCCATGCAGATCAAGGTCAACTTCCTCTGCCGCGACTCGATCCTGGCAGCGCCCATTGTGTTGGATCTCGCCCGATTCCTTGACCTCGCCGGGTCGGCGGGCAACAGCGGGATTCAGGATTGGCTCGGGTTCTATTTCAAGAGTCCTCATCCGGTCGAGGGTCAATCGGTGGAGCACGATCTCTTCATTCAGGAGCGGGTTCTGATGGACGAGATTCGAGCATTGTCGGATCGCCTCGCTTGATCGACTGAGGCTGAGCTCGCCGAGACGGTCCGATCAGCCGATCGTCCGGAGATCACATGCTTGATTCATGGACCGAGGTCAAGTGCCTCTGTGGTGCCGATGGGCTATCAGCCATATACTGCCATTCCGGGGGCGATCGAGGGTAGTTGCCTTCGGTTGATCGGAGGATGTGGTTTTGGCACGATGGCGAGCTCGACTATTCGGTAGTTTCTCGCTGGCGCGAAACGGCGTAACGCTCGACATCCCACCGGCGATCTCCAAGAGTCTGGTGGCGTACCTCCTCGTAACTGATGCCCCCGTGCATCGGGATGTTGTCGTTGATCGGCTCTGGCCACACCAGGATCCAACGGATGCCCGCAACACGTTGAGTCAGGCAATTTGGAAGTTCAAGAACGTCGTGGGGGCTGAAATCGCACAGGAGCTCCTCGACATCAGCCATGACTGGCTATCCATTCGTTCAGAGACGGATGTGTTCGTAGACGTCAACGAATTTGATGGCCTACTCAGAACAGCATTGCGATCTGAGACGACCCACCAGGTCAAGCGCCAGCAGCTCGAGAACGCCGTTGGTCTGTACGAGGGCGATTTCGCGCTCGGCCTCTTTGAACCATGGGTCACGCCGCGGCAGCGCTTCTACCAAAACCAGGTGAGCGAAGCGCTGGATTCCCTGTGGGTTTTGCAGGCAGCCGACGGTGATTTCGTTCAATCCCTCGCAACGCTCAGACGACTAGCTCAACTGGTACCACAACGCGAATCCGTTCACCGGCACATCATGAAGTCGCTTCACCTTCTCGGGAGACGGGCTGAGGCGATCGAATACTTCGATGAAGTGGCTGCGATGTATCGGTCCGAGTACAGCCGTGATCTATCGCTCGAAATGAGGTCGTTGTTTCGTGCAATCGAGTCAAGTGCGCAACGGCATCATCCACCAAAAGACGATGCTTCGTTCATCGGTCGATCTTCCGAGCTCGAGCGAGTCGTAAAGCTGGTCATGGGTTCGCTCGCGTCGCGCGGAGAGCTCATCTTTGTCGAGGGGGAGCCGGGAATCGGTCGAACCGCGTTCGTCGGGAAGGTCGCTTCCGAGCTCTATTGGCGCGAATGTCGGGTAGTGAGCAGGACCTGCGACGATGCAAGAGCCGGTTCCTATGCGACGATGGTCGCGCTGATTCGCGATCTGCTCGACGGTTCCTCTGCCTTGCGAATTGAATCGATGGTTCCGCCTATCTGGGTCAAGGCCGCCGCCAGGTTGATCCCTGAGCTTTCTCGGCACCTTGGATTGGACTCGACGACATTGCCTTCCGTTGAGAACGAAACCCAAAGAACCCGGGAGTCTCTCACCAAAGTGCTGGTTGCCCTGTTGTCAAGGCGGCCTGGCGCCCTCATCCTCGACGACATTCATCGAGTGGATCCAGACACCGGGGAGATGCTGGAGGAGGTGATCGAACGAGTGGCGATGGCCGGATGCACTGTCATTGTCAGCTATTCGAGCGATGCGCTCGAAGTCCGTCCCGGCGTCATCGACTCTCTTTCGGCCGTTGACCGCACGATCGGGTCTGAAACGGTGACGATTCCGCGATTCGAACGCCACGAGTCGGCCGAGTTCATCCGAACGGTTGGAAATATCGCCCTGGCTCCAAACACTGAAGCTCGTCTGCATGACCAGTCCGGCGGGGTTCCGTTGTATCTTGGCCTCTTGCTCAGGGCGGTGGGGCCTGTCCTCGAATCGGGCGAGATTCGTGTTGGGACGGTTCCGACTTCGCTTTCCTCTGCGATTGCCCTGCGGCTTTCCGGGATCAGTCAAAAAGATCGCGAGCTGATGGAAGTTCTTGCGGTGGCCGATCGAGGGCTGCGCGAAGAGGAGTTATCGCAAATCATCGGTGAGCCGGTCGAAGACGGCCTTGCCAGGCTCGTCCGGGGAGGCCACCTGAGCGAGAGCGAGGGGATGTTCGAGGTCGATCTCGAACTCGCCCGCGACGGGATCATCTCATCACTGGAGCCCACGAGACTCCGAAGCCTGCACCGGATGATTGCTGCGTGGATTGTTGACCAGAATCCTGCCACTCTGGCGGAGTTCGCCCATCATGCAGAGCACGGGGGACTACATCGAGCGGCAGCCCTTGCCTACTTCCAACTGGGAGAGGAATTTCTATCCCTCAATGCGCCGGCGGCAGCGACGCGTCATTTCGAACTCGCCATCGACGCGGGACAATCGGGTGGTCTCGATCGGGGAGCGTTGTGGGCTGCGGTACGTCGCTACATCAATGTGCTCAGTTCCATCAATGAGCCCCCCGGACGGTCGGACCTCGCGGATGTTGTGCGAGATTTGGCTTCAAGCGACGCCGAGCGGCTCGAGGCACTGCGGCTGACGGCCGAGCTGTTCATGGTCGAGGATCGCTTCGTGGAGGCGGCCGCAGCGTGTGCCGAGGGGCTCGAGCTCACGACGTCGCCTTCCGAACGCGGTGCGTTTGGGCTCCTGCTCGCCAGGATTCGACGATTGCAGGGCGATGCTCTGGTCGGAGCAGAGGAAATAGAAGAGATTCTGGCGTTGGACGGGCTTCCGGCACCGCTTCGTGTGCAGCTCTTGACATCATTCGGCATGCTGTTGCTGAGCACGTCGAGGACTGACGAGCTGGAGCACACCGTCGCGGAAGGTCTCGACCTCGTGGACGACGACATGATGCGGGCTGATCTCCTGAATGTGAGAGCCCTGCGTGAACTCGAAGCCGGCAATATTGCCGAATCCATACTTCGCCAGAGTGAGGTGTATGACCTGGCTGCTCGTGTTGGCTACCAGCATCGCATGGCTGTCTCCCAATGGAATCTGTCGATTTCGCACCTCAACCTCGATCAGGTTGCCGAGGCAATCACCGCAGCGGAGATCGCCGCCGAATTGGGTCGCGACATCGGGTCTGTGTACGTCGAGACGATGGCGGGGCTGGCCCTGGCTTCAGCTCTCTACGAGACCGTCGGTGGCGACCAGCAGATTGATGATCTGGTGCGGGTCGCCCGTACGTTCGGGCGCAGGAATCGGGTGACCAGCGCCGAGACATGGGCTGCAGAATTGGAAGCATTGCTGGCACACGACAAAGGTCATGCTGCCGAGGCCAGAAAGATGATCAATCATGCGGTCGAGCGGAATCGAGAGTTGGATCTCAAATGGGGCGTTCTCAACGCACTGTTGTCGCGAGCACTGATGGCTCTTGACGCAGGTTTCAATGAGGCAGCTCTCGCTGATATTGACGAGGCGTCCCAATACCGCGAGCAACTCAAGTCGAAACATCATCGTGGGCCGATCCGAGCTATGAGGGCCCTGGCTCTCAGTCGATTGGGTGATGGCGAGGCGGCAAGGGATGCAGCCCGGGCGGCCCTGGCAGAACCAATGACCTGGTATTCGCGACATCGCTCATACCTTCTCGTGGTTGATGCCCTGGGTGAACTCGGCGACGACGAGGGCCAGGCAGATGCTATCGAACTCGCTCATGAGCATCTGAACCATCGCGCGGAGCGACTTCCTCAAGGTCTGAGGGAGCGGGCATTTCGAACCGGTGTAGCGGAGCGCATCGTGGAAGCATGGCTGGTCTCGAAGCCACGAATTTCCAACATCCGGCTGCGCAACCACATGGGAGAGATGGTGGCCGTCGAGTGGACCCTCTCCCGCCCGGATGACGCACTCGTCGGCGACCTGAGGGCGAGACGACGCCATCGCATGCAGCGCATGGTGGCACAGGCACGTGCGGCCGGAGTCGTCTCGCCACCTATCAAAGAGTTGGCATCGATGTTTCGAGTCAGCGAAACGACGGTTCGTAGAGATCTCGATACGTTGCGTAGTCGCTGAGGTTCCCCCTTTGGGCAACCCTCTACGGTGCAGTCTGCTCTTCTGATTCATGGTGGTGCGGGGCATGGCGAGGTGCTTCATGCTCATCCAGCCGCAGCGACCAGTTGGGAGAGAATCGGGCGATACCAGGGTGAGATGCTGTTTCCTCGCCTCGGGAGATGCCCGGGGTTTGAGGCAAGGAGCTCGTATGAAGCGTCGACTCGTCCTGTTCGTTCTCACCAATCTCGCAGTCTTGGTCGCTGCCGCAGCACCGGCGATGGCCGCTCACGGTAACTGGGGCTAAGCGCCTCAGAGCCCACGAGAAGGGTTCGCGACAAACAACAACAATCTCTCGGCTCCGATCCTCCAGGAGACGCGGTTGAGAGACCACAAGCTGGCTGCGAGCAGGGTCATTTGATGTCGGCGCTGGCGCACGCAGAGCGGCTCCATCAGGGGTTCGTTTTGTGGTGGAGTGGCGCCCTGTGTGCCAGATTTCGGGTGGTGGGAGAGACTGGAGAGAGATCCCGGCGACATGATGATGGTTCGTTTCGGCGCGCCGGGGTCAGGCAAACCAAACGTGATGTAGCTGGTGGGGTCAAAACAGGTCCAGGTCGGACCTGCGTGTGATGGGTGGATGGGCTGCTCAGGGATTCAGGGGTGATTCGTAGGCGATTTCGATCGCACATACGCTATATACCCACCCGCTATCAGGCCGAACAGGTGACCCTCCCAAGACACTCCGGCACCTGCGGTGGGCAACGCACCCCACAGGATGCTGCCATATAGCAAAGCAGCCAGGACCGCGATCGCCACCGAACGAAGGCTGCGGCCGATGAAGCCGTTGACTACGAGGAATCCGAAGTAGCCGAAGATCACGAGCGACGCGCCGATGTGGTTGCCGGCACGCCCCAGCAACCACGTTGCGCTGCCCCCGATGAGTGCTGCCCCGATGGTCACCTTCCAGAAGGTTTTCAATCCCGACGCCATGACCAGGGCTCCAAGAACGAGGAACGGCGCTGTGTTCGCAACAAGGTGACCTACGTCGTCGTGAAGGAAGGGGGAGAACACGATGCCCTCGAGTCCATCGATCCGGCGCGGTTCGATCCCATGAGACTCGAGCCGATTCGAGAAGAGGACGACATCGACAGCCTCGATCAGCCATAACAGCACCGCCGCGGGTACCAACAAACGGGCTGCCACTACGAGGCGATTTCTGGCCGCCGGTTCACCGTTCATGTCGCCGATACTACGAACAGGTTGAAGATGTCACCCTGAGGAAACCTCCGTTTCCCGGCGAACAGCTCCTGTTGACGCCGGTACATTGATGGTATGGCTATACAGGAGCGGGCAGCCTGTTGGGATTGCGGGAAGACGTTCGACGTGACGCCTCTTCCGCCTCCTCCGACATACTGCGGAACTTGCCGGGCAAAACCAGACATGCTCATCGACCTGACGCAGCTGCGTCGCGATGTCGTGATCGTTTCGCGACCTGAATTCATCACCTGCATCAAGTGCGGCAGAAGCGTATCGGTCAAGAAACGGGGACGGATCCCAACACAATGCCGGGGAGGGTGTCCCGCCTCACGGATCGCCCGCTGGGGTGACAAGGCTCGTCCCCGAGCCAAGAAAGACGACTCAGCAGAGAGGGTGTCAAAGGACCCGGGCAATGTCCGTCCCGCTCGTAATGCTGTTTCGGAGCCTTCCCGGTATTCCGACGGCCCGGCCGATCCGTGGGCACCCCGCACCGGTCCTGTATATCTGACCGACGTGATGCAGGAGCGTGTGAAGTAACGCTACGATCGAGTCGATGCGCAGCTTCATCTCATTCTCAACGACCGGCGGCCCTGATGTTCTCGAACTGTCGACCGGGCCCATTCCGGAAGCGGGTCCAGGCAAGCTGCTTGTCGAAGTGCGCGCTGCCGGGCTCAACTACATCGATACCTATCACCGGGTTGGCCTTTATCCGGTAGATCTCCCCTTTACCCCGGGTTTGGACGGCTCGGGAGAGGTCGTGGCAATCGGCGACGGTGTCGACGGCTTCGAGATCGGAGATCGCGTAGTCTGGCCAAGCGAACCGGGCTCGTACACGAGCCACCACGTGATCAACGCCAATCGAGCGATTGAGATCCCCGACGGTGTGAGCTTTGCCGCTGCGACCGCCGCCATGGTTGCCGGGCTCACGGCTCATTATCTGGCCAAGGACACATTTGTTCTTGGACCGGGGCATACCTGCCTCATCCACGCCGGCGCCGGCGGCGTTGGTCTCTTGCTGACCCAGATCGCCAAGATGGCCGGGGCATCGGTGGTGACGACGGTATCGACTGAGGAGAAAGAGGTCCTCTCACGAGAAGCGGGAGCGGACCACGTCATCCGATATTCCGAAACCGATTTCGCGTCTGCAGCTCGTGAGCTCATCGGTACCGAAAGGCCGTTCGATGTGATCTACGATTCGGTCGGCGCGACGACCTTTCTCACCGGTCTCGAGCTCATCAAGACGCGCGGCACAATGGTCTTGTTTGGCCAATCCTCGGGCCCGGTGGAGCCATTCAATCCCGGTCTGCTGGCTCAGAATGGCAGTCTCTTTCTCACGAGACCGACACTGTTCAGCCACATTGCTACAGATGAGGATCTGCGGCGGCGAGCCGACGAGGTGCTCGGGTGGATCCGCGATGGAAAACTCGATGTTCGGGTTGGCGCCGAGTTTCCGCTGGCAGACGCCGCCAGGGCTCACACTGCCCTCGAAGGCCGGCAAACAACTGGCAAAGTCGTGCTGGTTCCCTAGCCGTGATCGAGGAAACCGTCCACCTAGGGCGTTCCGCGATACGGGTGTCAAATGATTCATATACGGCGGTCCTGACGACGGAGGGACCACTTCGCATTTTTGGTTTTCGGAGAATCGAAGGTCCCTCTCTGTTCGTCGAGTTGCCCGACCTGACGGTCTCCTCGGGTACCGGGACGTATCCGATTCTCGGTGGCCACCGACTCTGGATCGCTCCGGAGAACCCGGACACAACCTATGCCGCCGAAGGCTCCGGCTCGGTGGTTGCGGAACATGACGACGGCATCGGCCTGGTATCCGCCCCGGACGCCATTGGTGTCGTGAAAAGCATGCGGATTCGTCTTGGTAACCCTGGTTTCGTGGTTGAACACGCCGTTACCAACGTGGGCGATGAACCGATCGAGATAGCACCGTGGGCGATCACCCAGCTGCGACCGGGAGGCCTTGGCTACCTACCTCTGAGTCTGGCGCCCCTGGATCCACACGGATTCCACGCGAGTGACCGCATCGTTCTCTGGCCATACACAAAACCAGGCGACCTCCGGTTCGAGTCCAATCGGCTCATCGTCGCAGCCGAGAGGGTGGAGCCGACGAAGGTCGGCGTAGGCATGGCCGGAGGGTGGCTGGCGTATCGCTTGGAAGATGAGCTCTTCGTGAAACGGAGCAAGAAACTCGGTGGCACCTATCTCGATCAAGGGGCTGCAGGACAATGCTATGGCAGCGAGCTGTTCCTGGAGCTCGAGACGCTCGGTCCGGTCGTAGGGCTCGAACCGGGGCTGTCAACGTCACATTCCGAGACGTGGTACTCGTATGACGTCTCAGGTCTCGATGATCGACAGATCGCCGAGCGGATGGCATCGTGACCGGCGTCCCGCTGCTCGGCGGCACGGCCAACGTCGGGTCCGTCGTTCGCGTCGGCGATACCGTGCGCCGACCGTCACATTCGTCGAGCGAGCTCGTGCAGGCTTTTCTGCGCCATCTCCGGGAAGCCGGGGTGGAGAGGGTTCCCGAGCCCCTTGGCTTCGACGAGGACGGACGCGAAGTGCTCGTGTATATCCCTGGAGAGGCCGCCCATCCGGCGTTCGGGCCGGATGGCGTGATGCCGTCATGGGCAGCGACGGATGAAACACTCATCGAAATCGCGGTCCTTCAGCGGCAGCTTCATGATGCCGCCGCCAGCTTTCGAGTACCGTCGGGCGTCGTGTGGAACCAGGCTGCCGGCAACTACTTCCCGCCCAGCTCGAAGGGATCGCTGCTGTGCCACAACGATATCTGCGTTGCCAATGTTGTCTTTGAGCAAGGAGCGGTGGTCGGGCTGGTCGACTTCGACTACCTCCGCCCTGTGGATCGGCTCTTTGACATCGCAGTCGCGGCCCGACACTGGGTACCGCTCGTACCGCCGACTGACCTGAACCAGGGCATACAGCATGTTGATCCGATCGAGCGATTCCACGTGTTCTGTGAAGCCCACGAGCTGGTGGCGGGTGCTCGCAGGACAGTGATCGACTTCGCCATTGAGTTCCTGGAACTCGCCAGGCTGAACGTTCCGTATCTCGCGGAACAAGGAGTGCAGGGTTTCATTGACCTCGTGGAGGCCGGTTACGACGACCACAACCGGAGAGCTGTCGACTGGCTCCGTCTCAGCGCCCGCCGGCTGGTTGCCTAACTGAAAACCCAATCGTTACATTCCCTGTGAGTGAGGGGTCAAACCGCGACGTCGCCTTGAGAACTCCCCGACCACCAGCAACGTCAGCCCGAGGGTCGCGAGGGTTGTGCCTACCAGAATCGACGAGCGGACCCCGTCATCGACCAGAGCGTCGACAACGACCTCAAACGCCCTTCGGTTTTGAACGTTTTCTACGGCCGCCAACCGACCGTTCAAAAGGCGTTGCGTCCAGAGCGTGAATGTGATGGTGACGCCTGCTGCTCCTGCGAGCCACCATCCGATCGTCCTGAAAGCCGACCTCGTGATGGCTAGTGCGCCGAACACTGTTGGGAGCGCCAGCCACGGAAGCCACGGGCCGTAGCGAATCGCGGGTTGCACGACCATGCGAAAACCTTCGAGATCATTCACCTGAAGTAGCTCGAGTCTCCAATCGGCCGTGGGAACCAGACCGGACGGCAGGCCGAACTCGGTGAGGAGGTCGTCGGCCACGTTGGTGAGGTTTATACCGACGGGACTGGTTGGTTCATCGTCACTGCCGAGAGCTGATGACAGTTCTGCGAATGCTTCGCCCGCAAGGACTCGCCAGAGGGGAGCCACCTGGCCGCTGGCAATGACCCCGATGGCAGTATCTGTGAGAAATGCTTCGGCTTGCCCGCCGACAATGTCATAGAGATCTCCGATGATCGGACGGGCAATGGTCTCGAGATCGACGCGCATGAGGGTTTCGGTGACCGCCACTGAACCCAATGCGGTCGCAACGGCGGGGTGTTGCTCGAGCCCATCCAGGGCATGAGCGGCGCGATCGGAATCGAGCATCGGCCCCCGGATCCATGAAATCGGATAGAACAGGCCGGTCGCTACGGACGCGATGACCACCAGCACTCCCGCCAGGAGGTGTTTCAACTACCGATTCCAGGGCTCGCCTGCGTTGGGATCCACGTTGTAATGGGAAATGGCTTCGGCCACGACCTGCGCGTCGATCTCTCCATCTTCGACGAGGGCTCGCAGCACAGCAATGACGACATGGGCCGCGTCGGTTTCGAAAAACCGCCGCAGGTTCTCGCGCGTGTCGCTCCGTCCGAAGCCATCCGTGCCGAGCGGTACGTAGCGACGTGGGACCCAGCGCGCGATCTGGTCGGCAACCGAGGTCATGTAGTCGCTCACCGCAACCACGGGTCCCTGCGACGAATGCAGCTGCTGGGTGACAAAGGGTTCGTGGGGATGTTCGGTGGGATGGAGCCGATTCCACCTTTGAAC
Organism: Acidimicrobiia bacterium; assembly: GCA_041567895.1. Classification (GTDB taxonomy): domain Bacteria; phylum Actinomycetota; class Acidimicrobiia; order Spongiisociales; family SHLN01; genus JABDOU01. The sequence continues at coordinate 10,772 of JBFGAX010000021.1, forward strand.
AGCGAGGGCGTCCTCGCGCAGTTTTTTGTAACTCGTCGCGCTCCACAGCTCAGCCCCTACGTTCCAGCGTTCCGCCAACTCGGATTGAGCTTCTCGAGCGGCCAGATTGGCAGAACCGGAGAAGATGATCGTCGCGCGTTTTTCGGGACCATCGGGAGCGGGAGCGAACTTATAGATCCCGGCCAGAATGCCCGCATCGACGCCGTCGGGTTTTGGTGGTTGCACATAGTTTTCGTTGTAGAGAGTCAAGTAGTAGAAGATGTTTTCGTCGCGAGGGCCATACATCCGCTCGAGGCCATCCTTGACGATGACTCCGGTCTCATAAGCGAACGCCGGATCGTACGCCTGACAGGTCGGCACGGTCGAGGCCACCAGCAGGCTGTGTCCGTCCTGGTGCTGAAGACCTTCGCCATTGAGGGTGGTGCGTCCCGCCGTGGCGCCGAGCAGAAATCCGCGAGCGCCGGCATCAGCTGCCGCCCAAATGGCATCTCCGACTCGTTGGAACCCGAACATCGAGTAGAAGATGAAGAACGGGACCATCGGCACGCCGCGCGTCGCGTACGACGTTGCAGCCGCTGTAAAGCTGGCGAGGGAACCGGCTTCGGTTATGCCTTCCTCGAGGATCTGGCCCGACTGTGATTCTTCATAGGACAGCAGCATTGCATGGTCGACCGGTTCATAGAGTTGACCCTGGCTCGCGTAAATCTTGAGATCCTTGAACATGGACTCCATACCGAATGTTCTTGCCTCATCGGGAACGATCGGAACGATCCGGGGTCCGAACTCAGGGTCGCGGGTGAGGCCGCGCAAGAGTCGCACAAAGGCGATAGTCGTGGAAGCCTCGGCTGAGCCCGATCCGGCGAAGACTTCTTCATATACCTTGGGGTCGGGGAGTTCAAGTGGCACCCGCAGCGCCGCCGGGCGGGAAGGAAGGAAGCCCCCAAGTGCCTTGCGCCGTTCGATGAGATACTGGTACTCCAGGGAATCTTCGGGAGGTCGGTAGTACGGGGGTGTGTTATCGCCCTCAAACCAATGGTCATCGATGAGATCGGTCATCTTGAGCCGGTCCCTCAGATTCTTCAGCTGCTGGTTGGTCATTTCCTTGATTTGATGGGTGGCGTTGCGCCCCTCGACGTCGGGTCCGAGCGTGTATCCCTTGATGGTCTTGGCGAGTATCACGGTCGGCGCGCCCTCGAGCTTGGTTGCCGTGTCATAGGCCGCAAAGATCTTTTGGGGATCGAGTCCGCCCCGGCGCAGCGCCCAGATCTCCTCGTCGCTCATGTGTTCCACCATCTCGCGGAGCGCCGGATCCGGACCGAAGAAGTGCTCACGGACATAAGCGCCGTCCTCGGCCTTGTACCGCTGATATTCCCCGTCGACCGACGTGTTCATCTTGTCGACGAGGACCCCGTCGTAGTCCTTGGAGAGCAACTCGTCCCAGTTTCCGCCCCAGATGAGTTTGATGACGTTCCATCCGGCCCCCCGGAAGCTCGCCTCGAGTTCCTGGATGATCTTGCCGTTGCCCCGAACCGGCCCGTCGAGGCGCTGCAGGTTGCAGTTGATGACCCAGGTCAGATTGTCCAGCTTCTCCCGTGCCCCGAGAGAAATTGCTCCGAGTGTTTCGGGTTCGTCCGTCTCCCCGTCACCGATGAAGCACCACACCCTTGTGTCGGAGGTGTCGTCGATACCCCGGTTGTGGAGATATCGATTGAACCTTGCGTGGTAGATCGAGTTGATGGGCCCCAGGCCCATGGACACGGTTGGATACTCCCAGAACTCCGGCATGAGCTTCGGGTGCGGGTAGGAGGAAAGGCCAGGAGTCCCTACCTCCATGCGAAACTGATCGAGATCGTCCTCATCCAGTCGTCGTTCGAGGTAGGCCCGGGCGTACATGCCTGGCGCGGCGTGACCCTGGAAATAGACGGCATCCCCCGGCCCCCCATCCTTACCTCGAAAGAAGTGGTTCAGTCCGACTTCGTACAGAAAGGCGGACGAGGCGAAGGTCGATAGATGGCCGCCGATGCCTTTCGCCACGTGGTTGGCGCGCACGACCATGACGGCAGCATTCCATCTGATGTATTTGCGGAGACGTGACTCGATTTCGAGGTCCCCGGGATATACCGGTTCATCCTCGGGGGGGATCGTGTTGATGTACGGAGTCGAGGTCATGGCCGGCACTGCAATCCCGATCTGCCGTCCACGCTCCAGGAGTTTTGCCAGGAGGAACTGGCTGCGCGACGCGCCGTCCTCGGCCAACACGGCATCGAGTGATTCGATCCACTCGGAGGTCTCCTGAGGATCGACATCGGGTATTTGGTGCACGAATCCGTCGATGACGATGTTCTCCGTAACCGGGTTTCCGGTCACGGGGTGTTCTTCCGGGCCGTCGAGGTCATTGTTGGTGCTCACACGGCGATGCTACAGGTGATGCCCGGCTTGGTTCGAATGGTTCGAATCGACCAGGTCAGACGTTCGATAGCCCGATCGGGCAGCTGACCCCGGTTCCTTCGATGCCGCAGTAGCCGTTCGGGTTTTTTGCCAGGTACTGCTGGTGATACGTTTCCGCGTAAAAGAACTCGTCGAGTGGAGCGATTTCGCTCGTGACGGCGCCATATCCTGCGGCGTCGAGTCGCGCCTGGAACATGTCGCGCGTGCTCTTGGCGAGCGCGAGTTGCTCGCCCGTCGTGGTGTAGATGGCAGAGCGGTATTGCGTCCCGACGTCGTTGCCTTGCCGCATGCCCTGGGTCGGGTCATGCTCTTCCCAGAAGATCTTCAGCAGTTGCTCGTACGAAACCTCGGCGGGATCGTATGCAACCAGAACGGCTTCGGTATGACCGGTCTTTGCGGAACACACCTCTTCGTACGTCGGATTGGGTGTGAAACCACCTGCGTAGCCAACGGCCGTGCTGAAAACCCCGGGGGTGTTCCAGAACAAACGCTCGGCGCCCCAGAAGCAGCCCATGCCGAAGACCGCCAATTCGAGGTGTGATGGGAAGTCTGGACCGATCGTGTTGCCGTTGACGAAGTGAGGCTGGTTCACAGCGATTGCCTCATCGCGTCCAGCGAGCGCCTCTTCCGCTTCGATCATCTTCGTCTTGCTCCGGAAATCGAACATCATGTCTCCTGTTCTCGGTAGCGGCAGCTCCAGATCCTGCAGCCAGCCCAAAGAGTATCTGCACGGATGCGTCAGCGACGGGGATGGCTCAACCGTCTGGTAGCTACTACAACGCGCAACCGGCGACTTTGGTTCCCGGATTTCGTCAAGCGGACCATTCGGGTTAGAGGTTTGTCTCGATCCGGCGGCTACCTTGTTGAGCACATGGTCGGGATAGACGGGGCTGAGGAGCCGTGGATCGAAGTGAGCCGGGTTACAAGGGATTCAAGGACTACAAACCGAGATTCCTGAAGATCTATGACTGGTGGGTCCTCGGTTTCATGGCGTCCCGAGTCTGGGGTGTCGGAGATGAACCCGCCATCGACTTGTACCGAACTCACATGGGGCGGCGCCACGTCGATGTGGGGCCTGGAACGGGATACTTCATCGCTCGGGCCGATCCGCCGGGCGACCTGGAACTCACGTTGATCGATGCCAACCCGCACGTCCTCGCTCACTGCGCTCGCACCCTGGCCAACTGGCAGCCGACGCTTGTCGAGGCCAATGTGCTGCGCCCCCTCCCCATCGAGGGACCGTTTGACTCTGCCGGCCTCGTTCACGTGCTGCACTGCATTCCTGGGCCGCTCGCAACCAAAGCCGATGCTGTCGAACACATTGCGAAGAAGCTCGCCGCCCACGGTGTGTTGTTCGGGGGAACAGTGCTCGGCGCTCGCGCGGATCACACAAGGCCTGCTCGGCTGGCAATCCGCGCTCTCAACCGGCTTGGCCGTTTCGGCAACCGAGACGACGACGTCGCCGGGCTCCGGACGATCCTCGAAGCCTCGTTTTACGAGGTGGACGTTTACGTCTCGAGTGGATCAATGGCCTACTTCGTGGCATCTCGGCCCCGTTTGAACTAGCTTCGGCGTCACCGAGTAGACCAGCTTCGCTGTGGCCTTGCTCATGGGAGACGACACCTCGTCCATAGATGCTGGCTCTCGTAGAGAAGTTTCTGATCTGGTGACCCGTCAGGACCAGAAAAAATGTCCGCCCCCGGCCCACGGTGCGCGCGCTCTCAGCGCTCGAATCACCCACACAATGTCGAAATCACTCGCAAAAACCTCGAGTTCATGCGGGCATTCGGTATGGCCTCCGGGAACCGACGGAGAGTCGGTTAAGCACTGATGTCAGGATGTTCGTATCACGGAGCTCCGCCTCATCTACGCTGAAAGGCACAAGACGGCCCGGAGGTTTTGCCCCCCTGACTTCGGGTCGTCTTGTACGTCGTGGGCGGCTTTGGTGCGTTGCTCGGAGCGCACGGCACGAACCGAATCAGAGTCAGGCGGCGGTCTCGAGTTCCGCCGTGTCCTTCCGGTTTGTGGCGGGCACCGGCGGATGGAAGAGCCCGATCAAACCCGCACCCACCAGGGGGAGGAGTGCAGCAGGCCAATTGAATCCCGTCCCGGTGATGACTCCGTACCTGGCCATTGTCGCAAGCCCGCCGAAGATGCACAGGGCACCGATCATCTGTTGCACGACTCCTGGATGAAGGGCGACACGCTTGGGGCGTTCAAACCGGCTCAACAGCAGCACGAGCGGAATGGTGATCATCGAGAGGACGAGCCACAGGATGGGACGCGTCGCCCAGAAGGCGACGGAACCGGGATCAATCGTGAAGCCTGCGCCTCCAAACATTGTGGCGAGGCCAACAACCAGTACGAGCACGGTCAGGTGCCACAGGTAGGTGGTCATGATCAGGCTGTTCATCACGATCGCCGCAGCCCACGGCCGCCTGCGCCGCAGGAATAGATTGGCCCGACGTTCGATGCCCAGAGCGATGCCGAAGTGGAGCAAACCCAGAGCAATGAGTGCGATCGACGGAGGAGTGTTGTTGTTGAGTCCCTCTGTGGCAACCCCGACCATCGACCGGGAATAACCGGATACTTCGGTCAGGAAGAGCAGCGATGCGAGGCCTGTGGCGGCGGGCAAAAGCGCATGCGGGAGTCGGCGATCATGCCACGCGAATCCCATGACCATGATTGCGCCCCACACCCACAGAAAGTTGCCCCAACCGATCGTGTTGACGAGGTCGATCTCGATACCGCCTTGTGAAACGGTACCGATGATGCGCATGGCGGCATCGGTGAGTCCGGCCAGCGCGATGAGTGCGGCGAGTACTCGATATCCATGCTTCGTCCACAATCGATATACAAACGGCGCGGCCATTGTCATGAGCAGATAGACCGCCAGAAACCAGACCGGCACCAACGCTGCCATAGAGGCCAGACCGAGCACGGCAGGGTCGAGCCCGGCGGCGAGGCCCGCATTTGCCGCGATGACCCAGAAGACGAGGAGGGGTACGACTGGCGTGAAGAGTCTTCGAAGACGATCTCCCAGCCATTCCCGATAAAAAACTCCCCGCTCGGATGCCGACGACCACGACGCGGCGCTGGCGTATCCACCGACGATGAAGAACAGCGGCATGACTTGAAAGCCCCAGGTGAGCCACTGCGTCCACGGTTCGACGTCCAGGAGGTTGGCCGCGGACATTCCCTCATCGCCGACGACGACGACTGCCACGAGCCAGTGTCCATATACAACAATCAGTATCGCGACTGCTCGGAGTGCATCGATGAATCGATTGCGATTGTCGGGGGTGGCTGCTGCCATCGTGTTGGCGGTGCGCCACTGATTGCGGATCGAAGTTGCTATCTGATTCATGTCATCAGCTTCGGACTTTTTCCTGGTTTTCGATATCGGGGATGACCCTGATCGATGCCGCATCAATCGTCACGACTGATATGCCGATAGAAAAGAAGTCGATTCGAAAGATACCAGGAACTCACAACCTGGCTGTCGACGTCGGACAGATGAGCAGAAAGGAACGTTCGTGCAGAAGTATTGGACGGTATTCGGCGCTGCCGTCATTCTCGCCGCCTGCGCAACCGCGCAAGAATCTTCTGTCACCTCGACCGATCCGAGTGCCGAGACATCGACGTCTACTACTACGAGCACGACCCTCAGCCCCGATGCCTTTTGCCCGTCCGGTGCATCCAGCTCGGTTTCGAATTCCATCGAGGTCAAACGTATCTGGGTGGAGGCGTGTGATGAGTCCGGTGATACGTGGGCGATCGAGGTTCGTTCGAATCAGTGGCTGTCTCTTGCCAATACCGGGACGGACCTTTGGATCATCGATCTCGGCAGTTACCACGTCGAGATTCAGCCGGGAGAAACGGTCGACTCCCCACCGGCCGGCACCGTCTTGAAGTCTTCAACCATCTACGGCCTCGACGGCACGACCACCGTCGAGATGCGCGACGTCGCGTTCGGCCCTCTGGAGGGCGAAGAGATTCTGCTTCAGCGAATAGGAGCGGTGGGGCCCGGCCAAACGCTCGGCGAGGTGATTGCCGCAACCCGGCATCCGGTGGATCTCGATGATACGTACGAGTTCTTTCTCCCCGACTGTGCAACCGGATCCTTCCGCAACGCAGATGGTCTGTACATGCTGTTTGCCGGTAACGGTGACGAGCTCCGCCTGCAATACATAGAGATAACGCAACCGGGCCTCGCAACCCGTTCTGGTATCGAGGTGGGCGACACGGCCGAAGAAGTCATCGAAACGTACGGTGCTCAGGTCGAATACCAAAGCGAGGCAGGAAGCGTCGAGGGTCAGAATCTGGTGTTCCTGCCACAGAACGAGGACCGATTCGGACTGGTGTTCCTTCTCGACGAAACCGGCCTGGTGCGAGGGATACGCATCGGCCTGGCCGCCGCCGTACGTCTCACCGAGGCCTGCGCCTGACTTACGCGCACGGACGCCTTCAACGCTGGACGTAGTATCAGCTCGTCGAGTGAGAGGAGGTGAAATGGGAAAGAGGTACGAGCGCCTGACGCATCCGCTGATAGGGACGGAGACGGATTTCGGAGAGCAGAATGGCAAGAGGCGCTCCAGGTCGCGGCGACCGGTCTGCAGCGGGTCAAGGACGAACACGGTCCGGCGTCGTTCGGGATGTTCAGCTGCTCGAAGGCAACCAATGAGATGAACTTTCTGGCTCAGAAATTCGGTCGGGTTGTCATGGGTAGCAACAATCTCGATAGCTGTAATCGCACTTGACACGCTCCTAGTGTCGCCGGTCTGGCGATAGCGTTTGGAGCGGGTGGCGGAACCAGTTCTTATCAGGAGATGGAAGAAACCGATCTCATCATCATGTGGGGATCGAACGCGCGCAACGCCCACCCCATCTTCTTTCATCACGTTCTCAAGGGTCTACGCAATGGCGCCCGGATGTTCACCGTCGATCCGCGTCGCTCAGAGACGGCTCAATGGGCCGACGTTTGGCTCGGCATTGATGTCGGCACCGACATCCCCCTGGCCAATGCCATCGGACGTGAGATCATTCATGCCGGGCTGACAAACGACGAATTCATAGAACGCGCCACGATCGGGTACGAGGACTATCGGATCTCGGTAGAGCCGTGGACCCTCGATGTCGCGTCTGAGGTGACGGGAGTCCCGGCGGACGCTATCAGTCAGCTGGCTCACGAGTACGCTCGCGCCCCAACCGCCCAACTCTGTTGGACGCTCGGTATCACCGAGCATCACAACGCCACGGACAACGTCCTCGCGTTGATAAACCTGTCGCTTCTGACGGGCCATGTCGGCCGATACGGGTCGGGACTGGTGCCGATACGGGGTCAGAACAACGTTCAGGGAGGTGGGGACATGGGTGCGCTGCCCAACAAGTATCCCGGTTTCCAGGATGTGGAGAACGAGGAGATCCGGCTCAAGTTCGAGGCATCGTGGGGTTCACCTCTCCCGGCCCGAAATGGCTTGCATTTGTCTCAGATGTTCGAGGCCATGGATAAGGGCGAGATGCGGAGTTTGTACGTGATTGGCGAGAACCCCGCGCAGTCGGAAGCCGACGTTTCTCATGCGATCGACGTGATGAACAGGCTCGATTTCATGGTCGTTCAGGACATCTTCATGACGAAGACAGCCGAGCTGGCCGACGTGGTGTTTCCGGCCGCAGCCGGTTGGGCCGAGACGGACGGAACCGTTACGTCCAGCGAGCGCCGGGTTCAGCTCGTTCGCAAGGCGCTGGATCCGCCAGGCGAGGCGCGCGACGACTCCGACATCATCATCGATCTGGCGAGGGCGATGGGCCACGACTGGGGGCATCCGACGGCCGAGCAGGTTTGGGATGAGCTCCGTTCGTTGTCTCCCATGCATGCAGGCATGAGCTACCAGAGGCTTGAAGAGCTCGGAGGTATCCAGTGGCCGTGCCCGGACGAGAGTCATCCAGGCGAGCTGTTTCTCCACTCGCGACTGTGGACCGAGCCGATCAGCGGTCCGCCTGCGCCCTTCACGCCCGTCGAACATTCTCCGCCGCTCGATGAGCTTTCTGACGACTACCCGATCAGGCTCACGACCGGCCGTCGGCTCGACTCGTATAACACCGGTGTGCAGTCGATCGGATACACCTCGCCGATACGCGACGAGGAAACCATCGATCTTTCACCAGAAGACGGAGAGATGCTGGGAGTACGAGAGGGCGAGCTGGTGCGAATCGTATCCCGCCGCGGGGTCATCGAGGCTCCCGTTCGATTCGATCGCGGTCTGCGGGCGGGCCTCGCGTTCATGACTCCTCATTTTCCAGACGAGGTGGACACCAACCAGCTCACCGCCGACGCGTGGGACCCGAAGTCCGGTACAGCTGAGTTCAAGGCAACTGCGATCCGGATAGAGCGAATCTCGGAAACTGTTTCCTGATGGACATCAAGTTCATGCAGGCCGAGGCAACGGACGCCGAAAAACTCGCGGTGGACGCGGTGCTTGGCGCACCCGAATCGGGGTGGGACGGGGGCGATCACTCGAATACCGATGACCGAATAGCCCGGCTCGGCCACGATGCCCGGTCCCGCCGGGATGCCTTGCTACCCGCTCTGCACGGTCTGCAGGATCGGGTCGGCTGGATCAGCGAGGGAGGGCTCAATTACATATGTCGACGGCTGACGATCCCCCCGGCCGAGGCGTATGGCGTTGCCACCTTCTACGCGCTGCTATCGGTGCAAGAACGCCCTCCGATCGTTGTCCACGTCTGTGACGACACGGCCTGTCGGGCTGCCGGTGTCATGGAGGTCATCGAGGAACTCGAATCGACCGTAGGACCCGGCGGACACGCCGATGGTGACTCGATGTGGCTCACCAGTCCATGCCTCGGCCAGTGCGACAAAGGATCGGCTGCCTTCATCCAGTCGGCCGGCGCGCCGAATCGGGTCATCGCTCCCAGTCCGGCGACCGACATCGTTTCTGCGCTGTCGGGAGAGATCCCGTCAACAGCCCCTTCGCTCGGCGCGCCACAGGCCGGCAGTGCCGGGTTGCAGTTGTTGCGCCGGGTTGGCGTCGTCGATCCATGGGATCTCGAGGATTATCGGTTTCACGGCGGATATGCCGCTCTCCGTCTCGCACTTCACATGGGCCCGGCCGCCGTTCTTCGGGAGATCAAAGACGCCGAGGTCCGCGGCCGGGGCGGGGCTGCGTTTCCGGCCGGGATCAAATGGCAAGGAGCAGCCTCACATCCCAGCCGTACCAAGTACATCGTTTGCAACGCAGATGAGTCCGAGACCGGAACGTTCAAGGATCGGGTCCTCATGGAAGGTGATCCGTACGTCGTCATCGAAGCGATGACCATTGCCGGCTACGCCGTTGGTTCCAACAAGGGTTTTCTCTACATCAGAGGGGAGTACCCGGTTGCCGAGGAGCTCTTGGCAAACGCCATCACGAAAGCTCGCGCAAAGGGTCTATTGGGCCCGGATGTGCTCGGGAGCGGATTTGCGTTTGATATCGAGATTCGCCGCGGCGCGGGCGCCTACATCTGCGGCGAAGAAACCGCGCTGTTCAACTCGATCGAAGGCTATCGCGGAGAGCCCCGCTCAAAACCTCCTTTTCCCACCGATGTTGGCCTGTTCGGTGAACCGACCGTGGTCAATAACGTCGAAACACTTGCCAATGTGCCCTTGATATTGCTCGGAGGCGGTCCGGGGTTCGCAGCTTCCGGCACGGCGGGTTCAAACGGTACGAAGCTGTTCTGCCTGGCCGGGGCCGTGGAGGTGCCCGGTGTCTACGAGGTTCCGTTCGGGACCACAATGCGGGAACTGCTCGACATCGCGGGAGGAGTTCGAGGAGAACTCCACGCGATCCTCGTAGGCGGTGCGGCAGGCCGCTTTCTCCCGATTGACCGGCTCGACACGCCACTGACGTTCGAGCACCTGCGTGAGATCAAAGGCACGCTTGGTTCGGGTGCGATCATGGTGTTCAATACCGGGGCCGACATGGGAGCCGCAGTTCGACGCGTTGCCGCCTTCTTTCGGGACGAAAGCTGTGGCCAGTGCGTCCCCTGTCGCGTCGGCACGGTTCGTCAAGAAGAGGCGTTGGCTCGAATGGAAGCAGGGTCAGATGAACGAGCCGTGCTCGACGACCTGGCCATGGTTCTGCGCGATGCTTCGATCTGCGGTCTCGGCCAGCTGGCTGCCGAAGCCGTCCAGTCGGCGTTCGAATTGGGAGTGCTTGAATCGTGACGACGTTCGACACCACGACCTGGACCAGGATCGAGCCGCCCGCTCGCAAGGTCAAGGTGAGTATCGATGGGGAAGACGTGATCGTCACCGAGGGAGCCACCGTGCTCGACGCCTGTCGTCAGGCCGGAGTCGAAACGCCAACGCTGTGTTATGGCGACACGCTCACCCCGGTGAACGCATGCAGGGTATGTGTGGTCGAGGTGGAGGGAAGTCGCGCTCTGGTCCCGGCTTGCTCGCGCGAGGCCGAAGGCGGCATGGAGATCTCGACTGATTCGAACCGCGTGCGCAAGAGCAGACAGCTGGTGCTCGAGCTACTCGGCTCATCGGTGAACCTGGAATTGGCAGGCATGGAGAGCTGGATGGACCGATACGGCGCAAACGCCGGACGATTCGGGCCGCCTGGCGAGCCGGCAGGCGCTGGTGAACGAGATCAAGCCCAACCTGGCCACCATCACGACGTCGACGGTGCGACGGCGGCAACGGTCACCGAACCTCCCCGCATCGACAACGCCCTCTATATGCGCGATTACGCGAAATGCATCCTGTGCTACAAGTGCGTTGAAGCCTGCGGTGAAGATGCACAGAACACATTTGCCATCGCGGTGGCAGGTCGTGGATTCGAAGCCCGGATCTCAACCGAGTTTGCTGTCGAGCTTCCCGACTCGGCCTGTGTGTTCTGTGGCAACTGCATCGGGGTGTGCCCGACCGGCGCTCTCATGCCCATGACCGAGTGGACCATGCGTCAATCGGGCACGTGGAACGAAGAAGCACAAACGGTCACTCGCACGGTGTGCTCCTTCTGCGGGGTCGGGTGCAATCTCGAGCTCCATGTGCAGGACAACAAAGTCGTGAAGGCCACCTCGCCCGAGGACCATTTCGTCACCTCGGGTCACCTTTGCATCAAGGGTCGATTCGGGTGGGAGCACATTCAGTCGGTCGATGACTGACGGATCAGTCCCGGTTGAGATCATCCGGGTGCGGGGAGAGACAGAAGAGACCGTCACCGACTACGTGGTCAAGGAATCGCCGATCGAGTTTCGCATCGCAGATGTCCCTATTGCCGTTCTCATGCGCACGCCTGGCAATGACGAAGAGCTGGGCCTGGGTTTTGCATTGACCGAAGCGATCGCCATACATCCTCATGAGGTCGCCTCGATTCGAGCACTCGTGGGAGATGATCAGGGCGATCGGTACGAGATCGAGTTCGCCGAAGGTGTCGTTGTCGATCCCGAGCAATTTAGACGAAACCAGTACGCATCATCGTCCTGCGGAGTCTGCGGAAAGGCCTCGATCGATGCCGTGAGACTCACCGCTCGCGCAGTGTCGAGTCCACCGACGCTCGAATCACCGATCATCTTCGAATTGCCCGAAAAGATGAGGCCGTCGCAGGAGATGTTCGACACCACCGGTGGTTTGCACGCCGCCGCCCTTTTTGAGATCGACGGCACCCATCTCGTGACTCGTGAGGATGTCGGCCGTCACAATGCCGTCGACAAGGCGATCGGGGCGATGGCCGCCGGCCGCTGGCCTCTGACTGATGTGTTGTTGATGGTTTCGGGACGGGTCTCGTTTGAAATCACGCAAAAGGCGGCTGTGGCGGGCATTCCGGTGATTTGCGGCGTTTCCGCCCCGTCGTCTTTGGCTGTCGAGCTAGCCCGCGAACTCGGGATGACCCTCATTGGATTTCTCCGCGGAGACGGCTACAACCGGTACGTGTGACGCCTACCGCCTGGTCGCGTCAAACTTGCTGACGATCAAGGAGACGACAATCGTCAGCACGACGCTGCCAACGATAGAGATTTGGAATCCGAGGAATCTGCGCATCAAGAGAAGGACGACAATGAAGACGGCGAGATTCCGGAACCTTCCCAGCGATTCGAGCACTTGGCCAGGGTAGGTCGATCCGGTCGTTAGCGGCCGTTGGAACTGAAGTGCATGTAGTCCTTGAGCGTTCGCCAGTTCCCGCCCCACGTCCACCCAATGCTCTCAAATGCAATAACCGCCACCGAATCCTGATAGAGCATTCCGGGAAGATTCTGATCGCGGTCGGCATACGCAGTAGCCAGCTCGGGCAGAATGAGATCTCCCTTTTCGTACGGGTTGTGGAACGGATTGATGTCGACGGCCAATCCGGACGCATGCATCGACCAGCTCCCCTCGCCAACGGCGGTCCGGCACGTGAAGCTGCTCGTGTTGTTGCCATCTCCTGTCGGTAGCGCGTCGTCCATTTCGACGGTCACTACCTGCATCTGTTCGATCGGGTAGCGACTCTCGTGCAACAGTTCGAATATGTCCACGATTTCGGTTGCCCAGGCTGCATTCACGATCAGTTCGCCGGTATGAAACACGCCATCGAATCCATAGAACGACACTGTCGCGTAGCTCAGCTCGTCGAGCCCCACCGGGCATTCTGGATTCCAGGTCGATCTTGCCACCACGTCGGCGGGAACCGGACCGATCGTTGAGTAGAACGTGTCGTCGATCGGCGGGGGCAGCAGATCCACTGTGTGAAATTGCCGGTTGAGTAACTCGGGCGGCGTCGGTTGTGAGATCCCATCTCCGTTCTCATCCAGAGGCACGATGCGGGTTCCCAACCACGAGGGTGCAGGCGTTCCCAGCAGCGTCGTGGTCGGAGTCACGATCGTGGAGCTGGTGTTGGCGACGGGTTCGGTCGAGGTCGGTGCCACGGTTTCTGGTGGCGGGGCCACGGCTTCTGTGGTCGGCCCGTTGGTTGATGACGTTTGACCTGATTGTCCAGCCGCACAGGCGGCTATCAAGGCTGCCGCAACGAATGAGCTGATAATCCGTATCGCCTTCACGATCAAAGCCAGACGGCGGCTGCGATCACAGCGATCCCAACGATCAGGTTGGCAGATTGAATAAGACCCCGGGTAGCGGCGGAAGCCGTTCGAGCAGTCATCGTGTGCCCGACGGCGAGTGCGACCGCCACGCCGATCAGAGCGAGTTTCACAAACAACCGCTGGGGGTAACCGGTGTCATCGGATGGCAAGCCGCCTGACTGCCAGAGTCCAATCAAGCCGGTCGCGACGGCTACAAACGTCGCCATCCACCAGAGTCCGCGAAACGAGTTGGCCATGGTTCTCAGGTCTTCGCGCTGTACGCCTGACCTGCGAAGCGCACCGACCAGAACCCCGAGGGTGATGAGGCCGCCAACCCAGACGGCGGCCGACAGAATATGGAAGAAGCGAACGATGCCGGACACAGGCTGACCCTAGCGAAGCCGAGCGAGGTGCGATTATTCGAATTCGCTGAGTCTTCGCCTCGATGAGAACAGAAACCCGACCATCGCGAGTCCGACGGCCGACACGACTCCTGTGACAACCGCCCCCGCCCATGCGCCGCTCACGATCGAGCCGATGAACATTGGCATGCCGATCCCGAGCACTCCCAGAAGAAGCAGCGTTCCCCAGAAACGCCCCACGAGTCGGCCGCCCAGCTGGTCGATGCGGTCGAAGTTCATGTCCATTCGATCGGTCGACGCCGCTCAGCTCTTGAGTGGTCCGGTTTTACATTCACCTGGCAGCTTGTTTGAATGACGTCAGGGCTTTACGCGGTTTGATTCTGGAGGATTGGGAAATGCGCTGGTTTCGCAACGCGCTGGTTTTGGTCGGCGCCTTATGGATTGCTTCTGCAGGCATGGCGCTCGCGGCTGAGGGTGATGCCATCGGCATGTTCGATCCCAACACCGGAATCTGGACGCTCACGTTGCCAAACGGAGATGGCTCCGCGTTCTACTACGGAAATCCGGGGGACGTGCCCATGATGGGGGACTGGGATTGTCAGGGCGGGGCGACCGTTGGTATGTACCGCCCGAGCAACGGTTTCGTTTACGTTCGCAACACCAACGACTTCGGCGTCGCCGACTATGACTTTTTCTACGGCAATCCGGGCGATGTGCCGGTCGCAGGTGATTGGGATGGGGACGGGTGTACGACCCTGGCCATTCATCGTGGTGGCTCGCTCTATGTCAGCAATCGCCTCGCTACGGGATTCGCCGACTTCGTGTTTGCATTCGGACAGCCAGGACACATTCCGTTCTCTGCTGATTTCAACGGCGACGGAAAGGACTCCATCGGATTTTTTGATCCTTCCACAGCACGCGTGTACTGGCGCGACACACTCACGGCCGGTCAGCCAACGGTGAGCACGTTCCTGGGTATCCCGGGTGACCAGCTGGTTGCCGGAGATTGGGGTCAGGGATTCGATACGAACGCAGTGGTTCGTGGCAATGTCCTGTACTTTGAGACGCCGCACGGGATCCAGGAGTTTGCCGTCGGTGGCAGGGGTACGGCCGTCAATGGAAAGCTCTCGTTCACCTCGACCAAGGCAACGATTGCGATCATGCCGATTGGTGACTCCATCACCGAGGGCAACCCGGGCGAATACACCTACCGCTTTTTCCTCTATCGGGAACTCGTCGGAGCCGGATATCCGATCGACTTGATCGGATCGCGCAACGGTGTGTGCTGCGACGGAGCACCGGCCGACCCCAACTTCGACCAGGACCACCAGGCGTGGAGCGGGGCCACCAGCGACGAGATCGCGGAGCGAGTCGCACAGACCGAAGCGACGTATCGCCCGGACATTGCGATCCTTCATGTGGGAACCAATGACATCTGGGGACCGCCGCCTCCTGGCGTTCCGGGCGATGATCCCAACAGTCCCAATACCAGCTACGACATCGATGTTTCGCGCGCCAACATGGTCGACTTGATCGCCAGCTTGCGGCGGTCGAACCCGGACGTCGACATCGTCCTGTCGACCCTCATCCCCTGCGACCTGGGTCTCGTTTGTAGCGAACGCATTCCCGAGCTCAACAACATGATCAGGAGTCTCGTCAAGCCGCTGTCGACCGATCGTAGCCGGATCGTGTTGGTGGATCTCGATGGTGTGGTGGGGGTCGGCGATCTGGTGGATGGCGTTCACCCCGGTCGCGATGGACAGGCCGCCATGGCCCGTGTGTACGACCAGGCCGTCCGAGGCCTCATCGAACTCCAGCCGTTGCCACTGCCCGATCCCATTCCGCTGCCCGATCCGCTTCCTCCCCGGCCCGTCGTGGGAGGGACCGGTCTCGTCGCCGACGTCGTTGAACGATTGTCCGACGTCTCGGTCAAAAAGCGGGCACAGCACCACGTAGACGAGGCTGAACATGCGGCGCGGCTTGCTCTTCGCGACTCGAGGTGGGAGGGTGATCGGGCGGCTCATGTTGACGTGATGAACGCGCTTTCCGAGTCGGCGGAACAGACCGAGCTGGCACTCGATCGCCTCGGAGGGTCCCACGATGCGTTGACGAGGATCGAATCCGACCTCCTTGGCGAAGTCGCAGCGCAGGCCGGCGCCGAGATCGCAGATGCCGCTTTCGCAATCGGCAGGTGTAACGGTCTCTGTCCGGATGCCGAGGCGCTCCTCGCCGAAGCGCAAGCTGTGTACGCGACCGGGCAGAACTTCGCCAGCGACGGACGAACCGGACAGGCTGCAGATCACTTCAGCCGGGCCTGGTCTACAGCCGACAAAGCCGGGTCGAACGCCGTCGCCTAAAGTCGGCTCATGAAGATCGCGGAATGTGAGACGTTCGTCGTCGGCAATCCACCTCCCTATTTCGGCGGCCGATATTTTCTGTTCGTCAAGCTCACAACCGACGATGGAATCGACGGAATCGGTGAGGCCTACGTAGCCACCTTCAGTCCGAACGTGGTAGCCGACATGATTTCCGATGCCGCCGACCGGCACCTCATGGGCAACAGCCCATTCTCGATCGAGACCATGTGGCACAGGATGTTCGGTACTGGATATGCCTCTCGACCCGACATCACCCTCGCCGGAGTGATGAGCGCGCTCGAGATGGCGTGCTGGGACATCGTCGGCAAGGCAGTCGGCAAGCCGGTCTACGAGTTGCTCGGCGGGCAGGTCCATGAAGCCCTCCGATCGTATACCTATCTCTATCCCGATCCTGACGACAAAGCCGATGTGTACGCCGACCCCGAAATCGCGGCAAGGCGCGCCGCGGAGGAAGTGGCCAGGGGATTCACCGCCGTGAAGTTCGACCCGGCCGGTCCGTATACGGTCTTCGACCCGCACCAACCATCGGTCGCCGATCTAGAGCGCTCGGAGTCAATGGTCAAAGCAGTGCGTGAAGCGGTGGGGACGCAGGCCGACATCCTCTTCGGTACGCACGGGCAGTTCTCGGCGTCCGGCGCGACGCGGCTTGCGAGGCGATTGGAGCCCTACGACCCGCTCTGGTTCGAGGAACCGACTCCCGCAACCAACCATCGCGAGATGGCCAAGGTTGCATCTCAAACGAGTATTCCGATCGCTACCGGCGAGCGGCTCACCACCAAGCACGAATTTGCAGAGGTGCTGATGCTGCAGGCGGCTTCGATTCTGCAGCCGAACCTGGGTAGGGCAGGCGGCATTCTCGAGGGCAAAAAGATCGCCGCTCTTGCGGAGGCCCACCACGCGCACATAGCGCCGCATCTGTATTGCGGTCCCGTCGTCGGGGCCGCCAATATCCAGTTGGCGACCTGTTCACCGAACTTTCTCATCCTCGAGGGCATCAGAGACTGGAGCGGCTTTCACGCCGAGATACTTGAGAATCCGATCCGTTGGGAAAACGGGTATGTGGTCCCCTCAACCGAGCCCGGTTTGGGCGTCGTCCTCAATGAAGAAGTTGCTCTGGCGCATCCGTACGCCGGTGATGATCCCCATCTGAAACCAGGCCAGGATCCGTATCCCTGGAACTAGCCGTTTGTCTCCCTCTGTGATTGGGTAACCGGCTGTCGAAAATCGGTCACGACAGGAGGAGAAAGTATGGACTCGCGGACTACGCACGGGAAAACCAACCGAGTGGCCACTCGCGGGACCAACGCCGGGTCCTCCGGCATGGACAAGAGCTACGGGCGTTTCGCCGCAATGATCGCTACGTCAACCGCGGTGATGTTCGGTCTGATGTATCTCAATACCTACGCCTGGGATCATCTGCGGTTCAGCGAGACCCGGTTCTACATGACCTTGATCATGGGTGCCGCAATGGCCGTCATCATGCTCGGGTTCATGCTGAACATGTACCGGAATCAGAAGCTGAACGCCGCCATCGTCGCTGGCAGCATTGTGGTTCTCGCGAGCGCTCTCTTTCTCGTCCGGAGCCAGGCAACCATCGAAGACGAGTCATGGATGAGCGCGATGATTCCCCATCACTCGATAGCAATCTTGACGAGTGAACGGGCCGGGATCGAAGACGTGCGCGTGAAGCAACTGGCAAACGAGATCATTGACGCCCAGCGGCGTGAGATCCAGGAAATGGAATGGCTCATCGAGGACATCAAGGCGAATGGCGTCGTCACCAGCGAAAGCGAAGCTGCCGCCCGCCCGGCCCCTGAGTTCTAGCCGCCCCTCGTGGCGCAACTTCGCCATATCGTGCCAGCAGCCAGGGACTTTTGAGCCCGGGTCGGACTGTGGCTGGCTGATCGGCGTCGGCTCGACTTGAATGGCCCTTAGGCCTGAGGCGCGCGGGTCCGTTCGGAACCGCCAGCCATCAGGGATTCGAGGGAAGACCGGAACGCCTTCCGGAAATAGCAAGGGAGCGCCATGGACGAGACGTCGATCGAGAATCTCTTGAAAGAAGACCGGACGTTTCCGCCTGATCCGGCGTTCATGGAGCAGGCAAACGCACAGGCCGGTCTCCACGAGACCGCAGCTGCCGATCCGCTCGGATATTGGTCCTCCGAGGCCTTCGCGCGCATCACCTGGTTTCGGGAGCCGACCGAAATTCTCGACGATTCCAACCCGCCTTTTTACAAGTGGTTCAGCGACGGCGAGCTGAACGTCGCCTACAACTGCCTAGATCGGCACATCGAAGCCGGCCACGGGGACAAGGTCGCCTATCACTGGGAGGGTGAGCCGGGAGACACGAGGACGATCACGTATCAAGACCTGGCGGACGAGGTTGGCAGGTTCGCCAATGGACTCAAGTCGCTCGGCGTTCGCAAGGGGGATCGAGTTGCGATCTACATGGGCATGGTCCCTGAGCTCGCGGTTGCGATGTTGGCCTGTGCCAGGATCGGCGCAGCCCATTCGGTCATTTTCGGGGGCTTTTCTTCGGATGCGATCGTTGATCGAGTCGAAGACGCCGATGCCCACGTGCTGATAACGAGTGACGGTGCCTGGCGACGGGGAACCATCGTTCCGCTCAAAGAGGCCGCAGATACGGCAATGGAGCGGACCGATCGCATTCGGACCTGCGTCGTGTTGAAACGGACAGGTAACGATGTGGGCATGGAAGACGGTCGGGACATATGGTGGAGTGACCTCGTAGCCGATCAAGCCACCCACTGTCCGGCCGAGGTGATGAACGCCGAGGACCTGTTGTACATCCTGTACACCTCCGGGACTACGGGAAAGCCAAAGGGCATCATGCATACAACCGGTGGATATCTGGTCGGTGCGACCACCACCCACAGCTATGTGTTCGACATCAAACCCGAAACCGACGTCTATTGGTGCGCGGCCGACATCGGTTGGGTCACAGGCCACACCTACATCGTCTACGGACCCCTCGCCAACCTGACAACCAGCGTCATGTATGAGGGAACTCCTGATTTCCCCGAACGCGATCGGCTGTGGTCGATCATCGAACGGTACGGAGTCACTCAGTTCTATACCGCACCTACTGCCATCAGAGCCTTCATGAAGTGGGGAGCCGAGCATCCTGAAAAACACGATCTCTCGTCACTCCGCGTTCTGGGAACGGTCGGCGAGCCCATCAATCCTGAGGCGTGGATCTGGTATCACGAACACATCGGACACCGCAAGGTTCCCATTGTGGACACGTGGTGGCAGACCGAAACCGGGTCAATCATGATTTCACCGCTTCCCGGGATCACGACCACGAAACCGGGTACCGCCACGACGCCCATGCCGGGCATCCAGGCCGATGTCGTCGACGATGAGGGCAAGTCCGTCCCGAGAGGCAGCGGAGGATTTCTCGCTATCCGGGGACCGTGGCCATCGATGTTGCGATCGATCTGGGGCGACGATCAGCGCTACATCGATACCTACTGGTCTCGCTTTCCCGGCCTGTACTTCGCGGGCGACGGCGCCAAGCGGGACGAGGACGGCTACATCTGGCTTCTGGGTCGGACCGATGACGTCATGCTGGTGTCCGGTCACAACATTTCGACCATGGAGGTCGAGTCGGCGCTGGTGTCGCATCCGGCGGTGGCCGAGGCGGCCGTGGTAGGGCGTAAGGATGAGTTGACGGGCCAGGCAATCGCTGCGTTCGTGAGCCTCATCGGCGGCGTTGAGGGCGACGAAGACCTCATAAAGGAATTGCGGGATCATGTCGCAAACTCGATCGGAGCAATCGCCAAACCCAAGAGCATCGTTTTCACGCCGGATGTTCCCAAGACAAGATCCGGCAAGATCATGCGGCGGCTGCTGCGTGACATTTCAGAGCATCGCCAGCTCGGAGATGTAACCACATTGGCAAACGCAGATATTGTCAACGATATTGCCGCGATGGCCTCGGCTGCGACGGAAGAGGACTGACATGCAACGCACGGTGTTCATAGTCGGATTGCTCGTGCTTGCGGGTTGCGCCCCCGGTACTGAGACCTATGTCGATCAAACGGCCGGCTTCTTCTCAGGCGTATGGCACGGCTGGATCGCACCCTTCACCCTCATCTGGCAGATCTTCGACGAGAACATCCGCGTGTACGAAGTCAATAACACGGGATGGTGGTACGACCTTGGCTTCTACATGGCCGTGATCAGCGGCTTCGGAGGTCTGGCGCTGCGACGCAAGGCGAAACCAGCGCAAAAAAAGTAGCGACAAAAGGTCAAAGCGCCCGTCGGATGCTCACGGCTACGGACGGTCGAGGAGGCGGCGCAGTCGTTGCGAAGATTGCCCGAGGCCTGCGATGTGGAGGGGTGTCATCGAAATAGAACCGCTTTGAGCGATGTGAACATCGGTGCCTTTCGGATCTCCCTCGTGGTCGATGCTGTTGGAAATCCAATCGTGGCGGTAAATGCCGTCACCGTGTTGTTGGAAGAGGTTTTGATATCGGGTGACTGCCAGCGCGGTCACGAGCCGGG
Source organism: Acidimicrobiia bacterium (assembly GCA_041567895.1). Taxonomy (GTDB): domain Bacteria; phylum Actinomycetota; class Acidimicrobiia; order Spongiisociales; family SHLN01; genus JABDOU01. Next base: position 31,554 of record JBFGAX010000021.1, read on the forward strand.
GCGTGTCCGACGTGGCGTCTTCTGGCATGTTGACTGATAGCACGTCGACCTCGTCGCCGAGACCGTGCTCGAGCACATCGGCAACGATTGCCCGCCCGACATCGGCCAGGCGCTCCCAGGTTGGTTGAGACTCGGAACGTCGCATCCGGTCTGCCCACTCGCGGAACGATTCGCCCAGGCTGGTGGCGGAGAGGGCGATCGAATCGATGCCCGATATTGCTCCCTCGAGCGCGGCCCCGACGGTCCCGCTTCCGATCGTGAAGGCCGACCCGTAGTTGCTACCGATATTGATGCCGGTCACCACGAGGTCGGGTCGTTGGTCGAAGAGGTTGTGCACGCCCAGCTGAACACAATCGGCGGGACTTCCGGTGACGCTCGACATGGGGATGGTTTCTCTCGTGACCTGTTCAACGCGAATGTCGTCGAAGCGAGTGATCGCCTTGCTGATCCAACTCCGTTCGCCGTCTGGTACAACAACCTCGACCCGGTCTGCAAGGGTCGCCATCGCCCGGGCCATTGGCGGCAACGCGGGCGAGTCGATGCCGTCATCGTTGCTGATCAGGATGAACGTCACGTGCCCACCCTAGAAGATGGCCAAGGGGTCGGTTCCACCCGGTGGACGCAACTTCGGCCATGCGAACCATACTTACGGCCATGTCCCCCCTTGAAGAGGCCGAACGCCGCCGTACGTTTGCGATAATTTCGCATCCGGATGCCGGTAAAACCACGCTCACAGAGAAGCTCCTGTTGTATTCCGGTTTCCTCACCGCGGGAGCGGGCTCGGTCAAAGCAAAACAGGGCCGGCGCTCGGCGATGTCGGACTGGATGGACATGGAACAACAGCGTGGGATTTCCATCACCTCCACGGTTGTCCAGTTTCCGTACGATGGCAAGGTCATGAACCTGCTCGATACACCCGGCCACCGGGATTTTTCAGAAGACACGTTTCGGGTGCTTGCGGCCGCGGATGCAGCGATCATGGTGCTGGATGCCGCCAAAGGCATCGAGCCACAAACCAGGAAACTGTTCGAGGTGTGTCGAGATCGAGAGATCCCGATCGTGACGTTCATCAACAAGTGGGATCGACCGGGGTTGGATGCGCTCGAGCTCCTGGATGAGATCGAGCAGGTCCTCGTCCTCGAACCGGCACCGGTCACCTGGCCAGTCGGATACGCAGGCAACTTCAAGGGAGTCATCGATCGTCGCTCTGGCGATTTTGTCCGCTACACCAGAACCGATCGGGGCGCCACAATCGCCCCCGAAGAAGTTGTGCCGTCGCGAATTGCGGCTTCCGAGGAGGGTGAGGAGTGGGGTGCTGCCATCGACGGAATTGAGCTTCTCGATGCTGTGGGACGGACGTTCGACAACGAGCGCTTTGTCTCGGGGTATCAGACGCCGGTGTACTTCGGTTCGGCGCTCACGAATTTCGGCGTTCGGATGATGCTGGAGGGACTTGCCGATGTCGTTCCGTCCCCGCGACCGCGTCTCGACGTGGACGGAAAACCCCGTCCGCTCGACGCTCCATTCAGTGGGCTCGTTTTCAAGGTTCAGGCGAATATGGATAAGGCGCACCGCGATCGGATCGCGTTCTTACGCGTGTGTTCCGGCCGGTTCGAGCGGGGCATGGTGGTGACCCACGGACCGACCGCCAAACCGTTTGCGACCAAATACGCCCACTCGGTCCAGGGCCAGGAGCGCCAAACGGTCGACGAGGCATACCCGGGCGACGTGGTCGGGTTGGTGAACGCAAATGATTTCCGGGTAGGCGACGCCGTATTCCTCGACGAGCCGGTTGCATGGCCCGGGATCCCGTCGTTCGCGCCGAATCACTTCAGGCTGGCCCGGGTTGCTGATACGTCTCGATCGAAGCAGTTCCGCTCCGGGATCGCCCAGCTCGATGAAGAAGGTGTTGTCCAGGTGTTGCGACGAGCGGGGGTGGGAGATCTCGAACCGATACTGGGGGCCGTTGGTCCGCTGCAGTTCGAGGTTGCCAGTCACCGGCTCGAAAACGAATTCGGAGCTCCTGTCGTTCTGAGGCCGACCTCATTTACGCTCGCCAGGAGAACCGACGCCGAATCGGCCGATTTTCTCAAAGGTCGCAGGAGTGCAGAGGTGGTGGAGCGCCGCGACGGCGAGCTGCTGGCGCTCTTCGACAGCATTTATGCACTGGCAGCTCTCGAGCGCGATTTTCCGGAGCTGGTCTTGGAGAAACTGGTAGCCGAGGGTTAACCGAACCATCCTGACCACTGTAAAAGCCAGAGCGTGACCATTCCGATGCCGAGCATCACCGGAATGTTTCTCGTTCGCCACGTGACATATCCCGCCACGATCGCTGCAATCAATCGCGGATCGGGATTCCACAGCCTGGCGATTCCTTCATTGCCGAGCACGGCGGGGAATACGATGGCTGCGAAGACGGCAGGACCGACATAATTGAGTGCCCGTTCGATGGGAACCGGCATGGTTCGGTCGCCCATCACTCCGATGAAACTGAATCGCATCAGGTACGTTCCGATACCGCCGAGGATGAATGCCAGCCATGTCGTCATGATGAGGCCCTTTTGTCTTCGAACCATTCGGCAATACCGCCGGCCGCCATTCCTGCCAGGCCGCCGATCAGCAGCCCGAGTCGGCTCGGGAACCCGTTACTTGCCACGGCCACGAATCCACCGACGAGCCCGGCAATGATCGCAGGCCGATTCCGAAGCACGAGTACGAGCAGACCCAGGAAGAGGAGAGGCACGGCAAAGTCGAGCGACCACTCCTCGGGGATCGAGGCTCCTACCAGGATTCCGATCGCGACCCAGGTTTGCCAGAGGACCCAGGCCGTGAAACCCGCGCCCAGGTGATGCCACATGCGGTACTCGAGGTCGGTGTCCGGTGGAAGCTGATCGGCAACGGCGAATGCCTGGTCGACCAGGACATAGGGGCCAACGATCTTGAACCATCGAGGCGCCGCTGCGTATCGACCGGCCAGCGCCGCGCTGTACATGACATGGCGGGCGTTGACAACGATGATTGTGAGAACCGTCAGCAGCAAGCCGCCACCGGCCTGTAGTACCAGGACCCCGGCGAACTGCGCAGAACCGGCGAAGATGATCCAGCTCGAGGACCAGCCGGCGAGGTTGTCCACCAGATTGGAGTCTGCGATCAGGACCCCAAGGACCAATCCGAACGGGAGTCCCGGGACAATGAGGGGCGCAATGGCGCGCACGCCATCGAGGACCGCCTTTCGACGCAGGGCGATGGGGTGGGCAGCATCCATAGAGCCGTCCAATCTATCCCAGCCATGATTTGGTCCGCTAGCCAGGTACCAGATTTCGCGGTGCGAACGACATCGTCTCCGTCAGTTCAGTCGTCCCGATCTTCTTGATGCGACCCTTACCGAGCTTGAAGTTGTACCGCAGGTTGATCGGCTGCAGATTCGAGTCGCCGGGGGTGACGGAATTCGCGGGTTGCTTGGGGTACAGGAAGTATGAGTACGTCACGCCGTCGGGCACGATGTCAGACACGTAGGCAACCGCTGTGAACCCACCGCTGGTTTTGTTCCCCAGCTGGTCGAGCACGTTGTCAGATTCGATGGACAGCAAGTCGCCTGAGACGATGTTGCGGGCGGCTGCATCGTTCGGTGAGATCTCCAGGAAGTTCATCGGCCACCGATCTTGCGAGATTCTCCGACGGGTGAAATCGGAGAGGTTGTTCCACAGAGCGTTGACTCGACCGTTGGTGACCCAGAGTTCATCGTCGACGGGTCCGAGAATGGCATTGCGTTCTTTGACCGCTTCCCAGTCGGATAGGACAAAGTTGGCCTTTCCCGAATTGGACTTGAATTTGAAGTCGGTGTGCTGGCGCACGGTTTCGACGAACTCGCCACCCTCCCACGAGATGGGTGTTTGAAGACCTTTCGTGCCGAATGTGCGGAGGAGATCATGACCGCGAACGCCATCGGCCTGGGCCTTTTCGACGAGAGCCGCGTAGTCCCGACGACCGCCGCTGGAACGGGGGGCTGCCTCTTCGAAGATTTCGTTCGTGTCAGCCCAGTCATATCCGGCAAAGCCCATTGCTTTCCCGACTGCAGCGAAGATCTCCCAATCGGGCTTGGCCTCCCCCGGGGGATCCGCGATCTTTTCGTACAGACGGAGCCTGCGCTCGGCGTTATTGCGCGCGTAGTTGTCTTCTCCCCAGGCGCCGGCCGCCAGGATGATGTCGGCAAACGGGGTTGAGTCGTTTTCGTAGATCTCCTGGTGAACGATGACGGTCCCCCCATTGTCCATGCGCTCGGTCAAGGCGGCGTACGCCAGATCAGGATCGGTTGAGGTGACCGGTGGGCCGACGGAGGTGAGGCGCTCGGCTGCTGCGGCAAGTGCCCGGGAGGCCCCCATGGCACCGATCCAATTGGTTCCGACGATCCAACGAAAGCGCGTCTTGCCTTCCGCAAACCATCGCTCGGTGTCCATTTCGACTTTGTTGCCCTTGTACTCGTGAGGCGATTTGTCCATCGGGTAGCCCGCCGCTTTTTGTCCACCCCGCTGGTGCCCGCCCATGCGCGAAATGGCGCGACCCGGTTGTCCGCTCGATCCGATGAGAACGGCCATGCTGCCGATGGAGGCCGTGTTCTCGTAGTTGTGGGACCAGTAGACACCCTTTTCGAACAGAATCATCGCCTTGGGTCGCGGGCCGGTGCCTCCGGTGAGCATTTCGGCGGCTGCCCGAATCTTGTCGGCAGGCACCCCCGTTTCGCGCTCGGCTCCCTGCAGGGTGAAGTCGTCGGTGGAGAAGAGAAAGTCACGGTACTCGTCGAACGAAAGTCCGAACATTTGTCGCCGCCAACTGCCTTCCCCATCCAGATCTGTTCGGCTGGCGGCATTGGCTGCGATGAACTCCGCGTCCTCCCAGCCCTGGGTGATGATCTCTCGTGATATTGCGTTGTACAAGCAGGTATCGGTGCCCGGCATGAGCTGGAGGTGGATACCACCGTTGGCCTCGGCATAGGCGGCGGTGAAGGTTTTGCGCGGGTCGACATAGATGATTTTGGCGCCGCCAGGCTGTTGCCAGGTAGTGAAGCGAACGGTCTTGGTTTCATAGGGATCTGAACCCGAGATGAACAGGACGTCTGCCTCCTTGTCGTCTTCGAATGCGGCGCTGAACGCATCGATACCGCAGTCGGAAAGTCCGGGGACGTCGTCTCCTTCCGCCGGAGCATGGTGGGGCGAATAATTGGGCGTGCCGATGTCACCAAAGGCAAGCTTGGAAGCGGCGTATACGTTTTCGTAGAACTGGTACGAATAGATCTTCATTCCCCATGCCAGCTCATCGAAGTTGTCGAGTGTGTACTGGGAGAGTCGGGCAACGAGGTCTATCGCGGCTTCCCAAGAAATCGGCACCAGGTTTCCCTGAACCCTGAGCATCGGATACAAGAACCTGTCGTTTGTCAATCCGTCGGGGTTGTAGAGCTTCTTGGCGAGCGCGCCGCCTCGTACCGAGTGTGTGCCTCCGACGTTGACGACCTCTATGTCCCCGTCAGGAATGACAACGACGTTCTTGAGTTCACCGTCGACGATCGTCGTCGTATGCATGGTTGACGAGATCCACTTGCCGCTCAGGAGTTCGGTTGGAAAGTCGACGCCGAGGGCGTTGTCGGCGGCGGCCGGTCCGCCCTGGGTACCGAGGTCCCACGTATAGACCTTGTAACCGCACGCAATGGGACAGTACTCGCAGCAGATGATCGATTCTTTGGCGTCGGCCGGCGGAAGGGGGATGGAGGTCGACTCGGCGCTCATGCGTTTACTCCTTCGTCGAGAGTATCGGCGTACCCATATACGAGGCCGACAACTGCGTTGGCGTTGATCGTTTCGCCATCGAGCGAAATCATGATTTGGGGAAGGGATTGCGTTGCCTGACCCAATACGACCTGGCCGCCGTGGATCAGGTCGAACGTACTGAAGTGGCATGGGCAGGGGCCCAAAACGTGGTGCTCGGCTTGATACTCGGTCAGTTCGCATCCCATGTGGGTGCAGATCCGGGAGAAGGCAACGATGTCTCCATCGGGTCCAATTCCGTTCGGTACTTGATCGCCGAGTTTGACGAGCATGCTGGCTTGACCTTCGAACGGATAGTCGAACATGACCGGAACCCCGATCTCGAGGTCACCAAGCGACGCAACCCGTTTCTCCGGGAAGAACACGGCTGCCCCGACGGCGTTTCCCTCGGTATCCCGTGTAAGTATCGCCAGCGGGAGTGCCGCACCTGCCGCCAGGACAGCTCCGGTAGCTGCACCCAGGTAGACAAACTCTCGCCTCGTCATGTTCGACACGTGCACTCCTTCTGATCGACGTTTTCGAAGGTATCTGTTGGCAAGGTCGTCGCCGTAGGGCCAAAAGGCCCTACCCCGATCCCCGGCGACGCGCCACGTTGTACAGCATGGCCACATCGATAGAAGAAACGCCCGCGCCGGCACACGGCATCGACGACGTTGGGGACCATGACGATGGCCCCGATCCAGGATTGTCGTTTCTCGGGGGCATGGTGCTGGGGATATCCGGTGTGATCGGCCTAACACTGGTGGTGATGATGTCGTGGGCTCCCGGGCCGAATCGGGATGTGGATTCGATTATTCCCTTTGTCGGCAGCCTCACGATGCTGGAGGAGGGTGCGGCCGTGGATGCCGAGATTTCTGTCAGAGGATTTGAATTCGGATACGACCCGGATGAGATTCGGACGGCCGGACGCCTCGAGTTGACGCTCATTAACGAAGGCCAGATCCTGCACAACATCGAATTCGTAAACATTCCAAACTTCGTCCTGGAGGCTCAGGCCGGTCAAAGTGCTGCCGCCCGGGTGTCGATGTCGTCCGGCAAGTACATCATGTTTTGTAGCATCCCCGGCCACCGCGAAGCCGGCATGGAAGCCAGCTTCGAAGTTGAGTGATCCACCCCGACCGGCACCGGCGGTGTAACAGAGTGTTCACACTGTCCTAACCGCTGGGTATTGCAGCTCTAGCATCATTGCGGCCACATCTATCGCGCTACGAAAGGATGCCTGTGAGTTATCGGGCAATGTATATCTGGAGTGACGGCACGAAACCGACACCGCTGCTCCGGTCAAAGACCAAGGTCCTTCCAGACGGTGTCGAGCCTCCCATCTGGGGCTTTGATGGGTCGAGCACCAATCAGGCAGCAGGAAGCGCTTCTGATGTGGTTCTCAACCCGGTCAAAATCATCCCTGATCCCATCAGGGGCGGCAATGACGTGCTCGTGTTGTGCGAGTGTCTCAATACGGACATGACACCTCACGAATCCAACACTCGGAGAGCCTGCGTCGAGGCGGCCGAGAAATACGCAGAGTTCGAATCGTGGTTTGGTCTCGAGCAGGAGTACACCTTTCTCGAGGATGGCCACCCGTACGGATTCCCGAAAGGTGGCTATCCAGCACCTCAGGGCCCCTATTACTGCGGTGTCGGCTCTGCCGACATTTTTGGTCGCGATGTCGTCGATCACCACTCGCAGGCGTGCATCGAGGCCGGCCTCGACATCTCGGGTACCAATGCCGAGGTCATGATGGGGCAGTGGGAGTTTCAGATCGGCCCGGCCGACCCGGTCGACGTGGCGGACCAGGTCCTACTCGCCCGCTGGTTGCTGTACCGCATCGCGGAAGATCACGGTGTCGACGCCTCGATTCACCCGAAGCCGATTGCAGGCGACTGGAACGGGGCCGGCTGTCACACCAACTTCTCCACGAAGCAGATGCGTTCCGAGGGCGGCTACGACGCTGTGATCGCAGCATGTGAGGCTCTTGGCAAGAATGCCGAACTGCACGTTGCCAACTACGGAGATGGCATCGAGCAGCGGCTCACCGGTCATCACGAGACGCAGCGTTGGGACACCTTCTCGTACGGCGTCTCCGATCGCGGTGCCTCGGTTCGGATCCCCTGGCAGGTTGAAAAAGAAGGTAAGGGCTACATCGAAGATCGTCGGCCAAACGCCAACTGTGACCCCTACACGGTCACGCGGTTGATCGTCGAAACCGTCTGCGGTGACGCCGCCAACTCTGCCTAGCCGGCACTCCAGCTCTGACCACACGAATGGTCCCCCGGCGGGAAGTGCGCAGCACTGGAGCCGGGGGAAGGTACCGCTCCATAGTGGAGCGGAGCGGAACGAAGGAGGGGTAGGGGGAAGGAAAAGCGAAGTCGTTCATTTGCGTCCGAGGAGGTGGGGATCGCCTCGCGCTTGTTCAGAGGCAGAAGCCGCCGAGGGCGCCGCTCGCCTTTCGCAGCAGTAACTAAACGAGCGAGGCGAGCAAATCTCCTGTGAGACCCCGGGTAACCCATTCCCCGACGATGAATTCGAAGTCGGTAATCCACGACCCCTGCCGGGACAATGAAGGCAATCGCGAAGAGGAATCCAATGACGGCGCAGAGGTCATCGCGCCAAACGACGCGAGTACTCTCGTGCGGAGTCGACTGACCGTGGACACGCATCGCTGTCTTTATTCCCCCTACCCCTGACCTTCGGTCAGCGGTACCTTCCCCCAACTTCGGTTCCTC
>JBFGAX010000022.1:0-39450 GCA_041567895.1 Acidimicrobiia bacterium
GGAACCCCCGGCCGGGGGACCATCACGGAAGGTTATCCGGGTTCTCTCCCACTATCCCTCGCTTTCGGCGAGCGGCACCTTCCCCCGGCTCCGGTTCCTTCGGAAGCTAACGCCGGGGGACCATTGGAATATGTCGTTGAGCCGTATCTAATGGCCCCCATCGGGAGCTGACTTGTCATGCGAATGGCAACTCTTCGAGTTTGCTCGGGGAAGGTGGTCTTGGAATCGTCAGGTCCCGGACCCGTGCTTGGCTTCGGATTGGTGCAGCACCCGGTAGAGAGCGATTGGTCGCTGAACCCCTTTGAGGTTGCGTTGGCCGGCGGGTTCGACCCGGACGAAGCCGGGAGGGAGCAACGCAAGCGTTCGTTCCGAAATCAGAATCTCACCCGGACCGGCTTCTCCTGCCAGGCGGGATGCGAGATTCACGTGGTTCCCCATGACCGTGTAGTCCATCCTGGCCGGGGAGCCGAAGTTTCCAACCGTCACGAATCCGGTTGATATACCAACGCCGGCGGTGATCTCCACCAGCGCAGAAGCGTGTAGATCGGCGCGAAGCTCGATCAGTTCCTTTTGCATATTGAGCGCCATGGTCACCGCTCGTTCCGCATGGTCGGATTGGGGAACCGGGTCGTTGAAGAAGACCATCACGGCATCGCCGATGTATTTGTCGAGGGTTCCGCCGTGTTCGAAGACAATGTCGGTCATGCGGGTGAGAAACCGATTGAGCGACGTGGCCATTTCTTCGGGTTCGGATTGTTCGGACAACACGGTGAATCCGCGGATGTCGATGAACGCGATTGACAGTTCCGCTCGCCTCGTTTCGACCAGACCCCCTTCGACGATCGAATCGGCTACCTGCGGCGACAGGTAGCGGCGAAGCTGTGACGTGCGCTCCAGCTGGGCCACCTGATCTTCAACCTTCGTCTGGAGCTCCTGGTTGATTGATTCGAGCTTCTTGTAGAGATCTGCCAGCTGCTGGCTCGTGCGATTGACGTTCTCGGAGAGCTTGCCGAACTCGTCCCGGTTGGGAACGTGAATGCGGGATGTGAAATCGCCGTTGGCAAGCGTATCGAGAGCGTGGTCGATCCGGCGGACGGGGCGAATGACGGTCCACGAGATGATTGCACCCAGCGCCAGAGCTCCTGCCAGGCTCATGAAGGAGAACGTGGCGAGGGCGATAGTGATGAAGGTACGGCGGCCGGCAAAATCGCCGATCTCGGCTGCAATCAATGACTCGGTTTCGACAATGAATCCGTTGAGAAGGTCTTCGATTTCGTGACTGATCTCGTGTTCCGATTGGACGTGGGCGTCCAGTGCCCCTTCCACGTCCCCGGCCTGCTCGAGCGCCGCAACCCGCTCACCAGCGGCTGCGAATCGTCCGTCAATCGCACGCAGATCGTCAAAGAGCGTGCCGTGCTCGCCAACGGCGATGTCTGCGGTCGTCACGATCAGAGCGCTGAATTGAGCCTTCGCGGTTTCGATCTTTTCTGTCCATACCGGGTCTCCGGTCAACAGTGCCATGGTTCGAAAGTGGGACTGGGAGGTAATGCTGTACAACATGTCGTCTGCATTTTGGGACTGGAGTTGGAGCGTGACCAGCCTGTCGACCTGGTTCTCCATCCGGTTCACAACGAAGAGTCCCACGATTCCGAGTGCGAGCATCAAAATCGAGATACCGAGAAATGCGCCCAGGAGTTTCGTTTCCAGGCGAGCGTCAATCCGTGCGACGAAATCGACAAATGGACGGAGCATTTTGGGAACGGCGTCCGGCTCCCAGGGATCAGGGGCCGGTGATTCCAGATCGGGTGGGCTTATCGTGGACGTCATATTTCCTGGCGTTCGATATATCCAATCTACGCGGGCGAACGAACGTCTGTTGTTCAACCCTTCGCCTGGTACACCCGCCGAATGGCTGGTCAGCGGCCCACCGGGCGATCATGTTGACGCGGATGGTGATGTGACATCTGCGATATCCGCTCCCAACGCCTGTTTGAGCGCAACAGCGTCGATGTTGATGGAGACCCCGTGATCCCCACCGCCTATGGACACAAGGCCATCTACCGATGCGTCGATCACCACCGGCAGCTTTGTTCTGGATCCAAATGGCGTGATGGTGCCTCGCTCATAACCGGTGACTTCCAGAGCCTCGTCGGCGCTCGGCAAACTCATCCGTCGGATCCCGAGATGGTCTCGCAGCTTCGCCCAGTCGATGGCGCGATCGCCCGGTACGAGCACGAATAGGTAGTCATCTTCGCTTCGGCGTACGACCAGCGTCTTGATGAGGGCATCGACCCGGACGCCGCGCAATTCGGCAGCTTCCTCGACGCTTTTGGCCGGGCCGGTTCGGACTACTTCATACGCGAGCCCAAGAGCATCGACTGCGTCAATTGCAGGTGTGGTGTCCATACATTCACCTTAGAACGGCAAAGCCGGTTCCCGGCCCGCGTCGGACTCCGTGTTGTATCCGAATAGCATCTCCCGTGTGATTCGAGGTCCCCGACGGCGATTTGGTTCAATTGATTCAGCGGAAGAGCGTCAGCCGATAGATCGTGCGGCGCTTGGTCAGCTCAAGCGTCTCTACCCGTTCGTGCGTCCCTACCGCAGATACTTCGTGATTGCGCTCTTCGGGGTTGTGTTTGCCTCGGCACTCGGTCTGGTTTACCCGCAAGTCCTGGGCAATCTGGTCGACACTGCTTTGCAACCCGAGTCTGATCCGTCGAGTCTCAATGTGATTTCACTCGGGCTGTTGGCTGTCTTCGCACTCCAGGCAGGATTCAACGTCATAAGGATCTACTACCTGAATGTCATGGGCGAGGGTGTGGTCGCCGACCTCAGGAAGGCTGCCTATGCGCACTTGATGACATTGCCCGTCAAATTCTTCGACAACCGCAAAACCGGCGAGATAACTTCGAGGCTCACATCCGACGTTGCAGTCCTGCAGTCCACGGTTTCAACATCACTCGCTCAGACGCTCGCGCAAGCGATGACGTTCATCGGGGGAGTGACGTTGATGTTCGTCGCCAGCCCCCGGCTCTCGCTGATTGTTTTGTCGTTCCTCCCCATCACGATCGTCGCCGCCGCGATCTTTGGTCGAAAGCTCCGCAGGGTCTCCACACTCTTCCAGGATCGGGTAGCCGACGCGAACTCGTATGCAGAGGAGGCCATTGCGGCCAACCGAGTCGTGAAGTGGTTCACGTACGAACGGGCCGAAGTCGAGCGCTACGGGGGCGCGGTCGACGAGTCGTACCGGGTGGCTCGTCGGAGAGCGCGGCTGCAGGCTTTGTTTTCCCCCATGGTCACGTTCGTTGGTTTCGGGACACTGGCCATCGTGTTTTGGGTTGGCGGGCGACAGGTTCTTGCCGATGAGATGACGGCTGGGGACCTCGTCACCTTCCTTCTCTATACCATCACGGTCGCCGGGGCGATCGGAACGTTCACCGGCCTCTACAGCCAGCTGCAGAGCTCGTTGGGAGCGTCGAAGCGTATCTTTGAACTTCTCGATGAAGAGTCAGATGTGTTGGAACCACGCCAACCCGTCGAGCTTTCGGTCGTTCAGGGTCGGGTTACCTTCGTCGGCGTTGCGTTCGCCTACAGCGACCGGGATACGGCAGTGCTTGCGGATGTGAGCTTCGACATCGAACCGGGAGAGACGGTCGCATTGGTTGGTCCTTCCGGCGCAGGAAAGAGCACCGTGGTGCAACTGGTCCCGCGTTTTTATGACCCGGACGCGGGATCGGTCCGGCTCGACGGCGTCGATCTGAGGGAACTGCGATTGATGGACGTACGCCGCCACATGGCTGCGGTCCCGCAGGAAACCCAGCTGTTTTCAGGGACGATTGCAGAGAATCTCAGGGTCGGCAAGCCGGATGCAACAGATGACGAACTGGTGAACGCTGCCATTGCGGCGAACGCCGACGCGTTCATAATCGCTTTTCCTGACAGGTACAACACCGTGGTTGGTGAACGGGGGGTCAAACTATCTGGCGGGCAACGGCAGCGAGTCGCGATAGCTCGCGCGCTCTTGAAGGATCCCCGGGTGCTGATTCTCGACGAGGCTACGAGCTCCCTCGACTCCGAATCAGAAGCTCTGGTTCAGGAAGCACTCGACCGTTTGATGGAGGGACGGACGACGCTCGTTATCGCGCATCGCCTGTCGACCGTTCGGGACGCCAATCGCATCCTGGTGATCGATGGCGGACGGGTGGTCCAGGAAGGAACTCACGATCGATTGTTGGCGATGGGCGGGTTGTACGCCGACCTGTATGCCCGCCAGTTCGAGGATGAGCCGGTAGGCCCCTAGAGATCCTCGGCGGCTCGAAGGTTGCCTTGCGCCAACGAAACCAATTCGGGTTCGAGGTGCTGCATCGCCGCAGTGAATCGCTCAAAGGCCAGCTCCACACCTCGTGCGTCATCGACACGAGCGAGCGTGACAATCTCCTTGCAGGCTTCAAACGCGGTCATAGCGCCCAGCGTCGACAGCTCTCCCTTCAACCGGTGCGCTACCTTGGCACAGGCGGGCATATCTCCGCTTTCTATCGTCTCTGTGAGTGCTTCGAGCTGCGGCCCATATTCCTCGAGAAAGATGCCGGCCACCTCACCGAGAAGCTCGGGAAGGCCTCCCAATCGGCTCAGAGCGATCTCCATATCGATAGCGCGTTGTTGTGGGGACGCCGTGTCCGGACGGGAGGAATCTTTCGGCTCCTTCCTGGCCGCTTCTGCAAAGTTCACGAGTTGTTCGAGGGTTGCGAAGAGCTCCTCGGCCTGGAACGGCTTCGACACGTAGGCGTCCATACCCGCCTCCAGACAGCGCTCCCTGTCGCCCTTCATTGCGTGGGCCGTCAAGGCCACGATCGGTACGTGCTCGCCAGACGAGCGCTCGAAGTCTCGGATCGTTGCCGTGGCTTCGAGCCCATCCATGACCGGCATCTGGACGTCCATGAGGATGACGTCGTAGCTCTCTTTCTGGGCGGCCTGAACTGCCTGAAGACCATTGTCGACCGCAGTGACCTCGTGGCCTCTTTTTTCCAGGAGTCGCATGGCCAGTCTTCGGTTGGTGGGGCTGTCGTCAGCGAGGAGTACTCGAACGTTGTTCCGGCGCTCACGGATCCAATGCTTGGTCACGAGTTGATCGGTTCCGGACATGACTGCCCGGATGGCTTCGAGAAGCTCCCCCGGCTCAAAGGGCTTTGTGAGGTAAGCGGCCGCCCCTGATTCTCTCAACCTCGTGGCGTCGCCGCGATGTCCGGAACCGGCAATCACGATTGGCAGAAGGTCTGAGAACGCCTCCTGCTCATTCAGGCGGCTCAAGAATCCGATGGGTTCGGTCTGCTGGTCGATGATGACAACGCGCGGAAGGTGACCCGCCGATCTCGCCTGCTGAAGCATCATGTGTGCTTCGGGGAGGTCGGAAGCCGGAAGCGGCTGCATTTTGCCTTGCCGGAGCATCTCGACCAGGTTGCGTTTGACACTGTTGGAATCGGCGATGATGAGCACGCTGCGGCTTTCGGATGCATCGGAGTGCGCCGGAAGGGCGAGGCCATCCTCGAGGATTTGTAGCGGCATGGTGAAAGAAAACGTGCTGCCGAAGCCGAGTTCGCTCGTGACCGTCATGTTGCCGCCCATCGCCTTGGCGATGTCGCGTGATATCGACAGTCCCAGTCCTGTTCCCCCGTATCTGCGGGTCATCGATCCATCCGCCTGTGAGAAAGCATCGAATATGCGATCGAGTTTGTCATCTGGTATCCCGATACCGGTGTCAATCACCGCGAATCGCAACATGTCGACGTCGTCAGGATCAAGCGTCACCGACACCGTCACGGATCCGACGTGGGTGAACTTGATGGCGTTTCCGATCAGGTTCACGAGGATCTGTCGCAGTCGGCCCGGATCTCCCACCACACCATCCGGCACAAGCCGGTCGAGGTCGTATGTGAGGTCGAGTCCCTTCTCGGCGGCTTTCACCGCAAGAGTTCGTACGGTGTCCTCCACAACATCGCTGAGGCTGAAACCAATACTCTCGAACTCGATGTGACCGGCTTCGATTTTGGAAACGTCGAGAACGTCGTTGATGAGTTCCAGAAGTGAGTCGACCGCGGATTTGATGGTGCCCATGTATTCACGTTGCTCGCCGGTCAGGTCGGTTGCGAGGCTGAGTTCGGTCATCCCGACGATGGCGTTCATAGGGGTTCGGATTTCGTGGCTCATGTTGGCCAGGAACTGGGATTTTACTTTCGTTGCTGCCTCGGCAACGTCTCGTGCGTCCTTCAAGGCGGCTTCGAAATCCTTACGCTCGGTGATATCACGAGACGCCGACTGGATCTCTACCTTGCCGGTCATGGGGTCAACCATTCTGCGAGAGGTCGACTCGAGCCACATGTACTTTCCGTTTCGTTTCTCGATCCGATACGAGAGGGTGACGACATCAGGTGTTTCGAGGAAAGCTTCGGAGGCAGCCCTGACGTCAGCTACGTCTTCGGGATGAATGAGGTCAAACATGTTCCTGCCGACGAGGTCGTCCGGCGTGTAGCCCAGCATCGGGAGGCAGGCAGGCGACAGGTAGAGGTAGGTGCCATCGAGTTTGTTACGAGAGATGACATCCGTCGAGTTTTCGGCCAGCAACCGAAAACTGGCTTCGCTTTCCCGCAGAATCTGTTCAGCCTGCTTGCGGTTGGTTATGTCGCGACCGCTGATCAACCACCCTTGAATGGTCGGGTCATCGACGAGATTCGTCGCGGTCACTTCGATGACCCGCCAACTGCCATCGACATCGCGGACCCGAAGTTCGATCGGCGTTCCTGATTCGCCTGGCTCGATCTGGGCAATCACTTCGAGCATCATGTCCCGGTCGTCGGGATGCACGAACTTGGCAATCTCTTCACCAAGGAGATCCGACACCTCGTAGCCCAGGATGTCGGTCACCGACGGCGTCACGAACTGCACGTTGCCGGCCCGGTCGACGGTGTAGATCAGGTCTGAGACCCGCTCGACGAGAACGCGGAAGCGTTCCTGGCTCTCGGCCAGGGCGGATTCGACTCTCATACGATCGGTGAGGTCGGTAGCGACCCCGATCACGCTTTCGGGACGGTCTTCGAATTCTCCAAATGGATTGAACGTGGTTGCGAACGTGTGTCCGTCGATCTCAATGAGATCATTGGCCGAAGTGCCGTCCATTGCCTGACGGATCTGGTTGAGAATCTCGGGGCTATCGGAAAAGAGGTCGAAGGCCGATCGCCCCACAGCCCCTGAGGAGTTGATGCCCAGACGCTCGAGACCGGTTCCGCTGGCGAGTGTGATCGTGCCGCCCTTGTTGATGATCAGGAGGCTGATCGGAACCCCGGCCATCACCGCCCTCAGCCTGGCCTCCGCCTCCCGGAGCTCGGTTTCGATTGCCGTGCGATGCCGCTCGGCGTTCTGGGCGGTGATCAGGTTGGCGCTGGTGGCGACAAATGGAAGCAGAGCATCTTTGTCGGTCTCTGTGAAGCCATCCGGGCGGTCCATTACTGCGAGAACCCCAAGCGTTCTCGAGCCAACCCTCACTGGTATCGCAAGCAGATTCTCGCATTCAACGCCGATGGTGGCTGCCTCATCCCGGTCGAGTATCAGGTAGAGGTCTTCTGCTTCGATCATTCGCGTGAAGAGTTCGGTCATTGAGTCGACGTTTGGGAGCTTGTTGCGCCCGGTAGGAGACCGTTCGTCGGTTTTCTTGGCGCCCTGCGTTCGCACCCGGACTCTTGGAGCGTCCCGTTGATCGTGCAGAGCTTCTGCGATATAGGCACGCCTCGCCCCGGTATGGATCAGCAACGACTGCAAAATAGAGCCCCAGACATTGTCGATGTCCGAGCCGGAGATGAATTCTGCCTGGGCATCCACCAGCGCCGACATCAACTCGCCACTTCGGGCCAGCTCAGCCTCTGTGTCCTTGAGAAGCGAAATGTCGTCGATGGTCACGATGACGTTCTTGAGGTTGTCCGCTTCAGAAGTTGTAGACCAGTTCAAAATTGCCGTGAAGTGCGTGCCGTCGAATCGACGTCCTCGCACCTCAGTCGACATTTGTTCGCGACCATCCCATACGGCCAACAACTGTTCGACGAACGCGGGCCGGGTTTCATCTCCCACGGTTGATGCGTTCACGGGTCCGATGAGGTCGTGCTTGCTCGTGGCGCGGACGAGGCTGACAGCCGCCGGGTTGACGTCGACGACGTCGATGAGATCGATGGCTTCCATCAGTAGCTGGGGGCTGGTCTCGAGGTGTGCCCTCAGGTCCTTCACCCCTGCCTGGCGCAGGCCCTCCGCCCATTGTCCAACCCTGCTGAAGTCCTCTCGCCAGATCGAAATCGGGGCGCTGTCGATCAAATCCCGGTAAAGGTTGCTGCTGATACGGGCAGACAGCGTGACCCGCCCGGCCAGCAGGCCGACGATCGCAAACATGGCCATCTCCAGAGCGAGCCCCACGCCATCGGCGAGATGGTTGTCGTGCCGATGTCGGCTGAGGTGAAGTCCGAACTGAATCACATGAGCAAGCCAGATGCCGCCGACCAGGCCGAGAAACACCTTGAGCCTGCGGCCAGCCCCGAACATCGTTGTGAGACCTGCAACAGCCGCAATCGAAATTGGAACGGCGACTGAGGTGTCAGGGACCACCGTGGTGAGCCAGCCCACCGATGCAACGAGAAGTCCGGAGTGGAGGAGAGGGTCGGGTTTGTGTTGTCGAAGCTGGCGAATCCCGAGGAAGGCGTGCGCGGCGAGCAGCAGGCCGAACGTTAGCCATATGAGATGACCCGTCGCCGCGCTGACGGCAAAGACGCTGACCGCTGCAATTCCGGTGGCGACCGAGACGACTTTTACGAACGTCTCGGCGACCCCGTCCAGTTCTCCCGGATCCCCCGCGTCGCGCCAGGTACCGGAATTCAGTAATTCCACCCAATATCTGTCGGCTGTCGGTCGCGTGGTCTTGACCGGATTGCGACCACCTCTGTCGGGGTCCGAAGCGCGTTCGTGATCAATCGGTTCTGATCAGTTGCGTATATCGCGCCGTTGGAAAAGAGGCAGGGTGGCAGCGAGCACCGCAAGGCTCAAAACGGCGAGCACGGCGGCATTGGTCCAGTTGATGCCGTTCGCCAGCGGATCGCCGTCGGCGTAGTAGAAAAACGGCGAGAGACGCGCCCACCCTGCGATGCTCTCGTTGACGGGGATGAAGGCGTTGGCGAAGTAGGCGATAAAGCCGGCTGCTGCGGTTGACAGGATCGCTGTCCGACGGTTTCCGGTTGCTCCGCTCACCGCCAACGAGACAAAACCGAAGAAGATGCCCAGCAAGACGCCGAGCAGTGTCGCTCCGCCGATCCTCGTCACCGGTATATCCAAGCCACCGAGCAGACTTCCGAACCACGTGCCTGCTGCCGTGGCCAATCCCAGGACAGCCATGATGAGGGCGAGGGCCACTGCCTTTTCGATGACAACGCGTGATCGCTTTATCGGGTTGGCGAGAAGAAGGTCCATCGTCCGGTTCTCTTCTTCGCCGGCCAGGGCACGGGCACCGACTGCTGCGCCCACGGCAATGAAGGTTGCCGGCAGCATGATGCTGAAGACTTCAACGGTGTACCACCCCTCGGGGCTTGCCATGTCGACGAAACCGATCATGGCTTTGAGGCCGTCCGGGATCGCTCTCGAGAAATCAACGAGAACGTCGGATATGGCGTTATACATCGGGCCGACCAACAGGGCCGTGTAGAGCATCACCATCGCAGCGATCGTTGTCAGCGTGCGGTGGTCGGTGCTGGATTTGAGAGCGATGGACGATACGTTCCTCTTCCCGGCGAGGCGGGTCAAGATCTTTTCGCCGATCGGATGTTCCCGGATCTGATTCACGAATTCCCATGAAGGCGAGCCCACCTTGAGGTCCCGACGCCGTACTCCTACCACTGCTCCGGTCCCGAGTACGGCGATCGACACGAGTAGCACGGCCAGATGGCCCCAGTCGATGCCATTCTGTAATGGCCCCGATGAGTTGAAGTAGTACCACGGAAAGATTTTCGTCACATTCGAGAGACTGTCGATGAGGGGCAGGAGTCCTGCTGCCAGGAAAGAGATCAGTAGAACCCCGGTCGACACTCCGGTTGCAATGGAGGAGCTACCTGTCCAGGAACCGAGAAAAAGGGCCAGAAAGCCAAAAAAGAGTGCGATGACCGTCACGTGCAGCATTGCGGCCGGAAAGTGCAAGCTAGAGGAGTCGGTACCGAATGCAGCCGCCGTGAGGCCGGACCCAAGACCTGCAAGCGCAGCGCCGATGGTGACGAGCACGATCATTGCAGCCGCTTTGGAAATCAAGACGCTGACGCGACTTTTCGGATTACCGAGCAGTATTCCTATGGTTCCCCGGCGTTCTTCACCTGCGACCGCCGCCGCCCCCATCGAAATGGCGAGACCGGAAAGTACCATCGGAGCCATCAGGTTGGCGATTTCACCAAGGATCAGCGTGCCCGCATCGGTGATCACCTCGAGTCCGATCAGAGCAAGGAAGCCTTCAGGTAGGCCGCCGTACAACTCCGCAATCTGATCGTCGAGATCGGAGTAGGCCCATAGTCCGAGGACCGCAACCGAGATAACACCTATTACCCCGACCAGAGTTGCCACCTGGCGATCTTTCAGCGATTTCGTGAACACGTTGGCCAGCATCGACGTTGTCCTAACTCTCGGTGTCGCGGTAGTAGGTGAGGAAGATCTCCTCGAGGTCGGCCTCTACGCTTTCGAGGTTGATCAAGTCGTGACCCATTGCTACATGGAGGAGTTCCTTCATCGCTCCCTCGTACGACACAGAAACGCGCGTGGTGTCGGCCTCCACACTGCGGACGCCGTCAATGTTTTCAAATGTCGATGCCGAAACCGGATCGGCGAACTCCATATCGAGTCGGCGAATCGCTTTCGTTTTCAAATTGTCGATTCGTTCGACCACAATGAGGCGGCCATGGCGGATGATGGCAACACGGTCTGCCACACGTTCGACCTCCGAGAGAGTGTGGCTGGAGAGAAACACGGTGCGTTCCTCCGCTGC
The DNA here is from genome assembly GCA_041567895.1 of Acidimicrobiia bacterium. Taxonomy (GTDB): domain Bacteria; phylum Actinomycetota; class Acidimicrobiia; order Spongiisociales; family SHLN01; genus JABDOU01. The sequence goes on from JBFGAX010000022.1 coordinate 11,048, forward strand.
AATTTCTCGCAACATCGCCTGGAATTCCTGTTGCACCAGAGGATCGAGTCCCGAGCTCGGTTCGTCGAGAATCAAGAGGTCGGGCTTGTTCATGAATGCCTGTATGAGACCAACCTTCTGCTTGTTTCCGCTTGATAGATCTCTGACCTTCTTGGTCAGGTCGGCGTCGAGCCGATCGGCGAGGTGATCCACGTATGTCCAATCGACTCCGCCCCGGAGGTTGGCGAAGTAGGTCAGTGTCTCTCGGCCGGTCAGGGTCGGGTATAACTCGAGATCGCCGGGGAGGTATCCGATGTGATTGCGAAGCTCAACGGCGAATTGGTGTGAGTCCCTACCAAGCAGTGTCGCAGTTCCAGACGTCGGATAGATGAGATCGAGAACGGTCCGGATCATGGTCGTCTTCCCGGCACCGTTCGGACCAAGAAACCCAAAAACCTCGCCCCGCTCGACTTCGAGATCGAGATCGATCAATGCCTGCGTTTCCCCGTAGTGCTTGGTCAAACGATCAGTGATGATGGCGTGCGTCATGGCTCCTCATTCTGGTGACCAGTGTGGCGTGCACGGTGGCCGCTGACCCAGAGTAGAACGTCCCATTCCCGTTCGACAACCTTCGAAAAGTGAATGCCAGACGCAACCAAAGGGACAAACAAAGACCAGGTCATTCCGCCTGATCGAGCCACGGCTGCGTTCGTCAGACGACAATAGGCGCGTGCTATCAGCATTCGTGAGACTGAGCAGATTCGAGTTTCTCATCGGCGGATTCGTTCTGTTCTGGGTAGGTACGCGTGCGGCGGAAGGCGAGATCCCGCCTCTGCATTATCTGATCGGCCAGGGCATGGTTACCACGATCCAGCTCGTGGCCCAGTACGCCAATGAGTATTTCGACCAGGAACCCGATGCTCTGGCGACCAACCGAACCTGGTTTTCTGGCGGGTCAGGGGCCCTGCTTTCGGGCCGACTACAGCCCCGGACAGCTCTGGTGGCGGCTCGGATTTCTTCCGGGTTGGCGATGCTGTTTGGGGTTTGGGGCGCGTCAATCGATATACGCCTGGGCCTGGTTGGAGTCATCGCACTCCTGGGTTCGTGGTGGTATTCGGCGCCTCCGATGCGGTTGATATCTCGTGGTTGGGGTGAAGTGGTGGCCGCGGTGATCGTTGGCGGTTTGGTACCGCTCACAGGCGCACTTGCGGCGGGCGATCCGAATTGGAAGTTGCTGGCGTCGTTCGTGCTACCTCTTGTGGTGATCAACCTCACCATGCTGATGGCTCTCGATGTGCCCGACGCCATTTCCGATTCGGCGGCGGGCAAATTGACGCTCTGGGTTCGGCTCGGTGATGAGTCAGCGCGAGCGTTTCATGGGTTCCTGGTTTTCGGCACGATGGTCGCTATAGGTGCACTGGCCCCCTGGCGTCCTGGCTGGTCCACTGTGTTGGCTTTCGCCGCCGCCTCCGCATTGCTTCTTCCACAGCTAGCGCTGATCCGGGGCGACGTGAGTGGCCGAAGAGCCAATGTTCTCACCTTGAGCGCTGTGGCTTCGTTAGTGACGATATCCCTCGGACTCGCTATCGGAACTTTGTTGTGATGGGGTTAGTAGCCGATCACTGGAGCTTGCCAGTCAGGATCCCCAGTTGGTTGGTCATGGGTGAGATGGCTGAATATGGCGGGTATGTCATCGTGCCGACGACGATTACATCGGTGCCGACTGCCAGGGCCTCAGGCGTCTTGTCGTCAGGAAACTCGACTTCGTGCCAAGCCCCTTCGACCTCCAAGAAGAGTACATGGTCGACTTGAGCCTGGTTTGACGCGGCCTGCTCCTCCATAGCCTCGAAAGCCAGCTGATCGGTGATGACCATGAGCACCACGCCGTCTCTGGAGAACAGAGTGGTCGCCCCGTCTTCATAACTCGCAAAACGAGGATCTCCCAAACTATATGCTTCCTCGATCTCACTCCAACCAGCTTCAAGCAACACCTCGCCCGACAGTGTTTCAGTGATCCGTAGTGCCCACTCGAGACCGCCGAACTCGGCAGTCTGGTCGCCGACTGTGATACGCAGGTTCTCATAAGGTGGCGCCTGTGAAAGGGTGGCAAGCGCCGCCCGTCCCAGGTCTCCGCTGGCAACCAGCCTCAGCCAGCCCTCCCGATTATCGTTCTGGGGGCCCAGCGTCAACGTGGTCGTCCAGTCGATTCCGTCATCCGACGTAGCAACGGCCGGTTCGTTTGCACCCCAGGAAATTGCAATCAGGCCGTGCGGCCCCTGCCGGATCACATCGGCGTACTCCGGTCCGGTTGTCTCGATCTGTTCCCACTCGATGCCATCGGCCGACAAAAACACACTGCGCCGCACGCCATAGTCGAAGTGTTCGACCAGGTTGACGACGAAGGTATTACCGACCGTGGCAACTGACTCCAGGTGCGTGTTTTGGTCTTCACTGAGAATCCGTCTGGACCAGGTCTTGCCATCGGCCGAGAACAAGATGAGCTGCTGTGACTCGTGGCGCACGTGCGATTCCCCGTTGTAGCCCTCATATGCGGCGTTGACGACGTTATCCCATTCGTCCCACGTGAACGAGACCGCGAGTTCGTCGGTTGCAGGGTCTTTGAACGACGGAGATGGGCCGCGATAGAGATCCTGGAGTCGCCCTTCGGTCACCACCTGGGCGTTCTGGGTGACAACGAAGAGGTCTTGCGAATCGTCCACGGTGACCTCGTAGCCGTCCCACTCGATCGATTGAGACGAAGATATCTCGCCCGCCGCGACGACGGGGATCGGAAGCGGAGAATACGTCGGATAGATCCCGTCCCACACCTCCCAAGGCACAATCGTGATGAGCGCCGCAGTCTCGGTGACGTAGATCGCTTGCCCTTCTTCGCTCCATCGATAGAGGTCCGCCCACCTTCCGGCTGTCACAAGCCGACCGGTGTCGGCCTCGGTGACCTCAAATCGGCCTTCGATGTCATCGAGCTCAAAGCGGAAGCCTTTGGCCTCGAAAGCGATTGGTTCATCGGTTCGATAGACGTCTAATCCCGCCCCGAGCAACGTGCCGGCCTCATTCGCGGCGACCCCATAGATGTTCACGTCGCGAAGATCGATTCCGGGAGTCTCAAACTCCATCGTTGTCCAGCCTTCGTCTGCGTCGAACCTCCAGAGCTTTGGATACATTGCGCCAGAAACCGTTTGCTGACCGAGGCCTACGAGTGTTCCTCCGGTGACGGAGATCGAGTGCATGACCTCGCCTTGTGGAATCTCGAGTTCGGTGCGCACCCACTCGTCGGCATTTGTTGATGTCCAGGTGTAGACGCTTTGATTGTCGGGCGGTGCATTCCAGGCGAAGGCCACCGCCACGAAATGGTCGCCGATGATGCTCACGTGATTCAGCCATGGCTCGACGGCATCCGGGTCCCCCATGTCGAGTGGAGTCCAGGTCCAGTCGACGGTGATCAGCGGAAGGTTGATGACCGTGCCAACTTCGGTTGAGCCCAATTCCACCGGTTTTCCGGGTGGCGCAGTGGTCGTGAGGGTTGTCGTAGGCGACGTTGTCGAAGGTAGTGATAGATCCGGGGGCGTCGTCGATTCCGATGTACAGCCCGCCAGCCCTCCGATGAGTGCCAGGATCACGAGCAAGCTGGTGGTAGCCACGGGCGACGGTTTCGGGGATCGCATCCTGCTCCTTGCTCGCTAATCATCTTGAGTGCGCCTCGCGCAAATCTGCAGGGGAAAAAGTCAGATTTGATGGGCCGACCTTTGAGACCTGCTCGGCGGTGAGGCGGATTATCGAGAGCGCAGGACGGTTATTGCATCTCGAGGGTGATAGGCACATTGCCCCGCAGGGCTTGTGAAACGGGGCAATTTTCTTTTGCGTCTTCGGCGGCCTTCCGGAATTCATCGTCGCTGATGCCGGGCACCGAGCCGCTCAACACGAGCACCATCGATGTGATGCCTTCACCCGGGACGAATGTCGCGGTCGCTGTGACATCAAGAAACTCCGGGGGCGTGCCGGCCTTGCCTAGCCCATTCGAGAGGGCCATCGAAAAACAGGTTGCGTGGGCCGCAGCGATGAGCTCTTCCGGACTGGTTTTACCCCGATGGTCTTCAGAGCGGGCTTTCCAATCGACCGGAAACGGTCCCCCTGCTCCAGAGCTGAGAGTCGCGACTCCAGCCCCCGATAGGAGGTCGCCCTCCCAATGGGCCGTCGCAGTTGAATCGAGTGACATGGTGGTCTCCTTCGTGGGGGATCTCCACGAGACTACGACAGGACGTTGTCAGGAGGAAACGGCCATTTCCCGGTCCTTCACTGTGCGGTACACATCGATGGCGAAGGCGAGGTTCATCGCAAACACGCTGGCGAACATCAGGAGGTAGAGGTCCGGTTCACTCTCCTGGATTCCGAACTCGACGATTGTGAGACCGATGGCACCCAGCAGCCAGAGAACCGCCCAGGGCGGTTTGACCTTCGCTACCAGGTATCCGGCACCCGGTAGGAAGAAATTCAGAATCGTTGCCAACCACAGCATTGCGTCTCCTCGCGTTTTTGCTACGGTAGAACAAGAATCTGGACGAATGAAGGGCTGAATGTCCGTTTCTCTTGATCGAACGTCCGGGGATCCCACCGCACGGGTGATGGACACGTTGCGTCTGACTGGCGCGGTGTTTTCGTTGGCAGACTTGACGGCGCCCTGGGGGGTCGCTTCCGGGGAGCACGACACAGGTTTGTTCCATGCCGTCATCAGCGGTTCCTGCTGGGCCAGCCCTGACGACGGGGAGCCGGTGTTTCTCTCGGCGGGTCAGGTGGTGATCTTTCCCCAAGGACACGAGCATGTGATGCTCGATGATCCCGATAGCGGCGTCTCGCCTACCTGGCAGCACGTTCCACATCGTGACGGCGGGCTATCCCGGTTGAGCATCGAAGGAGGGGGCAGAGCCACCACCCTGCTGTGCGGCACAGTCCATTTCGATCGAAGCAGAGTCCACCCCATGCTCACCTCGTTGCCCCCGATGATCGTGGTGGGTGGCGACGATGATGCCAACGGGGCCTGGATCGGTGCCACGGTCGACATGATGAGGCGGGAACTGTCGCTCGCAACATCGGGATCGAGCGGAGTTCTCGGGCGTCTCGCCGATGTCGTTGTGTTGTACGCCTTGCGATCGGTGCTCGCAGGTGAGGGCGCGGACATCGGATGGCTAGAAGCCTTGCGAGACCCGGCGATCGCAGAAGCTGTCGCACTCATTCATGAACATCCGTCCGAACCGTGGACAGTCGGCGAGCTCGCCTCCGCCGTCGGCATGTCCCGCTCGGCTTTCTATCCCCGGTTCACCAGGGCGCTTGGCGAGCCTCCCGGGACCTATCTGATCAGGTGGAGGATCCATCTGGCAGCCCGCATGATCGCCGAGTCCAACCTGACCGTCGCAGCGGTGGCGCGTCGGGTTGGCTATGCCGATGATGCCGCACTTGGTCGGGCTTTTCGGCGCTGGACCGGAGTCAACCCGTCGCGATATCGAGCATTGAGAAAAACCGACGTGGGAACGAAGTGATGCGGCTGCATGGTTTCGTCAGCCAGTGCGAATTCGTTGTCAGTGTTCTGGGCGTATCTCGCTCCACCGGTTGATTTTTCATCATCCCGACGCAACAATGGGTTTTACAAAACGTAAAGCTGCCCGGAGGAGTACGAGGATTACGAACCAGGCCTGATGGCAATCTGAACGATCGGTTCTTTGGAGATGCGACGCGAGATTCACGCACGTTCGCAATCCGTTGCCTGATGAGACTGGGCGCATGGCCTCCTGGTCGCTGTTGGCGAACAAGGAGGTCCGCATGGCGACGCAAATCGATCAACGGGCTGGAGCCAGGGCCGGGAGCGCGCTCGATGCGTTTTTCGGCATCAGCTCCTCAGGAAGTTCAGTGAGCAGGGAACTGAGGGCGGGTGTCACAACCTTCCTCGCCATGGCATACATCATCGTGGTGAATCCCGGAATTCTCTCGACGGCCATCGATTTCGAGGGATCGTTTCCGCAGTTGTTGACAGTGACCGTGTTTGCGGCGGCTATCGGAACCACGGTCATGGCGCTGTGGGCTCGGCTTCCCTTTGCTCTCGCTCCTGGAATGGGCCTCAATGCCTACTTCACGTTCTCCGTCGTGCTGGGCCAGGGTTTCGAGTGGCAGACCGCATTGGGAGCTGTATTCCTCTCGGGCATTCTGTTCATGATCATCTCGGCTACCGGGTTACGTGAATGGATCATCAATGGCATACCGAGAAGTTTGAAGTTTGCCATCACAGCGGGCATCGGAGCCTTTCTGGCGATCATCGGGTTTGTCAACTCAGGCCTCTCGGTCAACTCTGATGCAACCCTGATAACCGTTGGAGATTGGGCTTCCAGTTCGTCGATGTGGCTGGTAGCGGCAGGTCTGATCATTACGGGAGTACTCGTCGCTCGCAAGATTCCCGGTGCAGTGCTGATCGGTATCGTCGGAACCACCGTGCTCGCCATGATCACGAGGGCTGAGGTTTTCGTACAGGGCGATGGCTCATTGGGGGCCTTTTCGGGAGGGGATATCGTCTCGACTCCTGTGTGGCCGGGCGACTTGATCGGGGCGCTCGATATCGGATCAGCCCTGGGCACCGGCATCCTCACTGTGGTATTCACATTCCTGTTTGTTGACTTCTTCGATACGGCGGGCACGTTGATCGGTCTCTCTGAAAAGTCCGGATATATGGATGAGGACGGGAACATGACCCACCCACGTGCTGCGTTCATGGCCGACGGCATCGCAACCACCGCAGGCGCATTTCTCGGGACATCGAGCACCACCACCTACATCGAGTCGGCCGCAGGAATCGAAGACGGGGGTCGTACGGGATTGACCTCTCTAACCGTAGCGATACTGTTCCTGCTCAGTTTGTTCCTGTGGCCTCTGGCAGCGATGGTTCCCGCCGTGGCGACCGCACCGGCCCTCATCATCATTGGAGCAATGATGATGACCGGGGTCTCAAAGATCGATTGGAACGACTATCGAATCGCGATCCCCGCGTTTTTGACGATCTTCGGCATGCCGTTTCTCTACAGCATCACCGAAGGCATCACACTCGGGATCATCAGCTACACGGCGATCAGCGCCTTGACCGGTAAAGCGGACAAGGTTCATCCTGTGATGTACGCCCTGACTGGCCTTCTGGTACTCCGTTACATTGTGAGCTGATTGATCAAAGCAAGGAGGCGCCTACGAAGGCTCGACCTGGTCGTCGTCGTCGTTCCAATTCGGGTCGTGGTCCCAGTCGTCGTTTCGATCTTCGACACGGTCAAGAGCAGCCGCAGCAGCCTCGCGGGTTGGATACGGTCCCAGCCGGTCGGTTATTTTGCAGCCGCCGCGCGTCTCGACCGAACCATGCTCGATGCAATAAAACCATTCTTCTGTAAGGGGGAGATCATCTATGGCGTCACTCATGGGCGCCAGCCTACGATCAGCGATGTGAACTTCGTAATCTGCTGACGATGCGAAGGCGGGATCTCATATTGAGCCTGGCGATCATCGTATCAGGGTGCAGTGGCCTCATCTCGATGGAGTCGCCTGCGCCCGTTACGAATGTCGGGGTGCCGACGACCACAACAACGTCCACCACCATCGCAGGACCATCATCATCGACCTCCTCGACTACTACGACGTCCACCACCACCACGACGATTGCTGGTGATCCCGTCGCAATCGTGAGCCCTTCGGGCGTGGTGGTGCCGATTCTCAGTGCGTCACCGTCGGGTGGGTGGGTCGTGGGGACACCTTGCGCGAATACTGCGACGTTGGATTCCGGGATGCCGGTGACACATGTGCAAGTGCTCATCGATCCTGGCCATGGAGGAGACGAGACCGGCGCAGTCGCTTCGAGCGGCTTGCGGGAATCCGATCTCAATCTCGACGTTGCCGAACGTCTCCAGAGATTTCTCGAGTACCGGGGCGTGTCAACGCTCCTCACACGGACGGACGATTATCGAGTCGCAATTGCGGCGCGTGGAGAACTGGCTCTGCGCGTTGAGCCCGACGTGTTCATTTCGATTCACCACAACGGAGGCCCGACTACGGCAACCCGGGAACCGGGGACCCTCGTGTTCCATCAGGTTGCTTCCGACGACTCACGCCGCCTGGCCGGACTGGTGTACGAGGAGCTCGTTGACACCCTTTCTGGTCTCGATGTGTCATACGCGGCGGGCAGCCCGCCCGGCGCCGTGGCCATGCTCAACGATGCCGGTCTTGACTACTACGGTGTTCTGAGGCGGACGGAAGGGATCACCTCCGTGCTCTCAGAGTCGTTCTTCCTGACCAATCCCGATGAGGCAGCAATTCTGGAGAGTGGATATGTGCGCGAACAAGAGGCAATCGCCCTCGGCAAGGCGATATTGAGGTTTCTGGAGACCGAAGAGGTGGGAACGGGGTTTCTCGACCCCCGAACGTTTGAAGGTCCAGGGTCGGGTACCGGCGGGACAGCCGGATGTTCCGATCCCGACTTGCTGTGAGATCTGGCTGCATAAGATGTCGAGCGTGGCGACGATCGATGACGTACGCAGCCTGCTGAGTTCCGAAACCGGGCTTGTCACGGCCGCAGTGATCGGCTCCGATTCCACGCCCGTGCTCACGGTGGTCAACGCGGGAGTAATCGAGCATCCTCTGTCCGGGGATCCCTGCATCGGGTTCGTTGCCGTCGGTGGTTCTCGCAAACTCGAACATCTTCGGCGTGAGCCGTACCTGTCGATGCTCGTGCGGCGCGGCTGGCGGTGGGTGGCCGCAGAAGGTGCCGTCGACTTGATAGGCCCGGACGATCCGAGTTCCGGGATGGTCACGCACGAGATCCTCGATCTGATCCGATCCATCTACACCGCGGCCGGCGGCCGACACGACAACTGGGATGAGTTTGATCGGGTCATGGCGGAGGAACGAAGGTGTGCCGTGTTGCTCACGCCCCGTCGTATCTACACGAACCCGAACCGCCCTGTGTGAGGAATGCGGAGAGCCGAGACCCGGTTGTGCTACGCGAACCCCGGGACGTGCGTGTCACATCGACCCAACACAACGACACGGACTGACGCCCGAAGACGATGCAACGGTCGCCACCCGTATGGCCAAACGATTCGTGTCGCATGAGCCTGTAGTCACCCAAACGCAAAAGGATGAACCATGACAACCACACCTTCTTCTCCAACCCGTGGGCGGGTAAAAGTCGAAAGCACGGCCAAGAGGATCAGAGCGATGCTCGACGGTGACGTGGTGCTCGACTCGACCGCGGTTCTTTTGGTCTGGGAAGTACCCAACTATCCCCAGTACTACATTCCGATCGGCGACGTCAGCGACGGAGTACTCAGGGCTAACGGCGAGATTCGAAGATCCCCATCACGCGGCGACGCGCATGTCTTCGACGTGCACGGACGTGAGTCGATCGTACGTGGGGGCGCCTGGCACCATCCGAACTCGCCGTTGACAGACATCGAGGATCACGTCCGGTTCGATTGGCACGCCATGGACGCGTGGTTCGAGGAAGACGCCGAGGTCTATGTGCACCCCCGTGATCCATACACGCGCATCGATGTACTCGACAGCAGCCGACACATTCGAATCGAGATCGATGGTGAGACCGTGGCCGATACACGGAATGCCAAACTTCTCTTCGAAACCGGGCTCCCAACCCGCTACTACTTACCCAAGACCGACGTTCAATTCGCTCTGCTGTCCGCCACCGACAAATCGAGCGGGTGTCCATATAAGGGAACGGCACGCTACTGGACGGTGACTGCCGGCGGAGCTCTCCACGAAAACATTGCGTGGGGTTACGACACCCCGCTGCCTGAGAGCCGGGGGATAGAAGGTCGTGTTGCGTTCTACAACGAAAAAGTCGACATCTTCGTGGATGGCGATCTCGTCGAGCGACCCACAACCCAATTCAGCTGACCTCCCTCCGCTGGAGCAACAAAATCGACTTACGCGCCGTTCGCACATAAGACCGACGTAGGTCCCGTGGTTATGGGCGCATCCGGTGAACCCTCGAGTTCGGGTTTAAGGCAAGGTTGAACCTATTTTCGAATGTTCTTTACGTCTGTTTTGCCTGTCCGGGATGCCGTACGCGCCCTGGGGTTCAGGCGTCGAGGTTTCCGATGATGGCGTCGGCGACTTCCTCGGTCGTTGCGGTTCCGCCGAGATCTGGCGTCAGGACTGAACCTTGCTGGAGGACGGCCTCGAGCGCGTTATGGATGGCATCGGCTGCTTCGGATTCTTTTATCCAACGAAGCATGTCGATCGCGGGAATGAGGAGAGGCAACGGATTCGCCAGTCCGGTGCCGACGAGATGGGCTGCATCGCCGTGGGTCGATTCGTAGATCCGGGTGTCGTCTCCTATGTGGATGCCCATGCTCGATGAGATACCGCCGGTCAAACCGTTGCAGAGGTTGGAAAGGATTGCACCGTAGAGGTTTCCCATGAGCATGACATCGAATTGGTACGGATTCAGCACCAGCTTCATGCATGCAGCATCAACGATGGTCTCCTCATATTCGAACTCAGGGTGTTCTGCTGCAACGCGACGAACGGTGTTCATGAACAGGCCATCCGACATTTTCATGATGTTGGCTTTGTGGATGAACGTCACCTTCTTGCGCCCGAGGTACTTGGCGGTGAAGAACGCGAACCTCGCAATCCGTTCTGAAGCCTTCTCGGTCACGATCTTGATGGATTCGACAACACCGTCGACCACCTCGTGTTCGATCGACTTATAGATGTCTTCGGTGTTCTCCCGGATCAGAACGAGGTCGAGTTCCGGAAATCTCGACGAAAGGCCGGCAATGGATTTGATGACGTACACGCCGGCGTACTGATCGAGGCGTTGCCGCAGCGTGACATTGAGGCTGCCGCGCGGACCCCATCCGTTGGGAGCGATCAGTTTGGTCTTGAGAGCGACCCCATGTCGACGAACGGCTGAGATCGCAGGCTCAAGCATGCCTTCGATTGGTCCTTCAGGACCAACGATGATGTCGTGACGATCCCAGTTGATGTCGGAACCGGCGGCTTCGATGATGCGAAGAACAGGCGGCGTGATCTCCTGGGCGATCCCTCCGCTAACGATCAAGGCCACCGTTTTCATACAGCTGCCACCAGTGCCCGCGTGATTTCGGTGGTGGTCGCAGTGCCACCGAGATCTCCTGTCAAGGTCGTGCCTTCGGTCATCACCTGCTCGACCGCTCCTCGAACGCGGTCGGCAGCGCCGTGCTCTCCGACGTATCTGAGCATCATTTCGGCGGACAGGATCAGGGCAATGGGGTTGGCGATGCCCTTGCCTGCAATATCAGGTGCTGTGCCGTGCACTGCCTCGAATACTGCTGTCGTTTCTCCGATATTGGCTCCGGGAACCATCCCGAGTCCGCCGACGAGGCCGGCGCATAGGTCGCTCAGAAGATCTCCGTCGAGGTTTCCGAGGATGATGACATCATGCGAGCTGGGATCGAGCGCAAGGTCCATGACCACATTGTCGAATTTGACGAAGTCGACCTGCATGAAGGGAAACTCGTCAGCGACCCTCACGGCACTCTCGACGAAGAGCCCCTCCGATTGTGGCATCACCGCCGTCTTGTGCGCAACGGTGATCTTCCTGCGTCCTTCATTTCGAGCATATTCGAAGCCGAATCGAACGATCCGTTCCGATGCTTTGCGACTCACGATCTTGAGGGCCTCGACCACGCCCGGGACGACTTCGTGCTCGCGACCGGCGTAGAGGCCTTCGGTATTTTCGCGCACAACCACGAGATCAACGTTCTCGTACCTCGAAAGCGAGTGCCCCGGAAGTGATTGAACCGGGCGGAGACACGCGTACAGATCCAATTCCTGGCGAATCGCCACATTGATCGATCGCCAACCGCTGCCCACCGGTGTTTGGAGCGGCCCTTTGATCGCCACGCGGTTCCGAACGATCGATTCGACCGTGTCCAGCGGCAGCAATTCGCCGGTCTCGTCGAATGCGGTAGCCCCGGCGAGTTGACGGTCCCACACGATCCTTCCGTCTGTCGCTTCGTCGACTACGGCGACCATGGCCGCTGAAACTTCCGGTCCGATACCGTCGCCAGGGATCAGGGTGATGGGAATCTGCACGTTCGCAGCTTATTGCATGCTCGAGGATCGTTGAGCGGCGCTTGTGTTCCGGCTCCGCGTAGTTCTCGTGATGGTGGGTCGAGTCAACCGGTGCGGTCCAGGGTGTCAGGTCTGCTCATGAATTGCCCGCATGGACAGCGGAATCGCACATTGGAGCCGTCGCTTTTCAGATCTCGGTGCTTGATGTGAACCACGGCATCAAGCGACGGACAGAAAATGACAAAGGCGACTTCTCTCTCCTCTGCAACCTCCGGATACATCCCGAACCGCAACCGATACGCACGATCTCGAGCCCGGTCGAGTTGTAGACGAGACCTGGCCAGTCGTTGGACCGTACGATCGGGTGCATTGCGCTGGACCTGGTGGCTGCGCCACGCAATGAGAAGGTCCTCGAAGGCTTCTTCGAACACCGGGTGCAACATCGCGAGGAATCTAGCCGGTTGTCATTGCGGTGCCCAGCGTCCTTCCTCGGTACCATCCTTGGCTATGGGCCCTCTGGATGGTATACGGATCATCGAACTGGCCGGGCTGGGCCCTGGACCGTACGGGACCATGCTTCTGGCCGATCTCGGGGCAGACGTCCTTCGCATCGAACGCCCTGGAGACGTGTTCGGTTTCGGTCGTCCCGAACATGAATTGCTCGCACGCAACCGTCTGTCGGTATCGATCGATCTCAAAAACCCGCTTGGGCGAGCAGTGCTACTCGACCTGGTTGAGGAGGCAGACGCTCTCATCGAGGGTTACCGACCCGGGGTTGCAGAGCGAATGGGGGTCGGGCCCGACGAGTGTCTGGCCCGCAACTCGAAGTTGTGTTACGGACGCATGACGGGCTGGGGCCAGCACGGAGATCGAGCAGACCAGCCAGGACACGACATCAACTATCTGGCGATGACCGGAGTGCTCGATGCCATCGGACCCCCCGGGGGTCCGCCCTCGATTCCGCTGAACCTCGTTGCAGATTTCGGAGGTGGCGGAATGTTGCTGGCATTCGGTGTAACCGCAGCACTCCTCCACGCCGGCCGAACCGGTGAGGGCCAGGTCATCGACGTCGCCATGGTGGACGGAGCCGCCTCGATGACCACGATGATTCACGGTCTGGCCGCGGATGGTCTCTGGACCTGGGATCGGGGCAGGAACCTCCTCGATGGCGGATGCCCGTTTTACGCCGTGTACGAAACATCCGATGCGGGGTACATGGCTGTTGGGGCACTCGAACCCAAGTTCTTCGCAGAACTGATCGACGTCCTCGGAGTGACATTCGATGTGCCGAGCCAATATGAGCGGAGTACGTGGGGTCATCTGCGGGAAGTTCTTTCGTCGACGTTCGCATCGAAAAGCCGGGCGGAGTGGATTGCATGCTTCGACGGGCGAGAGGCTTGTGTCACCCCGGTGCTGAACATGGACGAAGCGCGCGACGAGGCCCATCATCGAGATCGTGAGATGTTTGTCGAGGTTGATGGCGTGGTGCAGCCGGGACCCGTGCCCAGATTCTCAGCGACCGCCGCTGCCCGGCCACGGCCCCCGGCGCGGGCGTCGGCGCAGGTTCTGGTCGACTGGGGGATCCCGTTAGATCGGATTGCCGATCTCGAAGAACGCGGCATCGTCAGCTGATGTGGATGGTGCCTCTCATGACGCCTGGACCCGGTTCGCCTGCGATCGTGGCTTCGAGCTCGTAAGACCCGGGAGGAGCTTCGAGAGGTGTCCCCTGGAGCAAGATCCTTCGGGTCTCGCCCGGGAGCAGGGTTTCGGTGCGAACCTCCTGTATGAAACTGAATGTGGCGCTCCAGGCGTAGATCGTTTCGCCGGTAGCGTCCCTGATCAAAACATCTGCGTCCTGGCCGGAGGGGAATGTGATGTCAACCGGTTCATCGCCTGGATTGCTCAACAAGATGGTCCAGCCAGGATTCGCCTGGTCAACAGTCGGCGGCACGAGGATTCTGGCATTCAGACCGTTGGCAGAGGAAGCGAGAGCGAGGCGTTCTGCCCGCAGCGTTTCCTCGTCCATGGTGCCGATGAGACGCACCGACTCAGCCCAGAAGATGTTCTCGAAGAAGTCGGTTCCTGCCACTGTCGTGATGTCGATGCCCGACACCGGGACCGAAGGCTCTCCACACTGTGGAGGAAAAGACTCGAGTGCGGCGTCGCACAAGCGGACGGCGTCGGGACTATCGGCCCACAAGAATCCCTGCACGGTGACGGAACCTTCCTGTTCGCTCGCCTGCCGGGCATTCAGGACGGTGGAATGGGCTCCAGGGTCGAGCCCACCATTCTGTCCTCCGCCGCAGGCGGCAAGAAGGAGCGACGCGATCACGAGCAGTCCTGCCTTCAATGCAAATCCTTCATCCGGTTACGGCAATCTGTGACCTGAGCTGGCCACAGGCGGCGTCGATCTCCCTGCCGCGAGTATTTCGGATCGTCACGGTGACACCGGTTCGCGCCACAGCCTGCTTGAAACGTTCGACAGAATCAGCGTCCGGAGGTCTGTCTGACGAGAGCGGGGTCGGATTGAGCGGAATCACGTTTACGTGGGCAGACATACCAAGTGCAATGGCGCCGAGTCTTTGCGCCTGGTCCGCCGAGTCATTCGTTCCGGCTATGAGCGTCCATTCGATCGACACCCTGCGGCCTGTCTTTTCGAAAAAGGCAGCGCAGGCTTCCGTAAGGGCATGGATCGGGTAACGCTTGTTGATGGGCACGATCGACGATCGCGTCTCATCGTCGGCAGCGTGGAGGCTCACTGCGAGGTTGAGCGGCCATGGCTCCTCGGCGAGACGGTATATGGCCGGCACGATGCCAACCGTCGAGACGGTTATGTGTCGAGGCGACACACCCATGACTTCGATCATCCTTCTGATCGCCTCACGCACGTTTGCGTAATTGGCCAGAGGCTCGCCCATACCCATGAAGACGATGCTCGTTACGTGGTCACGCCCGACCGTCATGTTCTTGTCTCTCAGGCCGGCGTTTGCATATGCGACCTGGGCGACGATCTCTCCGGATGTGAGATGACGTTCAAACCCGAATTGGCCTGTGGCGCAGAACGTGCAGGCCATGGCACATCCGGCCTGGCTCGAGATACAAATCGTCGTACGTTTCTCATACCCCATCACGACCGCCTCAATCGAAGCGCCGTCGGGAGTTCGAAACAGCCACTTGCGTGTTGCTCCTCGATCCGCGGACAATTCTGCCTCCACCGCGAACGGCCAGTGGGACTCACCCAGGTGCTCTCGAATCGACGTCGGCAGATTCGTCATCTGTGCCGGGGTGAGCACCGGCGTCTGGTACAGCCAGCGACGTAGCTGATCAGCTCGATATGCGGGTTCGCCGGGTATTGCCAGATCGTCCGGATGGGTTTCGTAGGACATGGCCGCAATGGTACGGCCGGATATGACTACGGGGCGACCGTGGTCGTTGGCGCTGTCGTCGTAGGGGGCACGGTCGTTGTTGGGGCGGCTGTCGTCGTCGGTGCGACCGTGGTCGACGTGCTGGACGATGTGGTGGATGAGGACGAAGTCGGTTCCGTCGTTGTCGTTGGGGCTACGGTCGTCGACGTCGTGGGAGGCGTGGTGGTTGTCGTAGTCGTTGTGGCCGGTTCGGTCGCCGCAATCGTGGTGGTAGTCGTGGTCGATTCCGGCGGCAGAGTCGTTGTTGTGGACTCTTCGGCTAGGGACGTCGTCGTCGTTTCCAGGACCGTGTTCGCCCAGCAACCCTTGGAAGCGTTCCAGTGCTTCCATCCACCGTTTGAATACACGAGCCAGGCTGCGACGGCAACATTGGCAGTGGGGTCGTAAATGTCCCAGCCTCCGAACCCTGCTTTGGCCGAACGGCTTTCCCAAAACTTCGGAAGGTGCTGGAACAACCCCGCTGCGCCGCTTCGGCTGTTGGTGGCGTTCGCGTCGTAGCGACTCTCACAGAAAGCCACGACCACCGCTTTGTCGACATCCTCGGGGCGGAAATATTGCGCGACCAGGGAACGAACGCTAGCCGGAGCAAGTGGCGCCGACGCACGGGGAGCGGGGGCGGGTGCGGAAGTCGTGACGGTCGCTGCGGTGGTTGTGGTCGTCTCCGGAACGGACGTTGTCGTGGTGGAGGTGGTGGTGGTCGACGTGGTCGACGTCGTTGGCGGTACCGTGGTCGTGGTCGGATCCGGCACGGCTATGTCGGCGCCCGTGAATCCCTGGGCGAGTGCGAGCGCAGCCTGTCGCCCGGCGCCTGATCCGGCCGTGGCGGCTTCCTCGATGGGGTCAGCTGTGGTGTCCGAAACGATCGCCTCGGTGGCGTCCGGAGTGAACGCGGCAAATGCGTACACCGACAGCAGCGCAATGGCTACCCATGTTGCGAACGAAACGACACGTGTGAATCTCAAACTATCAACTCTCCGCCCTGGGTCACCCGCCAGACAAGGCTCTGTGTACGGTCAGGGATAGCGGGGCAGGTTACGCCCGAGCAACGGATCCGTGCAACCCGCTAAGCAGCGGTTTCGCGACCTGCGCTGCGCCCATGTGGCGATGGATCTATGGTTCCGAGGATGTTGGAAACGATCGCCAGAGCGGTATCCGAGCACGGCCTGGTAGTTCTCGGTTCATTCGATGTTCCGGATGACGAATCCGTGACATGGCAAGCGTTGTCACTGTCCGACGGGACCCTCCCACGTTCGATGGTGCTCGTCGGGGCAGCCGGGTCCACGATGTGGCAGAGCTTCACCGGCTCGGCGGAGTATCGCGACGGCCTCGCGGATCCTCTCGATCGATGGAGTCGTCGCATCGGCGATGCCGTAGCGTCCCGTCTCGATGTCGAGGCTCTCTATCCCTTTGGGGTCTATCCCCCGCATCCCTTTTTACGGTGGGCACGCCTCGCTCAGGAGTCCGAGCCGTCGATGATCGGTATGTTCATTCACCGTCAGTTTGGTCTCTGGCATGCGTACCGATTCGCACTGGCCCTGAGAACGCGGCTCGGACGTCAGCAGTCTGAGCCGGTTGCCGATTTGTGCACACGTTGCATTTCACAGCCCTGCTTGTCGGCCTGTCCCGTTGACGCCTTTGCACACGGAGTTTTCGACGTCAAAAGGTGTGCCGGGTACGTGACGACCGCCAATGCGTGTGAATGTGTTGACGGCGGGTGCCTGTCGCGTCGTGCATGCCCAATCGGCACTCAATATCGATACGTCCCCGAGCACGCGAGCTTTCACATGGAGGCGTTCTCTCGCTCGTTGACGTCATGAACGATCCGAGGCAAGCAGAAGAATGGATGTCGGCGCTTGCCGACCACCGACTCGGCGATGTAAACAGATCGCTGGCGGCTTTCCTCCGGGTGTTTGCCAACCTGGCTGATCAAGCGGTGGTTCTCATGGCCGGACCGGGCGTGATCGGGTATGTACCCTGGGTGCGCGACGGGCTACCGATGACCGGCAAGCTGATCGTCCAACTCCATCCGCGACACCGGGGGTTGGACCCATTGGTTCAGTCGCAGCTCGACGTCGATATCCGGGTCGCCAGCCACTATCAGGATCTCGATGGTTTCCTCAAAGATGTCTTCCACCATCGGTTTGATCTTCTCATCGCCGATGGCAAGGACGTCAGAGCGTTCAGACGTGCGCTCGGGATGGTCAAGGACACGGGCGCAGCGATTCTGGTTGGCGATGAATCGTCACGGCGGCGGCTCGTCGAATCGTTGGCTTCCGAGTACTTCGCGGCAGACCCCGGCCACGGTGCGTCGGTGCTGACTCGGAAAAACGTGCAGCATCGCCTTGGGCGACGACGTCATAGATGATGGATTCGGTTGTATTCGATCAAGTGGGGGATGTTCGCAACCATCCGAAACGTCGAGACAGACGTGTTTGCGAGTGGTGGAAACTCCGATGTGAACACGTTTCCGATAGGAGGATGACCGGCCGCCCATCTGGCGATCGCCATCGCCGGCCCTGCATGGGTTCCAACCAGTACGACGTCGTCGTTTCTGGTCTCGCCTGCCAGCTCGACCATCGCCTCCCGAACCCGTCGTTGGACGTCTTCCCATCGTTCCCCGCCGTCACGGGCAACGTCTTCGCCGGCTCGATAGGCGGCGAATCTCTCGGGCCACCTGGTTGCGATGTCATCGGCCAGGAGGCCGGCCCACTCGCCGTTGGCGATCTCGCGCAGACGCGGCTCGTAGTCGAGCACTAGTCCGAGGTGGTCGGCGACTGGCCGGACGGTCTCAGCGGCGCGTTGAAGGTCGCTCGAGACGATCTTTGTGATACCGAGGTCGAGAAGTGTCGGGGCGAGGCGCTCAACCTGCTCACGTCCAAGCGGGGTGAGGGGGACGTCGAGCTGACCTATGAAACGGCCTTCGGCGTTGCCCTCGGCCTCGCCGTGTCGAACGATCAGGAAGGTGGTCAACGTCGCAAGGAAGGAATCCGGCGATTCATGGCGTCGAGGACCGCTCTCACGGCGGCCTCTGCATCATCTCCCCGTACCAGTGACGAACCCACGGCGACCTCTTCGGTCGTGCCATTCATGGAAACGACCTGTGCAATCATGACCGGTCTGGTTCCGACTGCTGCAACGCCTACCGAATCCAGCTGCATCATCTGGTCACCCCCCAGGGCTTGTTCGAGTGCCCGCAGGGTGGCTTCGCCGATCAACCGCAACCGGGCGGACGTTGCAGCCGGTCCGACTGCCATGCCTTCGTAGAGATTCCCTTGCCAGGAGAGATTCACCGTTGCTTCGGTTGTGGAGCCGGTTGGCCGTTCGATGATTCCGGCAATCGCCGGGCGTTCCAGTTCTGCATTGCGATCCTCGGGAGTTATCTGAACCACCGAGATCGTCCGCCGGTCGATTCCGATGCCGTAGCGGGCCATGGCCAGGCTCTGAATATCGCGTACCACCTGTTTTGCGGCTTTGGCCGGGGACGCCAGGACGTGGACTTCAGCCACGCGCTCACCGTCTGAAATCACACGCACAGCGTCGATGGCCGGCAGCCGGCACAACGTTTCCTCGAGTTCTCGATTATCCACGGGCTGAAGCGTAGCCGTGGTGATTGGCTTGGAGTAGGGCTTGTAAAACAAGGAAGTGCCGACAATCTCATCCTCATAAGCCATTGGGGTTTTTGAGAACTCCCGCTAGCTTGTGGGGAGCAAAAAGCGGGAAAACTCTCTTTAGTCTGTCGAGCGGTCGCGCTGGCACCTTGGCAGATCAGAAGGTTTGGGTTCTGCGGGCGGAGCCTTTTAACGACTTGCCAGGGACACGTCCCTGTCGGGTCGAGGAGTGTCTAAAGATTTCCGAGGCTGCATCGTGCAGCTGCGGAGGAGGGAAGACGTGCCCGGACGACCCATAACCCCTAGCGGAGCGATTGCAGCCATCGGCATAACAGCGCCGGAGGTGAGCCTGAACCCCGAAGGGGCGATAACACTTGAAAACCAAGATCCTGAAAGTAGTACTAGCGCTGGGAGCTATGGCAGCAGCCTTGGCAGCCGGCGCAGCCAGCTTCTCGATTGGTTAACTGTCCGTTGGTCGCCGGGCCGTCAGCCCCTTCTATCGCCTTTTGCTCATGCCCCGCATTGACCTGAACCGCTTGATCATTGGCGGGCTGTACGCGCTGGCCGGCGCAGGTGCCATTGTGTGGTTGGCGCAGGTGGAATCGTTTCCGCTTACGCTCACCTGGCCGGTCTTCGCTGCCGCATTTGTTTACTTCCATTGGCAGTCGGTAGAGGTGAATGACCGGCTTCTCGCCAGTCCATCAGTGATGGTGATCTTGACAGCAGCCGTCGTTTTCGGGCCGGGTCAGGCGATGCTCGGGACAGCCGTGATGGCAGCGCTCGGAGCCATAAACCCCGCAGACGTACGCAGGCGTCGGATCTTCCAGCTTTTTGCGAACTTCGGACAACTCGTGTTGTCTGCCGTCATGGGTTCGTGGCTTGTTGAACTGACCCTGCCGACATCGATCGCACCCGGAACCATGACGACCGTGGCCCTCGCATCCGCGATCGGGGCTGTGGGCTACGGCGTTGTCAACATCTGCCTCGTGATCGCAGGCATCCGCCTTGCCCTCCGTCGCCAAAACGTGTGGCCGTGGTCGGGAATGGCACGACTCATCCCCTCCAATCTGGTCATGGGATTCCTGGGCGGACTACTGGGAGCGACGATGGTTCTCGTTGGGCCCGTTACGTTGCCGTTGATTCTGGTTGTGTTCTTCGTCGGCCACCTCTCGATGGATTCCTACGCTCGCCTTCGCGATGCGCAACTCGACACCCTGGCCGGCTTCACCAAGGCGCTCGAGGCCAAGGATCCCTACACCGCAGGACACACGGAGCGGGTGGCGTATTTCTCACAGCTCATCGGTGTCGAGATGGGGTTCAAGGGGGCTGACCTCGAGCGCATCAGGGTCGCGGCGTTGATCCACGACATCGGAAAGCTTGCCATTCCATCTGACCTGCTTCGCAAACAGGGTCGGTTGACCACCGACGAATATGACTTGATGCAGGATCATGCTCACATGGTCGAGGAAGTCCTGGGTGAGGTGGAGTTCTTGCGACCAATGCTCGAGATCGCGTCCGGGCATCATTCGCATTTCGACGGTGCCGGTTATGGCGGGTCGGGCCACACCGAAGGGGAGCGCCCCGGTATCGAAGCCAGAGTTCTGGCGGTTGCGGACGCGTTTGATGCGATGACGTCCACCAGACCCTATCGCAAAGCTCTCACCCAGAAATACGCCCTGGCAGAGCTGAAAGACAAGGCGGGGACGCAGTTCGATCCTCACTGTGTCGAGGCGCTCGAGGCGGCTTTGGAGCGAACCGGCGAGGTGTACGGAAGCACGGTGATCGAATCAGATGAGGTTGCCCGCAAAATTGCGGAGCGAAACGTCAACTTCGAAGCTTCCGCCTCCGAACCCTTTGTGGCCGAGGACGCATCGGATGGACGGACGGCTTCCCGTGGCTGAGCGGTACCTCCGGTACGCGGTATGGTTGCTTGTCGCAGTGTCTCTTGCCGCCGGGTCATTCTGGGTGCAGTTGACCGAGGATTCCTGGTATGAGATCGGTCTCTGGGCTGCTGCCCTCGCCCTCGCAGACCAGATCCGGGTTGAGGCCCCTTCCAACGCCCGGCACGCAGTCTCTCTTGCGGTGGCAGTGGCGGCCATTCCTTCCTTGTCGGACGCCTGGGGGGTTGCTGCGGTTTTTGCATTCGGGCTTGCGACGAGTCGCATCATCATGGGCTGGATCCATGGACCGATGCCGGGTGCGCTATCGACCTTCGTGCGTCAGGCTGTTGGCCTCGCGTTCCTGGCAGCCATCGATCTCTCGCTGTTCGCGCTCTTTGATGCGCTGGCATTCGAAGGGTCCGGCGCAGCTCTGGTTGCCGTGGCCGTCGCCCTTGTGTTATGGCTATTTTTCGACGGCCTCGTCCGTGTGTATTTGCAGCATGGCCTCGGCGACATGAGCATTCCATTCATCATCAGGTTGATGTGGCGCGATTGGCCGGTCGTTGCAAGCCTGTTCGGCTCGGGGGCTCTTTTCGGAGCGGCGTATCCCATCCTCGGATGGTGGTCGGTTCCTCTCGCAGTCGTCCCCTATGTCTTCACCCATGTGGCATTTTCCCGCTACTTCGGGGCACGGCGAACCTATGGTCAGATGATCCGCGCACTCTCGAGGATCGCCGAGATCGCAGGTATCAGCGACAAAGGTCATGCCGACAGCACTGCCAGCCTTTGTCTGGCTATCGGGCTGATGGCCGGCATGCACCCCGATGAGCTGACGGAACTCGAATACGCAGCTCTCCTGCACGACATCGGTCGGGTCTCCGTTTCAGACCCGAGTCTCTCGTTGGCAACCCACCAGAGCGCCGAACTGGCAACGCTGAGCGCTGCCATCATCGGCCAGGCGTCCTACCTCAACGGCGTAGCCGAAATCGTGGCGAATCAATACATGCCGTATCGTCAGCCCGGTCAGGGTTCTGATCCTGAAGTCGGCGTTGCGAGCCGCATCGTGCGTGTGGCCGCCGAGTACGACCGCCTGATTCACGAGCGAGATCTGCGCGAACTCGATGCGATAGAGGTGCTCCATCGCGGCAGCGCCTATGACTACGACCCCGAGATCGTTCTCATGCTGCGCGAAGTGGTTGGCGCTTAACAGGTCGCCAGCGGCGGACGTGTGGCCATTGCCCGGATCCAGAACGGCACTTGATCAGAGCTCGACCGCCGACCCGGCCTCCGCCTCATTCAGTCCGTGCTTGAACCATCTCACCGGCTTTCGAAGCTGACTTTCGAGGAAGATCCCAAGGCCTACTGCGAGGAAGAGGTCGCCGAGGGAGATCACACTGCCGATGATGCGCATCGGGATCACGTCGCCGAGGAATGCCAGCCTCGAGTCGACCGTCAACTCGACGTGTTTCGACTGTCTTCCGAAATCGACTGCAACGGTGGCCGGATCGATCCCTTCAGCCAAGGCGGCCGCTTCGGGGAGGACGGGCATTCCGCCATTCAATGCGATCACGGCGAAGTTCATGAAGATTCCGATGCCGGCCAACAACATTCCGGGAGCTGCGCGATTGAGCCACACGAGAACGAGGAGCGGCATGAACGAGAGAATGAGCAGCGTAACCGCGGCCCGGGCGCTCCAGGGTTCGTCCGAAGGGATCCAAACAGCAGCGGCCTGCAGGCCGAAACCGACGATGAGCAGGGGCCATCCTCGAAGGCTGACCTCCGAGAGATTGAGTAGCCGACCCCCGCGTAGCAGAGCCACGCCGACCGAGATGAGTAGGACGACGCCAAGCCAGGTCATTGTTTGAAACGTACTAGCAATCAGACTGCTTTGGTGGCATCTTTCCGTATTTGATGCGCTTTTTGTCCAGGGTCGTCGGACATTTTCAAATCAGGGAGAATCCTGATCCCGAAACCAGGTTTCTCAGCGATACTGCACGTATGACTAGCACACAGGAACTCGACAGATGGGTGGAGGCGGGCCTCATCACCGAAGGCCAGGCGAGGTCGATCGAGACCTTTGAAGCAACTGGAACGGCGGAACCCGCCGAAGAGGTCGGCGGGCTGCGATCGGTCCTGGCCGAGATCGCCGGCTACCTCGGAGCGGCGCTGATCGTCGCGACCCTGGCCGCGCTGCTCCGAGACCTCTGGCGTGATTTGCTGCCATGGGTGCAAGTTGGGATCGTCGCCATCGGCACGGCAATCATCGGGTTTGTCGGTCTTTCTCTGCGAGAGGCGCAGGAGCCGGCGCTCAAGCGGCTGGCTGCGCTTCTTCTCGCGCTCGCTCCTGGCGGCGTCGCCTGGACGCTATGGCTCTCCGGAGTCGAGATCTTCGGAGAAGGTTCAAATGGTTTCGTGCCGGTCGTGCTGCTCGTGTCAGCCGCGATCGCGACGTGGACGTACCGGGGACTCCGGCATTTCTTTACGCACGCGTCGATGTTCGTGCTTTGGGCGATGTTCGTGACCGCAGTTCCCAATTCCTACGCCTCGCTCGACGCGCGAACCTGGTGGATTACGCTCATGGCCTTGGGTCTTTCGTGGCTTTTGCTCACAGAGGCAGGTGTCGTGGTTCCTGATCGCCTCGGTCACGTCCTGGGAACGGGAGCGGCGTTGATTGCTGCCGTGGGCTCGAGCGAATACGGATGGGAACCCTATGTTCCAGGCCTCGTGGTCGCATCCCTGATCGTTGCCGCCGGAGTCGTCAGAACCAAACCGCTCATGGTTGGTCTTGGCGCAGCCGGGTTTTTCATCTTCCTGGCCACGTTGTTGTTCGAGCAGCTGAACGAATCGGCTGCTCTGCTGGTGCTCCTTGTCATGGGTGTCGCCCTGGTCGCAGGCGTGTGGGGTTGGGCTCGACGCAACCGCCATCAGACTCTCGGGGCGTGAGATGAATGTCGACGAGAAGACCCTCAGCAAAACAGCCATAGCGATCGGCGTTATTGCAGTCGCCATCATGCTGGTGGTTGGCTACAGGCCACTGACGAGAATCTCAGACCTGAGTTCGGCCGGAGGATACAACGGCTTGATCGCGTACACCGACTCCGGGACGCTTCGCGATCGGTGTGTACGCACGGTGGATCTCGCCACAGGCGATCAGGTGACGGATGAATATTGCTCGCAATACCTCTACCTTCACGACTTCGATTCAGAAGGGGTGGTGGTCGACGGTGATGAGGGTGCCAGAAGGCTTCCTATGGATGGACGAGATCCGGTGCCGACAACGATCGACTTCGCAGATGAAGAGCCGCCGCGGCCGGTTTTTCCAGGACCTGACGAAGAGCCAACTCTGGTGATCGACGGTGTCATCGTCATCGAGCTGAGCGGCCCGGGCGACTACGGCATCGACCGTGTGCTGACGTCACCGGACGGCTCGCTCGTCCTCCTCGTGGACTCGGCACAACGTCTGATAATCACGCGGACCGATGGCACAGGTACGCCGATGCTGATTGCCGAGAATGTAGATGATGTTCGGTGGCAAGCTGACCGGTAGGGGTGGCTAGCTCGTCTTCGGAAGAAGGTTCGAGATGGCGTCGAGATCGAGCGGGCCCCGGTGCTCGTCTATGACCATCCCCGCTGTATCGATGATGAGGGTCACCGGCAATCCGTTGACGCCGAGGAGCTCGGCAACGCTGCCGTCGCGATCGAGAGCAATCGGAAAACTGACAGGGACCTCCTCGAGGAACTCCCGTGCTTCAGATTCGCGATCGAGAACGGCGATACCGACGAATGCAACATCGGGTCGTTGACGGCTGGCCTCATCGAGAGCAGGCATTTCGGCTTTGCAAGGACCACACCATGACGCCCACAGGTTCAACAGAACCGGTCGGTCATCCGTCTCAAGGGCACGTTGCAGGTCGAATTCACCTGGTGCGTCGAGGAAGGGCGCACTGATCTGTGGAGCCGGATACGCTTCAAAACCGGCTCCGCATGCGCTCAGCAACAGCAGACAAGCCGCCATCTTCGCCACGAACAGACCGGTGAATCGATACATCGAGGCGAGCCTACGACGCATCCGCATGCCGTCGGTAGGCTCGTGCCGATGGGATTCTTCGACAAGCAGCCGGCCGAAATGCGAGCTCGAGGTCTCGACCCGTCCCGGCTTCCACCCGGCCAATACGTCACGGATAGATTTCCGGTACTCCATACAGGCTCGGTGCCTCGGATCGACATCGAGGGATGGGACTTCACCGTTGATGGACTCGTGGAAAACCCGTTGAGCTTCTCCTACCAAGACATTCTGGGCCTCGAGACCAGCACGCTCGTTGCCGACATCCATTGCGTGACGAAATGGTCGAAATTCGACACCGAGTGGGAGGGGGTGCCCGTCACCCATTTCCTCGACGAAGCGCGTGTCTCCTCCGCTGCAACGCACGTGATTGTCAATGCCGAGCATGGTTTCACGGCGAACCTACCTTTGGCGGATTTCAGCCGGCCAGAGAATTTGTTCGCATATCGGTTTGGGTCTGAGCAACTGGAACTCGAACACGGCTGGCCGCTGCGCCTGGTCGTGCCTCACCTCTACTTTTGGAAGTCGGTTAAATGGTGTCGAGGGTTCACGCTCGTGGATCGAGACCAGCCGGGCTTTTGGGAGCGGAACGGGTATCACATGTACGGCGACCCATTCAAAGAACAGCGGTATTGGGGGGACTAGTCAACAGACTCATCAACTCCTCTGATCCTTTGGATCGGGATGCGACATCCCGCTTGTAGTATCGGGTAATGGGACGCTACATCGAAACGGTTGAAGCGAAAGTGCCGATCGACAAAGCGTTCAACTATGTGCTTGATTTCACCAACGTGCCGGAATGGGATCCGGGCGTCACCTCCAGCCGTCAAATTGCTGGAGACGGACCGGGTCTCGGTGCGCAATACGAGGTGGTTGCCCCCTTCGCAGGCAGAGATGTCACGCTCGTCTACACGGTAGAAGAACTGATACCGAACGAGCGGATCGTGATCGAGGGCATCGGAGACAGAACCTGGGCGAAAGACATCATCACGTTCAGCAGCGACCCCACAACCACCTGGATCGTGTATGAGGCGAACCTGGGCTTGAAGGGGATTCTGAAACCACTCGAGTTCCTCTTCAACGGCAGCTTCGCCAAGCTCGTGAAGCGTGCCGCCGAGGGTCTCGAAGGTGCACTCAACGCCAGCCGGTAGGCCTGCGCCCTCGCCGAGTTTTCGTCGGCTCTCGCCGGGTAATCTTGCTCCATGCTGCAGAACATGATGCGGGCGTCCATGCTGGACCGGAGCTTCTATAACGTCATCGAGCGTGACTCGAAATACTCGGGTCAAGCCGCCATGGTCGTGGTGGTCACTTCAATCGCAGGGGCCATAGGGGCGGCATTACGCCCTGGAAACCAGCCTGTCATATCTACGGCGATTGCCGCCGTGGCCGCCGGCATCGTTGGCTGGCTGGCATTCTCGCTCATTACCACCATTGTCGGAACCGCCCTCGAGGGGGATACCAATGTGGGGGAGATGGCCCGCGTGCTCGGATTTGCTCAGGCGCCCATGATTCTGTCGATCGTGCCGGTGGTCGGGTCAATCATCGGTAGCGCCCTCACCCTTTTGGCCTCGGTGGTGGGAATCAGGGAAGCAAACGATTTCTCGACGGGTAAGGCCATCTTGACCGGCGTCATTGGTTGGGGCGTGTTCGTATTGATCCGCGGCTTGCTTCCCTTCATCGTCTGATGCTCCAGAACATCATCGCTGCACTCAGCCTCAATCGAGACTTCTTCAATACCGTCGAAAACGACAGCCGGTTCAACTTCAACGCCGCGCTCGTCGTGCTTTTTGGCGCGATCTCGTGGGCAATTCATGGCGCTCTTCGGCCAGGTAACCAGGAATTGTTCAATGCCATGTGGCGGAGCGCACTGCTGGCTGTCTCCGTGTGGCTGGTGTTCTCCGGCGTCGCGATGGTCGTAGGTCGACTCCTTGGCGGCGACGGCGATTTTGGCCAGGTGTCGCGCGCACTCGGGTTTGCGTTTGCACCGATGCTGTTGTTTTTCATCCCACTCGTCGGCAACCTCATCGTGTGGCCCTATGTGCTGGTGACCGCCGCCATCGCCATTGACGAGGCGCACGACTTCTCCTTTCCGAAGGCCATCGTGACGACGGTCGCCGGTGTTGCGGCTGCCCTTGCCGGGGCTTATTTCTTCGGCGGCAACTTCATTGGTTTCTGAGGTGGACGGCCTTTCACCCGACTCCTGGGTGATCTCGGCCGGACGTAATCGCACTCCAGGAAAGCCGCTGAACGTTCCTCCGGTCTTCGCGTCGAATTTCTACTTGCCGAGCGACCGGGTTTACGTACGGGGTGAAGGTACCGAAACGATCGATGCGCTCGAGGAGCTCGTCGGTGGGCTCGACGGTGGCCGTGCCCTTGCTTTCGCATCGGGCATGGCCGCAGTTGCGGTCGTGCTCAATCGGCTGCCGGTCGGGTCGGTCCTCGCGATCCCGACTGATCCCTACCACGGGGTGGCCGCTCTTGCCGATGAGGGGGAAGAGCTGGGACGCTGGACAGTCCATCGACTGGATCTGGCGGACACGTCATCCTGGATCGATGCGGCTCAGACTGCCGACCTGGTTTGGATCGAGTCTCCGGCAAATCCGCTGATGACGGTCGCTGATCTACCGGCGATCTGTCGGGCACCACGAGCACCCGGGACGGTGCTGGCGGTGGATGCCACATTTGCACCACTCGTGCAACGTCCTCTCGAGCTCGGCGCAGATGTCGTCATGCATTCGGCGACCAAATTCATAGGCGGTCACTCGGACCTGATGGGGGGACTGCTCGTCACGAATCGAGCCGATCTCTACGACGAGTTTGTGCGGCGGAGAAAGATCAGTGGAGGAGTGATCGGCGCCATGGAAGCGTTCCTCGCCGTGCGGGGTTCGCGAACTCTGGGCTTGAGGATGGAACGGGCGCAAGCGAACGCCATGGCGCTCGCAACACGATTGTCCGATCATCCGGCGGTTGCCCGTGTTCGGTATCCCGGTTTGCCGGATCATGAGAATCACGAGGTGGCGGCATCGTTCATGACCGGCTTCGGTGCGATGATGAGCTTTGAAACCGTCGGCTCAGGCGACCGGGCCTCTGCCGTTTGTGCAGCCGCCACGTTGATTCATCATGCGACGAGCCTCGGCGGTGTCGAGTCCACGATGGAGCGACGCGCTGTGATCGAAGGTCAGGAGACGATTCCCCAAACCTTGATCCGCTTCAGCGTCGGTTGCGAGAACGTGGAAGATATCTGGCGTGACCTCGATCAGGCGCTCACGTCGACCGGCTGAATTCACTCTGCCATGCGGCGGAGCACGGTGTGGAGAATGCCGCCGTTGCGGTA
>JBFGAX010000023.1:0-38214 GCA_041567895.1 Acidimicrobiia bacterium
TCTCGTACGACGCAACAGCGTCTCTACCCGAGGTTCCCTGGCCGATGACCACGACCTCGGTGTGCCTCGTCCTCAACTCCACCGCTGAAGACTCGCGCCTGTCAGGAAGTGGTGGATCTCCGCTTGCAGGATGCGGCCATACATCCAGGCCGTCGGTGGCCGGGGTTTGGCACGCCCGGACATAGGCGATGTCGTCAACCGTGCACAGACAGAACGGACAGTCGCCGCTGAGACACAGCGTTCCTCCAGCCGGAGGTGGCTCGCCGGCTCTGAGAAGCGCCACCAGAATCGAGTCTCCTGTGGAGTATCCAACGGTGCGACCCTCATACGTGAATGTGGTGACAGCAGCATCCATGTCGCCGCAGGCTACAGCGGTCTCCGGTGGCCATAGGCTCACGGGTCATGGACCCAACCAGAGCCGCCGAAGCCGACGCCTACATCGACCAGCTACCGAAGGTCGAGCTGCATCTGCATCTGGAAGGATCTCTGCGGCCGGCGACCATGGCACGGCTGGCAAGCAGAAACCGCCTCGATCTCGGGACTGCGGACGACCTGGCCGACCGATACGACTTCGAGAACTTCGACGGGTTCCTACAACTCTTCTTGCAGGGACTCGAGGTGCTCCGCACAGGAGAAGATTTCGCAGACGCCACCGATGCCCTGGCCGAGGAGCTCGCCGCCCAACAAGTTCGGTACGCCGAGATCACAACGACGCCGTTCAACCACGATCGGAGAGGCATCGTGATCGACGACTACGTCGAGGGCCTCGACGAAGGCAGGCGCAGAGCTTCCGAACGGGGCGTTGCTCTCAGCTGGATTTGTGACATCCCGCGCGAACTGGAGCCGCCCGACTCGCACTTCACGGTCGACCTCATAACCGGCCCACGCGCTCCCGGGGGAGTCGTGGGCCTCGGCCTGGGAGGACCTGAGCCGGGCTTTCCGGCACAGCTCTTCGCATCGTCTTTTTCCAAGGCGAGTGCGGCGGGCCTGGCGTCGCTGCCGCATGCAGGCGAAACCGGAGGTCCGGAGAGCATCTGGGGGGCGATCCGGTCACTGGGCGCCGACCGCATAGGCCACGGCACGCGGGCGACCGAAGACGCGGCGCTCCTCGAGTACCTCGCCGAAAACGACATCGACCTCGAGGTGTGCCTGTCCTCCAATCAGGCAACCGGGGTGATCGCAAGCATAGAAGAGCATCCGCTTCGGCGTATGATGGATGCCGGCGTCTCGATTTCGCTCAACACCGACGATCCCGCCTACTTCGCCACAACCCTCAATCACGAGTTGAGGCTTGCGCGAGACCTCCATCAGGTACGAAACGAGAGTTTGAAGCAGGTACAGAAGGATGCCCTCGCCGCCTCGTATGCGCCGGCCGCCGACAAGACGAGAATCCGCGAAGAGATCGTCAACTACCACGGGCCTACGCAGTAACGAGCTCCGACGTCGCGGAGGATGGAGTTCTTCTCGTGAGTCGATTGAACGCATAGAGGAACGGATACGTGAAGAGGGCCGGGGCCGCCAACCAGAGAGGACGGCTGATCCACCACTCGAAGCTCGCTTCGGCCGGCGGCAGATAGCCGAAAGCCAGGAAGATCACGGCGATCGCAGCCGCCATCCCGGTGCCATGCATCAGATACAAGGGGAGCGAGTTCTCGTTGACCCAGGCGTTGAGCCTCCTCCAACGCCCATCGGTTTCGAGCAGGGCTGTGATCCGGTCTTTGAGCAGAATGACGAGGCCCACCTGCAAAATGATCAGGGCGACAATCGCCAGGGTCGGCGGACCCATGTTGGAGAACCGATCCTCCGGTACACCAACCACCGACCTCGGGTAAAAGCCCATGTTCGTGAGAGCGATGAGTGCGAACAACCCGCCCCACAGGAACATCCACCCGACCCGCCGCGGCGCTGCCACAAAGCGGTCATAGAAGAAACCGAGCTGGTGAGCAAGCCCCCAGATGACAATGAAGTTGAGCCACGCCGCCCACCCTTGAGCCTGAGTGAACCGGAGCACATCGAATACCGCGGCCAACCCGACGAGCCACACGATCACCAGCTCTCCCCACTTCCAGTGGGCCCGAATCGCCAGAGGCGCGAGAGCCACGAGCAGCAGATAGACAACCAGGAACCAGAGCGGTGATAGCACGAGAATCACAGCCGACCAGGTCCATGCCGGGCCGATGGTGGCTTCGATTGCGAAGCCTGCGCCGATCCAGAGCCCGATGAGCACCAGGGCCGGCGGCAGCAACCTCATGACACGCTTCCGAAGGAACTTACGCGACGTCCCCCTCTCGTAACGATCAAACGCCAACCGGTGGGTGTAGCCGCCGACAAAGAAGAAGACGGGCATGACCTGAAGGAGCCAGGTAATGGCCCACATTCCTTGTGTGGTCCCGATCGGACTGTTCGGCGAAACCGAGGTGGGGGTTATTTCGAGAATGGTGAATCCCCAGTGCCAGATCACAACAACGACAAGGGAAAGCGCCCGCAAGAAGTCGATGTAGGGGTCGCGCCTGGTGGTCATAGATCTCTCCGGATTGTATCGACGAGATCCCATGCCAGCCGGAGAGAATCCTGCGCCAGCGGGCCGGGGCTATCGTGATTCGATGCTCGAATACGACGACATTCATGAGCACGAACGTCAGTACTCGCCGAGCTCCATGGTCTCAAACGCTGCCGAGCTCATAGGGCGATACCAGACCGGAAGCGTCGCCGTCAGGTCCACAAGGCCGTTCGAGACGGTTGCATATGGCCCCGAGGCAGAGCAGAGCGTCGATATCTTCTGGGGAGCGTCGCATCGTGTACACGTGTTCATCCACGGCGGGTATTGGCAGGAGTTGTCGGGAGCGAGCTCCTCATTTCTGGCACCCCCATTCTGTGACCGTGACACCAGCTTCGCAGGGCTCGGCTACCGGCTCGCGCCACGGGCAACCCTCGAAGACATCCTTACCGACGTAGGCCTCGCGCTGCGCGTGACACGAGAACGGGTTGCATCGGAGCGGGGGGATTGCCTGATGGTGCTTTCGGGTTCGTCGGCCGGGGCGCATCTGGCTGCCATGAGTGCGCGGTCGCATCCGGTTGACGGCCTGATCTTGGTGTCGGGCATCTATGACCTCGTGCCGCTCATACGGACGTATATCAACGACGCTCTATCCCTCGATCACGAGAGAGCGGCACAATTGAGTCCGCTGCGGCTGCCACCTCCCGCACGGCCTGTTCCGACCGTGATTGCCTTCGGTGAGCTCGAAACCGGGGCCTTCAAGCGCCAGAGCGAAGCACTGGCGTCGCATTGGGACCTGTCCCCGCCGCTTGAGATAGCGGGACGCAATCATTTCGATGTTGTGCATGATCTGTCAGACATTTCTACGATGCTCGGACGTGCTGCGCTAGCTATGGAGGATCATGGAGTTTGAGGCCGACGCCGGATTCGCAGGCCACCTCGATGCAATCGATCCACTATCGGAGTTTCGGAATCGGTTCCTCATTCCTACGGTCGACGGTGAGCCCGTGATCTATCTGGTGGGGAACTCGTTGGGGCTCCAGCCGCTAACGGCGCACCAGATCGTGAACGAGGAGATGAAGGTGTGGGCGGAAAAGGGTGTGGCGGGCCATTTCGACCAGCGTCGTCCCTGGGTGGACTATCACGCTCGACCTGGTGGGTCCATGGCAAAGCTCGTTGGCGCGCAACCGTCCGAGGTCGTTGTCATGAACACGTTGACGGTGAACCTGCACCTTCTCATGATCAGCTTTTACCAACCCACGGCTGATCGGCACAAAGTTCTGATCGAAGATGGAGCGTTTCCTTCCGACCATTTCGCCGTCGAGTCCCAGATAGTGCAGCGAGGATTTGATCCTGCAACATCGCTGGCGACAGTATCGCCGCGACGAGGGGAGGACACGCTCCGTACCGAGGACATCATCGCCGCAATCAACGAACACGGTCCTGAACTGGCAGTCGTGCTCCTACCCGGCATTCAGTACTACACCGGCCAGGTGCTGGCCATGTCAGATATCGTGGCCGCTGCACACGAGGTGGGGGCACGCGTCGGTTTCGATCTCGCCCACGCGATCGGCAATGTCGAAATGAGTTTGCACGACTGGGGTGTGGACTTCGCTGCATGGTGCACATACAAATATCTCAATGCCGGCCCGGGAGCCATCGCCGGTGCATTTGTGCACGAACGTCACCTCGAGGCCGATCTTCCCCGACTCCAGGGGTGGTGGGGTCACGAGCTCGCGAGCAGATTCGAGATGGAAACCGAATTCAAACCCGAGACTTCTGCCGAGGCCTGGTCGGTGAGCAACGCTCCGATTCTTTCCATGGCCCCAATCGTGGCCTCCATGGAAATCTTTGACGAGGTTGGAATGCCGGCGCTGCGGCAGAAGTCACGCCTCCAGAGCGGTTACATGGATTACCTACTCAGCGTGAAGTTGCCAGGACGGGTAGAGAGCATCACTCCGGTTCATCCCGAGGAGCGCGGGTGCCAGCTGTCTCTACGGATCACCGCAAAAAACAGCGATGGCAGGCGGGTGTATGAGCAGCTGCAGGCATCAAACGTGGCATGCGACTGGAGATACCCGGCGGTCATCAGGGTTGCGCCGACACCTCTCTACAACACCTTCGGTGACATCTATCGCTTTGTCGAAATACTGGACGAGATCGTAAGAACGTAACCGACGTCGAAGACCCCCCGAGATGGTGCGACCATCAGTCGTCTCGGGAACGACACCAGGCATCGATGATCGCAACCAGATCCGGCGTCTTTTCGACAACGTCTCCGAGGGACAGGAAGGTCGCGTAGCGAGCCGTATCACCGCCACCCTCGAGAATCGCATGCTTTCCGGGAATCGTCGCGCCCGTGTGAAACATGAGACTGGCGTGGGATTTGCTGCGCGGGTTGAAGCTGGCCAGGTTGCCCTTGTACATGAACGTCGGGCTTTTCCATTTGATGGTTTCGTCGATCCGTGGATCTGAAAGCATGACCTGCCGAACAGCCTGCACGACGTCCTTCATGGGATTGTCGTACTGGTCGAACCAGGCATCTACCTCTGCTGACACTCTGGCTCGACTCTTCCGACTAGAAGGTATCGAAAAACGATTGCATGTCGGCCCGGATCTCGTCCATGGTTTCGAAGACGAAGAGCTGATCGTGGTGTTCGTACATCACCTTGTGCTTCGAGATCACGTTGTCCACGGTGAACGGGACGAGGGGGAAATCCGGTTGCATCACCCGATCCATTTCGTCGCCCCCTGACATCAAACCCGTTCCGAAGATCTTTTTCTCGCCTTCTTCGAGCTTCACACCGAATTCGGTGGAGAACCAGGCCAACCGTTTCACTGATTCGCGCTGTGCGTCCGTCGAAGCACGGAGATAAGCGGGCGCGAATATCTCGAACAGCTCTACGTACCGGGGGAGCATGAAGTACGGGAGATGGCCAAAAATGTCGTGAAACATGTCGGGCTCCGGAGTCCAGTCCAACTCCTCCCACTCTCGCATGTAGTCGGTGACGAGGAACAGTTTCTTGTTCATCTGGCTGTACCACTCATCGGCTTCGGAATAGCGAGTATGCGTGCGAACCACCTTCCACCCGGTCAATGGTTCGATTTTGCTTGTCAGATAGTCCAACGAGGGAACACCATCCGACGGAATTCCTAGTGGTCCGAAGCCCTCCAGGTACTCACTGGCGGCCCAGCGTTGCACGCGGGGGAGCTGGCGACGATACAGCTCGGCCCACGTCTTGTTCTGCTCAGGAGTGAAGTCCGGGTCAACCGCTTCGAACTGGCTCATCAACCACCTCTACCTATGTGGGGCGCGAAATCGCTCGCGTTCCGGCTCAAGATTAGCTTCGAACCCGACGCCGGAGGTCCTGCACTATCGTGCCGCCCATGCAACTCGACGTCGAATTCGCGCGCTCGCAGTTCCCGGCGTTCTCGGCGCCCTCCCTCAAGGGCCGAGCGTTCTTCGAAAACGCAGGCGGTTCATATGCGTGCAGGCAGACGATCAACGCGCTCACCGAGTTCTATACCGTCAACAAGGTCCAGCCGTATGCGGGTTACGCACCGTCGGTGGCTGCGGGTGACGCGATGGATGCTTCCCACGCGCGTTGGGCCACCGTGCTCGGAGTCGACCCGGATGAGGTTCATTTCGGTCCTTCGACCTCGTCTAACACCTATGTACTGGGGCAGGCGCTGCGGTCGGCAATCCGCGCCGGCGATGAAGTCATCGTCACAAACCAGGATCACGAGGCGAATACAGGCGTGATTCGGCGGATAGCAGAAGCCGAAGGCGCAACCGTCCGAGAATGGCGGGTGGATCCCGGATCAGGAATGCTCGATGTGAATTCGTTTGAGGATCTGCTCTCATCGCAAACGAGACTCGTGACATTCCCGCACTGCTCGAATGTCATCGGCGCCGAGAACGATGTCGCGACACTCACGACGATGGCTCACTCGGTCGGTGCCCGAGTCATCGTCGACGGGGTGTCGTTCGCCCCCCACACGATTCCGAATGTGGGGGAGTTGGGCCCCGACGTGTATCTGTTCAGTCTCTACAAGGTCTACTCAGTCCACCAGGGTCTCATGGTCGTACAAAACGGCTTCCTCGATGAACTGACCAACCAGGGTCACTTTTTCAACGAGCATCTGCCGAAGAAACGACTGACGCCTGCGGGTCCGGATCACGCACAGATCGCGGCCGCCTCCGGTGTCCTTGACTACATCGAAGCGCTGGCAAAACACCATGACATAGTCGGGACACCGGCCGACGAGATGCGAGAGGTGTCGAAACTCTGGCGTGACCACGAGACCCGGCTCCTGCATCCTCTCTTGAAAACGTTGCGTCATCTCGATGTCAGAGTGCTCGGACCAGATACGGAGGAATCATCGGGAACTGCTCACCGGTGCCCGACGGTAGCCTTCGTGCCCCGACGGGATCCGGTTGACGTAGTTTCAGAACTCGTCGAGAAAGGCGTCATGACTGCTTCCGGGCATTTTTACGCATACAGGGTGTTGCAGGGACTCGGCATCGAACCCGATCCCGGAGTGGTGCGTCTCTCGTTTGTGCACTACACAACAGCATCCGAGATCGAACAAGCGACAGACGCCCTCTGGTCCGCGCTCGCGTCGTGATGGCTGGAGTAGCGCTTCCATTTCCGGTATCCTGTTCCGTCCCATCGCCCCCCGGAGGTAGCGCATCAACAGCTGGCTGAGTCTGGCGCTCGTCCTGATTCTGATCGGTATCAACGGCTTCTTCGTAGCCGGTGAATTCGCGCTGGTTGCTGTGAACCGCAGCCGGGTCGAAGCCCGGTCCGCCGAGGGGGACCGAAGGGCAACACGGCTCCTCCAGAAGCTCAAGGATCTTTCGTTCGAGTTGTCCGGTGCGCAGCTTGGCATCACCTTCACGTCGCTGCTTCTCGGAGCGCTCGCCGAGGACACGGTGGCAGAACTGCTCAGACCGTTCTTGGGTGACATCGGGATTTCATCGGTTGGCTTGACGCTCGCAATCGCTCTCGTTTTGACGACGCTCATACAGATGGTGCTGGGTGAGCTTGTTCCCAAGAACTATGCAATTGCTCGGCCCTATCGGTCGGCCCTCCGGGTGGGGCTCCCGATGGCTACGGTCAACGCGCTCGTGCGTCCGATCATCAACTTTTTCAATCGGTCGGCCAACTGGACTGTGAGGCTTCTCGGCATTGAGCCTCGTGACGAATTGGCCGGTCTGCGATCGATGCAGGAGCTACAGATGATCGTGCAGGCGTCGTCGGCCGAGGGAGAGCTTGGTCTCGACGAGAGCTCTCTGCTTACACGCGCCATCGGATTTGTACAACGTGACGCGGGAGATGCCATGATCCCTCGCGTTTCGGTTGTTGGAATCGAGGCGTCGTCCACCGTCGACGACGTGCGGCTCCTCTCAATCGAAACCGGACACTCCCGCTTCCCGATCTATGAGGAGAGTCTCGATCAGATCGTCGGCATCGCTCATGTCAAGGACATTTTCGGAGTGCCGCGCGAGTCCCGTGCCACGACAAAGGTGACCGAGATCGCCAGCCCTTTGCACGAGGTGCCGGACTCGATTCCTCTCGACTCGTTGCTCATCGAGCTGCAGAACGAGGGTCGAACCGTGGCGATTGTTCGGGACGAATACGGTGGAACTGCGGGCATCGTCACCGTCGAAGACATCGTCGAGGAGATCCTCGGCGAAATCGAGGACGAACATGACGAGCCAGAAGCCGCCGCCGTAGTAGAAAAACCCGGAGTCATCAGCGGAGCACTCCATCGACGCGAGGTCGCCGAAGAAACCGGTTTTTCCTGGCCGGAAGGTGACTACGACACGCTGAGCGGATTCTTGACCACCGTACTCGAACGCTTTCCCGAAGTGGGTGATGTCATAACCGAGGGCGATTTCCGAATTGAGGTGCTCACCGTGGACGATCACCGTGCCGACAAGGTCTCGATTCGTCAGATTGAGAACGAGGATGAGTCGTGACGGCAGTAGCCCTTGGCGCCATGGTGTTGCTTCTGATCTTGAACGGATTCTTCGTTGCGGCCGAGTTCGCGTTCACTGCAGCCAGTCGACATGCCCTGGAATTTCGTAAAGGACGGTCCGCCCACGCAGCCGTGAAGGCCATCGACGATCTCTCATTCTCACTGGCGGGAGCTCAACTGGGAATCACCATCACATCGTTGCTGCTCGGCGCTGTGGCGGAACCCGCGATTGCGACTTTGATCGAAGGAGCAATCACCCCCTTCGTGCAGCTGTCTGACAATGTACTCCACACGATCTCGCTCATCCTGGCCCTATCCATTGTCGTGTTTCTCCACATGGTCATCGGGGAAATGGCTCCAAAGAATGTGGCGATTTCCGACCCCGAGAGATCGTCCATCATCATGGCATTGCCATTCCGTGCCTACACCACCATCTTCCGGCCGGTGATCGCCCTCCTCAACGGAATCGCAAACCAGGTCCTTCGGCTCTTTGGCATCGACCCAAATGAGAAACGAGCCGCCCACACGGCAGACGAACTCGCGTCGCTGATAACGGCCGGACGGCGGGAGGGCGTTGTCGAAGAGTTCGCCCACCGGCTTCTGACAGGTGCGATCGACCTGTGGGAACTCGATGCCTATCACGTGATGGTCCCGCGAACAAACGTCATAGCGATGCCTGACACGAGCACGCCGGCCGAAATCGAACAGTCGGTGTTTGAGCACGGTTATTCCCGCACACCCATCTACCGTGACGATCTCGACAACGTGCAGGGCTTCGTGCATGCCAAGGACCTTCTGACGCTCGACGACCACGAATTCGATCAGCCGATACCGCCGCGCTTGATTCGGCCCCTGCTCGTGGTTCCCGAGTCTGCGGGAGTCGATGTTCTGCTCGAAGACATGCGCAGGCGGCGAAACCATCTCGCTCTTGTCGTCGATGAGCACGGCGGCACTGCTGGCATCATCACCATGGAAGATATCGTCGAGGAAGTCGTTGGCGAGATTCGCGACGAGCACGATGCCGAAAACGATGGTATCCGAAGAGTTTCAGCGGGCCGCTTCGTCATTGACGCATCGTTGCGCCCCTCCAAAGTTCGCAAAGAAACCGGCATCGATCTGCCAGACGGTGACTACGACACGGTCAGTGGGCTCGTGATGGATCGACTGGAACGGGTACCGCGAGTCGGTGACCTCTTGAGCGAACCGGGCTGGTCTCTGCGGGTTCGGCGCATGGATGGAAGGCGGGTTGGCGAAGTTGATGTGATCGCCAAGCGCTCACGCTCAGACCCGGGCCACTGACTCCACAGCCCTACTGCTCGTCGCCGAGAGCAGACGGTCGGGTGGGCTCCGAAGACCATCCGGACCAGGAACCGACGTACAAGCGCGGCCTACCAAGTCCAACAGACTCAGCAGCCAACACCTCGAGACAGGCGCTCACTCCCGAACCGCAATAGGCGATGGTGGTGGAATCGATACCCCGTTCCTCGAGGACCTCTCGCACATCGGACCGCATCGAACCGTCTCGCAGCAGTTCCGTGAACGGCAGATTCACGGCCCCCGGGATGTGGCCAGGTCGGGGATCAACCGGTTCAAACTCGCCCCGGTATCGGTCTGCCGCCCTCGCGTCCACCACAAGGCCACCGGCCGCGAGCTGCTGTTGTACATCATCTGCGCCGGCCAGTGCTTCCACCGGCCACGGTTCTACTTTGTTGGGGACGGGTGGAATTTCGGGCGCACCACGCTCAAGGGGCCCTGTCCAGGCGTCGAGACCGCCGTCGAGAAGTGCCGCCTCGCGACCCAGGATGCGCAACATCCACACCAGCCTGCTTGCCGTCATCCCGGCTGCGTCGTCGTAGGCGATCACGGTCGAATCCTGACCGATACCTGCCCGGCCAAGGCCCGCTGCAAATGTTGCGGGTTCAGGTAGCGGGTGACGACCGACGGACGGACCGGCGGGACCTGCCAACACCGTATCGAGATCGATGAACACCGCTCCCGGCAAGTGCCCGTTCAAATATGCGGAGTAGCCATCTCGACCATCTAGATACCACCGGACATCCGCCAATATGACTCCGGCTGGTTCTTTCTTGAGTGCCTCGGCGAGCCACGACGCGGACACGATCGGTTCGATCATCAACAACGCTCCTCCGTCGAAAGGCTACCAACGTGCCTCGACCTCCCATCTAGGGTGGATACGATGCGAAACGTACCCGAAGTCACGGTCATCGGGAGCGGAGTGTCGGGCTTGACCACCGCCATCCGGATTGCCGAAGCCGGGTTCTCGACGTCGATCCTCACGCGCGAACGCGCCACAAACACGACATCGATCGTGGCTGCGGCCATCTGGTTTCCAGAGCCGGGTAATCGGGCGTTCATGGAACGATCGCTAGAGGTGTTTCTCGAGCTGATGCGGGATGAATCAGCCGGGGTCTATCCCCTGGACGTGACCGAATATGTCGACTACGAACTGAATGATCCGAACCCGGCATGGTCGCTCCCGCTGAGGTCGTATCGAATTCTTTCTTCGGAGGAGGTGCCGGCTCCGTTCGTGTCTGGACATGTGCTGGGGACGGTAAGAATCGAACCACCGATCTACCTGCCCTATCTCGAAAGCCGATTCGAAACGCTGGGAGGTGTGATAACGGAACAGGACGTAGCCGATCTTTCAGACGTCACAGGGGATGACAGGATTGTGGTCAACTGCTCTGGTCTCGGTGCCCGGTCGCTGGTTGCAGACACGTCGATGGAACCGGTGCGAGGGCAGGTTGTCCACGTCGAGAACCCGGGTATCGCCGATGGCCACCACACCCAGATCGAGGGAGGACCCTTTACCTACGTGCTTCCGCGCAATGACGTGGTCGTGCTTGGCGGTACCCGCCTGGTCGGCGAATGGAGCCTCGTTCCTGATGACGAGACGACGAAACGGATCGTGGGAGAGGCCAGGGCGCTCGATCCTCGATTGGCCTCCTCCGAGATCGTGAAGGTGGCGGTGGGGCTTCGGCCCGGTCGCCCCACGGTTCGTGTGGAGCTGGAGAAGACCACGAGCGGTCTCGTTGCACACAATTACGGCCACGATGGCAACGGCTATGGACTCAGCTGGGGCTGCGCCGAAGAGGTGGTCCGCCTCATCGAATCGGCGACAACTACATCTTGACCCGGGTGCTACCCGGGTAAAACGAACCAAATTGCGCGTTGGCCGGGATCCGCTCGCCTGCAACTTCGATCTCGAAGGTGCCGGCTTCGAGGAACTCTTTGGTGACTCCGCCGCGATGCTCCAGGTAACCCATTGCAAGGCAGGTATCCATCACATAAGACCACATGCCCGAAGTTGTGCGCCCGACGATGTCTCCATCGCGAAGGATCGGCTCATCGTGATAGAGCAACCGGTCGGGATCAAGAAGCTGAAACTGGACGAGACGTTTGGTGCGCGGCTGCGACCTTTGCGCCACTAGCGCGTCTCTGCCGATGAATCCACCCGGTTTGTCAAAGTCGACGGCGAAGCTCAAACCGGCCTCCAGCGGGGTGTCCTCGTCGGTGATGTCATGGCCCCAGTGACGGTATCCCGCCTCGAGCCTGAGCGTGTTCATGGCGTGATAGCCCGCATGTCGCAGGCCGTGGTTGTCGCCGGTGTGGGTGATCGCGTGGTGGAGACCGGCCGCTTTGTCGTAAGAAACGTAGAGCTCCCAACCGAGCTCGCCAACATACGAAACCCTGAGAGCCAGCGCCTCGATGCCCGCCACCTCGATTCGCCGGGATGTCCCAAAAGGAAAGTCTTCGTTATCGAGGCCGGCGTCGGTCAGCTCATCCAAAAGCGCCCTGGAACCCGGTCCCATCACGCCGAGCACGGCCAGTTCTTCGGTGACATCTCGGATCTCGAGTTCACGACCCTCGCTCGCTCGCCTCAGAAGGGCAAGATCGCGGGTGCGGCTGGCGGCGGCCGATACCACGAAAAACTCGCTTTCGGCGATGCGCGTGACGGTCAGATCCGCTTCTATGCCGCCCTTCGAGTTCAACCACTGCGTGTAGGTGACGTCCCCGATTTCTCTGTCGATTTCGTTACCCGAAATCTGGTTGAGTATCGCTGCCGCATCGGGACCCTTCAACGAATACTTCGCAAACGAGGTCTGATCGAAGAGGCCGACGGCTTCCCTCACCGCCTGACATTCCGACATCGAGTGCTCTAGCCAATTTTGTTTGCCGTACGAGTACTCGTAGACACGTGCCACGCCGTCGGGCGCATACCAGTTTGGGCGCTCCCATCCTGCCGTCTCGCCCCATACCGCGCCGGCGTGATCGAGCTGTTCGTGCAGCGGAGAGTGAATGACGTTGCGGGCGCTCTCATATTGGCGAAATGGCCAGTGCATGGCGTACAGCAGACCGAGGCTTTCTGAAATCCTGTCCTCGAGGAATTCCGGATTCGCTTGATAGGGGAACGTGCGGCGGATATCGACGGACCACAGATCCATGGGAGGGGCCCCGTCGATGATCCAGTCGGCAAGAACCCATCCGACACCGCCTGCGGACTGGATTCCGACGGAGTTGAACCCGGCGGCGACGAACACCCTGTCCACTTCGGGCGCCTCGCCAAGGAAATACACACCGTCGGGAGTGAATGCCTCGGGACCATTGAAAAAAAGCTGTACACCTGCATCGTCGAGAGCCGGTACCCGATGAATGGACCGTTCGAAGATCGGCCCAATATGTTCCCAATCCTCCGGCAACGTCCCGAACGTGAAATCGCGGGGAATCGAGTCGAGATTCCAGACTTTCCCCCGCGGTTCAAAGAAGCCAGCCATGATCTTGCCGGTTTCTTCCTTGAAGTACGTGTAGTTGCCGGGATCCCTGAGCGTGGGAAGGCCCACCTTCACGCCATCGATGGGCTCGGTCACGATGTAGAAGTGTTCGCAAGCCTGGAGTGGAACGTTGACGCCGGCCGTAGAGGCCAGCTGGCGAGTCCACATCCCTCCGCAGATGACAACGGATTCGGCCTCGACAAATCCCTGTTCTGTCTGTACGCCGGTGAACCGGCTGCCCGTGGTGACCAGCTTCTCGACAGATACTCCTTCGACGATCTTCACACCGCGATCCCTGGCTCCTTTGGCGAGCGCCATGGTGGTATCCACAGGACTGGTCTGCCCGTCCCTGGGGATGAACACCGCTCCGACCAGATCGTCGGTCCGCATCAGAGGCCATCGCTCAGAGGCCTCATCGAGCGAGATCTCATAGGCCTCGACGCCGACCGTCCTGGCCATCGAAACGCCTCGCATGATCTCTTCCCAACGCTCGGGATTGTCGGCA
The DNA here is from genome assembly GCA_041567895.1 of Acidimicrobiia bacterium. Classification (GTDB taxonomy): domain Bacteria; phylum Actinomycetota; class Acidimicrobiia; order Spongiisociales; family SHLN01; genus JABDOU01. The sequence goes on from JBFGAX010000023.1 coordinate 13,781, forward strand.
ACCGAGATGGATCCGGGCGTGCGGTATCCGGTGGCGTGACCGGTTTCGGATTCGAGCTCTTCGAACAGCCGGGCCGAATAGGTCGCAAGCTTCGTGAGGCTATGAGAAGATTTGAGCTGAGACACCAGCCCGGCCGCGTGCCACGTCGTGCCGCCGGTCAGTTGATTCTGTTCGAGGAGTAGCACGTCGTTTACGCCTCGCCTTGCCAGGTGGTAGGCAACGCTGCACCCGACGATCCCGCCGCCAACGACGACAACCTCCGCCCGATCAGGAAGCGTCACCGGGGATCCCGTCGCCACCGTTGGTCAGATCCGTCGACGGTTTCGGGCGGAAGAATGATGTTGAACGTGTCCCGGATTCGGGCGTCTTTTTCGGGACTCACGTGCGAGGGATAGTGCGAAGCCAGCGTTCGAGCGACGTAGGCATGTGCCCGATCGGATGCGTCGGTCGCCCCCTCATCCTTCCAGTCATCGGGACTCAAACGATCACCGACCATGGGATAGACATAGTGCTTTTCCATCAGATCTAGCGTCTGAGCGTGTCCCAGGAAATGCCCTTCACCATGCACAACGTCCTCGAAGACTTCACGCGCCAGTGCATAGTCATCGGTTTCGATTCCTCGTATCGTCCGGTTCACCGCACCAAGCAGGTCGTTGTCGATGACCATCATCTCTAGCGAGTGTCCGAGCAGAGCTGCCAGCATCCCGGCAGATTCATAGACGACGTTTGTGCCTGCCTGCGCTACAAGAGACACGGTGAGCCCCTTTTCATGACCGGCCTGGGCGTCGGGAATTTTCGAGTCCGCCATCCCGGCGGCGCTGCCGGAGGGCAGTCCGAGCCAGTTCGCCAATTGCCCGGCGCCGGCATTCAGCAAAGCTTCTTCGCCGCTTCCGCCGCTCATGGCGCCCGTCCGGAGGTCAGAAACGAAGGGCCACATGCTGAAAATGCACGGGTGGCCAGGCGAAAGGAGATTGATGCTCGTGAGCGCAGCAAGGCACTCCGCCATCGCCTGCACGAGCGAGCCCGAAAGTGAGGCGGGTGACGTGGCACCGGCCTGGCCCGCCGAAAGCAGATTGATGGGCATTCCGGTTCGGACCTGGGCCACCATGCATTCAGCAGTGTCCTGGGCAAAACGTAGGGGTGGAACCACGAACGTGGCGTTGGCGACGACAAACGGTCGCTTGCGAAATGCACCCTCCTCGCCCAGAAGCATGTCGTACATGTCGACGACCTCATAAACGTGTTCGGGCTGAAAGAAGGAGGTGCCCTGCGGCTTGGTGGTTCCCATCATCGTTGCATATGCAGTGACGATGTCGAGATCGCGAGCATTGTCGGCATCGCGAGCCACAACGGTTCGGACATAGGCATGAATGTGTTCGAGGGTATCGGCCAGTCGGGCCGAGTCGTAGAGATCGGCTGAGGTTGACTCGCGAAACGTTTTCGTTGCATGATCGAGCATGAGAACGGCTGCCCCCGCCGTGCTGAAGTGAACGTTCTGGTCCTTCAGTTCAACACTGCGGTCTTCGTCGAGTCCATGCCAGACGAAGTCTTTGGCGGCCGATTCGATCGCCTTGAGCACGATTTCTCGCGGATAATGAAGCCGCTCGTTGTCGTCCATCCACCCGCCCGCCTCGACCATGGATTCGACGAAGGTCGGGATAGGAGATCCCATGCCAAGCTCCTCGAGGATGTCGAGCGCGTTGTCGAAAACGCTCTGAAGCTGACCCTCGGATAGCGGTCTGTAGTTTCCACCCGGTTGACCAGGCCGCACCGGCTTGACCGGAAGCTCCGCCGCACGAGCAGCCAGTCGTGCTTCGCGGCCTCCGGACCGCTTCGCCACTAGACGCGGATCCGTTCGTTTTTGGGATCCCAGACCGGTTCGGCCAACACCGTGGCCTGCCGAATCTCATCCATGACACGAACGTCGAAACTGGATCCGGGAGCTGCGAACTTCGGCTCGACGTAGGCGAAGAACACACTTTTGCCCACCGAATGGGCCCAGGTGCCGGCGGTCGTGATTCCCATGACCCGTCCGTCGTCGAGCGTCGGCTCGTTTCCCCGGCAGTCGGCGTCTGCTGCGTCGAGCTCTGCATATACGCACACCATGGCAAGATCTTCACCCTGCCTCGAGACCGTAGCAGCCTTCCCTTTGAACTCCTTCGACAGATCGACAAAGCGCATGATGTCTGCTTCGACCGGTGTTATCTCGGTGGTCAACTCCGATCCCCAGGCCTTGTAACCCTTTTCCAGACGCATCACCCCCATGGCGTAGGTTCCGAACTCGACCATCTCGTGCGGGGCGCTCGCGGCGACTACGGCGTCGTAGAGCTCTTCCATCTGTTCGATCGGATGATGGAGTTCCCACCCCAGCTCGCCAACATACGAAACCCGGAGAGCCGTACATGGCACGCCTGCCACGTCGATGGTTTGCGCCGTGAGCCACCGAAAACTCTCATTCGTCAAATCAGAGTCGGTGAGCGGTTGCAGGACGTCACGTGCCCGAGGACCGGTGACCGCCAGAAGTCCGAGATCCGATGTGACATCGCTCACCGTCACGTTCTCTCCATCACCCACGTGTTGGCGAAGCCAGTCGAGATCGTGTTGTTCGGCCGAGATGGCCGAATTGAGATAGAAATCGTCGGGACCGAGACGGGTGATGGTCATTTCACACTCGATACCTCCGAGGTCGGTCAACATGTGCACCAGCCGGATACCCCCGTCTTTGCCAGGCAGACGATTGGCCGACAGCCGGTCGAGGAGCGGCGCGGCGTCGGGACCGGTGACCCGGAACTTCGAGAATGCGGTCAGGTCGGCAACACCGACGCGTTCACGGATGCCACGAACCTCGTCGCCAACCAGATCGAAGGCCGAAGATCGGCGAAACGAGTAATCCTCGGGTTGGGGAGAAAAATATCGAACTCGCTCCCAGCCGTACGTTTCCTGCCACTGTGCCCCTTTGGCGTCTAGCTTTTCATGGATCGGCGTTTGGAGGATGGGGCGACCAGCATCTCGATATTCGCCAGGCATTCTCACCTGGTACATCTCGTGATATTCGTCGATAGATCGAGCCAGGGTGTAGTCGCCCACTGCATACGGTCCGAATCGGCGCGGATCCATTTCTCTCACGTTGATCTCGGTCTGCCCGTGAACCATCCATTGCGCAAGATACTTACCGGCGCCTGGCCCCTGCGTGATCCCGATGGAGGCTCCAACACACATCCAATAGTTCTGCAATCCGGGTGCGGGTCCCATGAGATAGCCGGCGTCCGGAGTGTGGGTGATCGGACCACTCACCACATTCTTGATCCCGACCCGCTCGAATGCCGGAATCCTTTGACCTGCGTATTCCAGCCACGGAAGTAATCGATCGATCGCCGGGGGAGTGAGATGGAACGTCAGGTCCCAATCGATTCCATCAAGTCCGTATGGCTGGGACTCTGCCATCTCGTACGGTCCAACGATGAGTCCATCGTGTTCCTGTCGGTAGTAGCAAGACGCCCTCGGATCGCGCACGACGGGCAACTCGGCGTCGAGGGCGGCCACCTCTGGGATGGCTTCGGTAACCAGGTACTGATGAATCATCGAGACAATCGGAACATCGAGCCCAACCATCGCTCCGAGCTGGGGGCCGTAGTGGCCTGCTGCGTTGACGACATGGTCTGCGACGATCCGTCCTTGCTCGGTGATGACTTCCCAACGACCGTCCGCGAGTTTGTTCATGTCGATCACGCGGTTGTGACGCACGATCTCGGCACCGAGTTGGCGGGCACCGAAAGCCATCGCATTTGTTGATGCCGACGGATCCGACCAACCGTCGTTTGGAGTGTGAAAGCCAAGCTGTATGTCTTCGAGTTCCAGCAAGGGATGCAATTCTTTTATCTCGGCCGGAGAAATCAATCTGCTTTCGACACCGATCTGTTCGAGCATGCCATGCACATACTTGAACCAGTCGACCTCGTTGGTGGTGCGCGCCAGGCGAATCGCTCCACAACCATGCCAGCCGGTGTTCAGGCCTGTCTCTTCCTCGAGCTGATCGTAGAGTTTGACGGCGTAGTCATGGACCTTCGCCATGTTCAGGCTGCCGATGAAGTTGGGAACCAGACCGGCGGCGTGCCACGTGGACCCGCTCGTCAATTCACCTTTCTCGACGAGGACGGTGTCGGTCCAACCCTCATGAGCGAGGTGATAGAGCAGGCCCACACCCATGGCGCCACCGCCGACGATCACGCATTGGGCTGTGTCTCGCACGCTCCTCCTAACCACCGACCCACCCGAGACGGCCGATCCAGGTTACCCATGCTGATGATGTCCTTCGACGCGGTGGGCTGCGACGTCGATCAGTGGCGGATGAGTTCGGCTACGCGGAAGGCCAGATCGATCGATTGGGTACCGTTGAGACGGGGATCACATGTCGTTTCGTATCGATACTTGAGATCCGTGTGGTCGAGTTCTTGCGTACCCCCGAGACATTCGGTTACATCGTCACCTGTCAACTCGATGTGAATGCCGCCCGGAATCGTGCCAGCTGCATCGTGAGCCGCAAAGAAGCCCTTGATCTCCGTCAATACGTCTTCGAAATGACGTGTTTTACGGCCATCGTCCGCTACAAAAGTATTGCCATGCATGGGGTCGCTCACCCAAACCACCGGATGACCTGCATCGCGTACTGTCTCGAGAATCGGCGGCAGATATTGACTGATCTTGTCAGAACCCATGCGGGTGATGAGCGTCAGGCGACCTGGTATGCGATCTGGATTGAGGGCTTCACAAATCGCGAGAACCTGATCGGGCGAGGCGCCCGGGCCGATTTTGCACCCAATCGGGTTTCCGATGCCCCGCATGAACTCCATGTGGGCCCCGTCGAGTTGCCTGGTCCTCTCGCCGATCCACACCATGTGAGCCGAGCAATCGAACCATGCGTCGGTCAGCGAGTCGCGACGGGTCAGAGCCTCTTCATAGCCGAGAATCAGGGCTTCGTGACTCGTGTAAAAATCGACCGTCTCCAGATCAGGGTGCGATCCGGGCGAAACACCGCACGCGGCCATGAATTGAAGCGCCCGATCGATTTCTCCTGCAATCTCCTCGTACCGTTGACCGGCGGGGGATGTTGCAACAAACTCTTGATTCCAGGCGTGCACCTGGGAAAGTCCCGCGTATCCACCCTGGGTGAACGCTCTCAGCAGATTGAGCGTGGCAGCAGCCCGGTCGTAGGCTGTGAGCAGGCGACCGGGGTTGGCCGTACGACCGTCGTACGTGAAGTCCGTATCGTTGACCATCGGGCCGCGAAAAGTCGGAAGCTCAACTTCGTCGATTGTCTCGGTTTCAGCCGAGCGTGGCTTTGCGAATTGACCTGCAATTCTGCCCACTTTGACAACGGGAACGCCGGTCGAATACGTCATGATGACAGCCATCTGCAGGATCACCTTCAGCCGATCACGAATCGAGTCGGCAGACGCTTCGAATGACTCGGCGCAATCGCCGGCCTGGAGGAGAAAGGCCTCGCCTCTACTGACGGCTGCGAGTTGCTTCTGTAGATTTCGTGCCTCACCTGCGAATATGAGCGGAGGTCGCTGACGCAGCTCTTTGAGGACACGCTCCATCTCGCCCGGATCGGGCCATATCGGCTGTTGGCGCGCGTTGAACGCGCGCCAGCTCTCAGGAGTCCATTCGCTCATATATACAAGTTTATGAGCCATCGTGCGAACAAACCACGGGTTTCCTCGTAAGGCTCACATCGGGGCCCTCCGCAAGCGTTCGACAGGATGGGGCGAACGAAGGTGGTCCCTCAACCGGTTTTTGACGCAATAGCGTATGACAATGGAGATTCTGGCGCTGATCACCGCGTTCCTGCTTGGCTTTGGCGCGAGGACACTCGGCCTGCCGCCGCTGGTCGGCTATCTGGTAGCCGGCTTCGGGCTATACGCCCTGGGTTTCGAAACGACGGAAGCAATCGGCGTGATCGCAGACCTCGGAGTGTTGTTGCTTCTCTTCGGCATCGGTTTGAAACTTCGTTTACGGCTGTTGCTCAGGCCTGAGGTCTGGGTCACCACTTCGGTATTCGCGGCGGTCAGCACGTTGGCATTCGCCGGGTTACTGATGAGTCTCGGAGCCTTGAGTTTGCCCCTGGTCTCTGATCTGGATCTCCAAACGGCTGTGATCGTCGCTTTCGCCCTCTCATTCTGTTCAACCGTGTTCGCCATCAAGGCTCTAGAGCGGGTCAATGAAACCGCGTCACTGGCGGGGCGCATCGCCATCGGGGTGCTCGTTCTCCAGGACATTTTTGCGGTGGTTTTCCTGGTCATGATCCAACCCGGACTTCCCTCCCCCTGGGCGATGCTGGCGATACCGGCGCTGATCGCGTTGCGGCCTCTTCTGGTGTGGATGCTCAGCAGAAGCGATCACGGTGAGGTCGTCGTGCTATTCGGATTCACCATTGCCCTCGGGGTTGGGGCCGGCTTATTTGACGTCGTCGGGCTGAAACCAGATCTGGGTGCCTTACTTGCCGGGCTCCTTCTCGCCGGACATCCGCGAGCACCCGAGCTGGCAGAGAGGCTTCTCGACTTCAAAGATCTCTTCCTCGTAGCGTTCTTTCTATCCATCGGTCTCGGTGGTGCGCCTTCAGCCGCCGGACTGCTGATTGGCGTCGTCATACTCGCCGCCCTGCCGGTGCGAAGCCTGCTGCTCTTTTTCATGTTCACGCGATTTCGCCTTCGTCCCAGAACCGCACTCCATGCTTCCTTGACTCTGTCCACGTACAGCGAGTTTGGGCTCATCGTCGCAGCTGCCGCGCTCGCCGCTGGCCGCCTCGACCAGACCTGGGTGTCAACGATTGCGGTCGTTGTGGCAAGTTCGTATGTAGTGGCGTCGTTCGGAAGCGGTGCCCGGTACCGGATCTACGAACGATGGTCTCATAGGATCGGACTGGCCGAGCGGCATCCGACTTTGCCTGATGACGCAATCATCGATATATCCGATGCCCGAATTCTCATATTTGGCATGGGGCGGGTAGGGACAGGAGCATATGACGAAGTCGTCGTTCGCCTGGGCCAGGTTGTCATGGGTATCGACCGCAGCGAGGAACTCGTTGAAACCCATCGCAACCTGGGTCGCGATGTGATCCGAGGCGACGCCCTTGACCGGGATTTTTGGACGCGGATCGGCCTGCACCACGACATCGCACTCGTCATCGCCGCCATGGGGAACCACCACGCGAATCTGGAATGCGCAAAGAGGGTTCGTGAGTTTCTGCCCACCGTGCGGATCGCCGCGATTGCGACCTACGGAGACCAACTGGAAGAACTGCGCACTGCAGGAGTGGATGTGGCCCGCAACCTCTACGAAGAGGCTGGTCAGGGTTTGGCCGACGACGCGTTGTCTGTCATAACGCCTGATCTCTAGCAGCTCAAAGACCCGCCGCTCAAGGCACCGGTGTCCCGTGTGTCAATCGTGCGTGTAGCTTCGAAGACAGCAACAGAAAGGCGAGCCATGCTTGCAGATTTCGATTTAGGAGCTTCGCTGCCGGCATCGGACATCAACCGGGCGAGAGCGTTTTATCGGGACAAACTCGACCTCAAACCGGTTGATGAAACCCCTGACGGCGGCATGATGTTCGAGACCGGTTCATCCAGATTTCTTGTGTATCCGTCGGCATATGCGGGAACCAATAAGGCAACTGCCGCGGCCTGGGAGGTCACTGATATCGAATCGATCGTCTCCGAACTGACGGCGCGCGGTGTCACTTTTCAGGAATACGATTTAGACGAAATCAAAACGATCGACGGAATAGCCAGCCTCCCGGACGGCAACAGGGCCGCCTGGTTCTTCGATAGCGAGGACAATATTCTCGGCTTGTTCCAGCGCCCCTAGCGAAGGCGAGCCGACCTCACATTCTCATCCTGAGATCTCTCGCCCCCTCGAGACTCCATTCGTAGCTCTGACAGATCTGGCTACTCGACGGCCACTATTTGCCTAGCGACCTCTCGACGAGAGCCAGGAAGTTTCGAACGATACGGTCACGGGTAACTTCCGGCATCCGCATCCGCCACAGCGAGGAGTCTGCGATGTCGAAGCGAGCGTCAGCTTGGTTGGCCGGCCTTGAAACACCAGCCCGAGCAGTTCTTGAAGAAGACCAGCGCTCCGACGTCGTGATCGTGGGTGGCGGTGTCGCCGGTATGACCACTGCCCTGCGCCTACAGGAGGACGGGTTGGACGTTGTACTTCTGGAAGCCGAACGGATTGGCCACGGAAGTACTGGGAACTCGACAGGCAAAATCAGTTCGCTACACGGCCTGCTGTATCAGAGATTGATCGAGCGTCATGGTGAGAACGAAGCTGCAATGTACGGAGAAGCCAATGAGCGAGCGATCGACGAGGTCGAGGCCATGGTGGACCGGATGTCTCGTGATTGCCGCTTCGTACGGACGCCGGCATTCGTGTACACGACCTCAGACGACAAGGCTGATGAGATTCGCGCCGAACATGAGGCGGCAACAAAGCTGAACCTCCCGGCACACCTCACCACGGAAACGGACCTCCCATTCGATGTCGAGCTGGCGCTTCGCTTCGACAATCAAGCACGCATCGATGCCGGTCCCTACATGATGGGACTGGCTGAGCTCTTCGAGTCGGCAGGAGGGGCGATCTTCGAGAATTCACGGGCAGTGGATCTCGACGAATCCCTCTCGGGCGTCACCGTGAGGACGGATGCCGGTTCCGTCTCAGCTGATCGGGCCGTAGTCACCACACTGATACCCGTGTTCGATCGAGGTGGATATTTCGCACGCATGAAACCGAGCCGTGCGTACGGAATCGCTGCCCGACTCAACGGTGGAGGACTCGAGGCCGTCCACATCAATGCCGGCACGCCAACCAGATCAACCCGTCCCTGGGACGGCGCAGAGGGGCCGGGGATCGTCGTCGTTGGTGAAGGCCATCCGACAGGTGACGGAACTGCATCACCGGGCCGGTGGGGCGAGCTTGAACGATGGGCACGTGAGCATTTCGACATTGCTTCTTTCGAATACCGTTGGTCAGCCCAGGACTACACATCCGTCGACGATTTGCCATACATCGGCCGGTCACCGCTCAGCAGACGGGTTTACGTGGCGACCGGATTTCGAAAGTGGGGACTCAGCAACGGCACGGTGGCGGCGACGGTATTGGCAGACCTCTTCGCAGGACGCACCAATCCCTGGCTGAAAACGTTTGACGCGACCCGAATCGGCGATTTGGAGTCGATCAAGCCGGCGGCCAAGATCACGACCAGGGTGGCAGCTCATTTCGTCGGAGACCGCATCGGCCGCCTTCTCGCTCCGGAAATCGCAACCCTCGAAGCCGGAGAGGGAAAGATTGTGCGCGCAGACGGCAATGCAATCGGGGCCTATCGGGATCAGGAAGGCGTCATCCATGGCGTGTCGGCGACGTGTACCCACCTGGGTTGCACCGTCAAGTGGAACGATGCGGAGACGAGCTGGGATTGCCCCTGCCACGGATCACGTTTTGACATCGATGGCTCGGTGCTGGCCGGTCCCGCAACCCATCCGCTGGCCCGGGTGAACGTCGAGGAGTAGCTGCCGGACAAACGTTGCGCAGATCCATGATGGGGAGGTATCCGGCGAGCTGGCCTGTATGGAAAGCCAGGCCTATCGGTCATCGGCCCTGGCGGAAAAGGCGAGTGACCCGGATCCGAGTCGGGTTCGGGTCCTGCCGATAGCCCTTTATCCTCCCGCCCGATGACAACCGATCCTGAGAGCCGGACCACGTCATTTTCCTGGGGCGATGAGCCGACCGTCTACGACGAGATCGGAGGCGAGCAAATGGTGCGCCGGTTGGTCGAACGTTTCTACGACGAGATTGCGGCAACTTCGCCCGAACTTCGCGCCATGCATCCCAAAGACGACACAGGATCTCGCCGTAATCTCTTCGAATTTCTGAGCGGTTGGATGGGCGGTCCCGGCCTATACGTCGCTCGCAAGGGCCACCCCCGGCTGCGTATGCGCCACGTTCCGTTTCACATCGGAGAAAGGGAAACCGACGACTGGATCCGATGCATGCACACTGCCCTCGACTCTCTTGACATCAGCGATACTGCGCGAGCCTTTCTCAAGGAGCGGCTGGCAGACAGCGCCCGTCACGTCCGGAACCAGCCTTAGAGCTCCTCCGGGATCGGAAACCAGCGAAGCGCTTCGAAACCCGGGCCAAGTTCGATGTGCGCACCCGGAGGATGGTCAGCTTCGGCGGTATCGAAGATCCGCCGGGCCTCGTCGAGATACGCAATGAGATCTTCTTCGGGAGCCGTATGCCGCCTGTCCGGATACGAGAGACGCCCACCCTCGAAGCTGATGTCGTATAGCGAGAGGGGAGGAGCAGCCATTCCGTCGTGGTGGCGCCAGAGCCCGCTGTGGGGATCAAAATCGTAAAACGGAAGAAGAGTCCATCCTCGATCTGCAAGGATCTCAACAGCGCTGACCACGAAATCGAACACCGTCTCAGATATGAAGTAGTTGAAGTTGACGCGCACCCATCCCGGCTTGATTCCCTCACAGCCGTGCATGACCTCGTCCTCATAGCGATGAGACGTCTCGGCGTCGATGCCGAGCAACGTGTGGCCGTAGGGACCGGCACATGAGCATCCGCCACGGGCCTGAATTCCGAACACGTCATTGAGCAGCGCCACGACGTAATTGTGATGCAAGGACCTGTCCCGAAACTTGATGATGAAGGACACAATGGACAAGCGATCGGCGCGAGGGTTGCCCAGTACCTCGATGTTCGGGTGTTCGAGCCACCGGTCGATCGCCCTGCGGATGAAGTCGTCCTCCAATGTTCTGATCGATTCCGGTCCGACCCGTTCTTTCAGCAAGAACACCAGTCCGGCTCTGATCGACTCGACAATTGCAGGAGTGCCACCCTCTTCGCGATGCTCGATGTCGGCGAGATAGTGATGATCTTCGGTGCTGACATACGAAACGGTCCCGCCTCCGACTACGGCGGGCACTGTGTTGCTGAAGAGATCCCTGCGAGCGACCAGCACCCCGGGTGTGCCCGGCCCGCCGATCAGTTTGTGAGGTGAAAAGAAGATCGCATCCTTATAGGAACTCCCATCGTGCTCGCCTTCCATATCGATGGCCACGTAGGGAGAGGATGCAGCGAAGTCCCAAAATGAGAGAGCGTCATACTCGTGCAACAGGCGGGCGATGGCGTGCGTGTTCGAAATGATCCCGGTCACATTCGAAGCCGCCGAGAAACTGCCGATTTTCAAGGGTCGCGCCCGATGCTGTTCCAGCTCGGTTCTCAAGTGGTTGAGGTCTATGTGTCCGTCCTCGTCTTCACGAATACGAACGACGTCGGCGATCGACTCTCGCCACGGGAGTTCGTTGCTGTGATGTTCATATGGTCCTATAAAGACAACCGGCCTTTCTTCGGCGGGGATCAGAGAGCTGAGCGAATATCGCGCGTCCAGATCGCGGGGAAGCCGGAGATTGAGGACAGCTACCAGGCGATCGATCGCGCCCGTCGCACCCGACCCACAGAAAATGACGGCGTGATCCTCACCTGCGCCTACGCACGAGCGGATGATTTCACGAGCGTCTTCTCGAAAGCCTGTGGTCTGGAGACCGGTGCCCGAGGATTCAGTGTGCGTGTTGGCGTACAGGGGCAACACTGCCTCGCGAATGAAGTCCTCGATGAACGACAGCGACCGGCCCGACGCTGTGTAGTCGGCGTACGTGAGCCGTCGTATTCCGAATGGACCTGCGACGGCTTCATCTTCACCGATGACCGAGGACCGGACCAGATTTATGAGATCGCTGGCAGCGGTTATGTCGCCTGGAAGAGCAGCGTCGAGTGACATGGGCCTCCTGCTCCCAGAATAACGACATCTCGGGAGCCTGCCAGTGCGGGCGCTATTCGACGGCGGGACGCATGGACTCACCATCAATCGTGACGGACATCGCTTGCGCAGCAGTTCGCAGCGAGTCTTCGACATGTTCGGGATCCTGACCGGAAGCGAAAACGAAACCGAGGTAGCGGTCTCCTTCCGGAAGAGCCATGACGCGTCTGCCGCGCGCAATGGTGATCTCGACTCCGTCGATGCCGTCAATCTCCAGAGCTTCGGCTATGCCGTCGACGTCGGAGAGCACTCCGGTCGCGGGAATCGGCAGCATGAGTACCCCGGAGGCCGGGCGAGCCGGCCCAAGGTCAGACGTGGAGACCCCGAGCGCCGCCTTCAGGACCACTGCCTCGAGCGACTCGCCGAGCAGTCCGAACGAGAGCGCACGTCCACACAGCCCACCGATCGTACGACTCGCTATTTCGATGATGTGGGGGCCGGTTTCTGACAAACGCACCTCAGCGTGCACCGGCCCTGTCACAAGCCCAAGGGCCGCGACAGCTTGCTGCACGACACCGACAGATGCCTCGATGACGTGGTCGGGATGCCTGCTGGGCGTCACAAACAGCGTTTCCTCAAAGAACGGCCCATCCAGTGGGTCGGGTTTGTCGATCACGGCGAGAACCTCGAGCTCTCCGTCGCTGACGAGGCCTTCGATGGCGATCTCGTCACCTTCCACAAAACATTCGACGAGCACATCGGATTCCGGATCCTGGCCGGCTCTTGCGAGGATCTTGCGTACGCGCTGCTCAGCAGAGCGAGCGCCTTCGCGATCGTCGGCCCGTATCACCCCTCTGCTTGCCGAAAGAGTCCTGGGTTTGATGACAACCGGGAAACCGAGGGCATCTGCCATGTCAGGGATCTGTCCAATGCCCGCCAGCCGAAAGCGGGGCTGGCGAACGCCTGCACTCGCCAGCAGCTCTCGCATGACGGCTTTGTCTCGCGTGGCTGTGACGGCCGACGCCGGATTGCACGAAAGACCCAGGAGCCGATTGGCGGCGGCTGCGACGAGGACACCCTGGTCATCAACCGCAACGACGGCATCCGGTGTCGGCTCGATAGCTGCGATTTCGGTAGCGGCGCCTTCGACGTCTGTGAGGTCGACGTGAACCCGGGAGGCATCCGCTAGCGGAGAAAGACCATCGGAAGCGATTACGACATCGAGTCTCAGCAAACCGGCAGCGCCGAGAAAGTCGGCGGTGCGGTAGCTCTCGGCCGATGCCACAATCACAACTCGCTTCACGGACCCATACTGGTCCGCGCCACGAGTCTTCCGCAGGGATAGGCCTGTCGCAACCATCGCGGCCGACCTACCATGGCTTCCATGGATAACGTGATATCGGTCGAACCACGAGCTTTGACCAAGCTTCTTGCCATCCGATCGGCGGAACCCGACGCCGAAGACCTTGGCATCGTTCTGACGATCACCGGCGTCAACGGAGCAGCGTTCACGTACGAAATGGCTCTGATGCTGGTCGCGGACGCTGCACCGGACGATCACGTCGAGATGCACGGAGAGCTACCCGTCATCATCCCGAAGGCTGACGTGGAGCATCTGCGGGGTTCGGTGATGGCCATGTCGCGCGACCTGCTCGCACCCGGCCTCCAACTCCAAAACCCGAACTCACCCAGCCCGGAAATCCTGGGCAGCAACTCGTCGCTGGAATTGTCGGGGGAAATCGCGGATCAGGTAGTGCAGGTCGTCGACACGATGATCAACCCGGCCATCGCATCACATGGCGGACAGGCTGAAGTTGTCGCCGTCGAAGAAGGCACCGTATACGTCCGCCTCGGAGGAGGCTGTCAGGGTTGCGGGATGGCTTCCGTCACCCTTTCGTCAGGCATCGAGGCAACCATCCGTCATCACATCCCGTCGATCGTGAAAGTGGTTGACGTGACCGACCACTCCAGTGGCGACAACCCGTACTACGAGCAAGCCAAGAAATAGTTCTTTCAGGGATCGGCCCTTGACCCTCACGTAACGTGAGGGTGTACGCTTGTCCCTCATGAACACCCACAGCCTGTCTGATCATCTGACTGTTGGAGCGGTCGCCCGCATGGCGGGCATCTCGGTGAGGACGCTCCATCATTACGACGAGATCGGACTGGTGGTACCGGGTGAGCGAGGCGACAACGGCTACCGCCGATACGGTCTACAGGAGGTAAACCGTCTGCAGGAAGTTTTGTTCTTCCGAGAACTTGGCTTTCCTCTCGATGAGATCAAGCAGATGGTGGATAATCCCGGCTACTCGAGAATTTCTGCACTACTTCGCCAGCGTCGGCTCGTTGAGCGAAAAGCCGAACGACTTTTGAGCATGATGGATGCCATCGATCACGCCGTTGAGTCACAACGACAAGGAATACCCATGACGCCAGAAGAAACATTGGAAGTGTTCGGCGATTTCGATCCCGCCGAACATGAAGAAGAAGCCCGCGAGCGGTGGGGCGAAACCGGGGCTTTTCAGCAATCGGCGAAGCGGACCGCGTCATATACCAAACAAGATTGGATTCAGATCGAAAGCGAGGCGAACGCCATCAACCAGGCGATGCTCGCCCTCATGGACGCCGGAGTCGCCCCGACCAGTTCGGAGGCCATGGAATTGGCGGAAGCTCATCGCTCGCATATCAGCAAATGGTTTTACGAGTGCAGTACCGAGATTCATGCAGGTCTCGGCGCGATGTACGTGTCCGACCCGAGATTCACGGCGAACATTGACAAAGCCGGCGATGGCCTCGCACAGTTCATGTCGGAGGCAATCACGGCGAACGCGGATCGCTAGACCGTTACGACCCGCCTGAACCCCTCGGCCAGCCGACCCGGAGGAAGCGATCCGGCCTTGGCGATCCGTGCTCCCCAATCCTCGATCATCGTTTCGAAATCTTCCATCTTGCCAGTTTGACTTGCGTGGGCTTTCAGAGCAGCGACCTTGCGAGAGAACGAATCCGTGATGTCGACGAAAAGTGCACCCTCGCGACTGAACACCCAAACTTCCGGAACGGTGTGGGGAGAGAGGCCTTCGCCGAGCAATTCCGGAAAGGCACGCGGATTGCGCGCGTCCGGATACACCGCGTCGAGCGTTGAGTGACCGGTCGCGAGGTGGTCCGGATGACTGGCATAGACGCTATCCCAGGTCCGCTCTGGAGACTGAGTGATCACAACGTCCGGACGCTCCAGGCGGATGATCCTGGCTATGTCTCGGCGGAGGTCGAGACCGGCCTCGACCATGCCATCGGGCCTGCGGAGCCAATGCAATTCGGTGACTCCGACGTGGGACGCAGCCGCGGTTTGTTCCGCTTCTCGCAATGCTGCGAGCTCGACCTGCGGCACGGTCATATCGTCATCGCCGGCGTCTCCCGACGTGACGAGGCAATACGCAACATGAGTTCCGAGATCGGTGAGGAGGGCAATGGTGCCTGCGCATCCGAAGTCCACATCGTCTGGATGCGCCACGACAACCAGCGCCCGAGATGGCGGCTCGACCGGCCCATCGGAGGTTATCAAGTGCCCGTCAGCCATCACCGGAGGCTAGCCAGGGAACCGTTCCTCCTCGATGGTTCTGCGAAAACGGAGCAGACCATGCAATAGATTTGTTTTCGTGGACCCATCGAAAATGGACGAAGACGCCATTGTTGCGTACGCGGAGCGAACCACCTCCTTCATCACCGGTATGCGGCCCCAGGACGCTCTCGACCTCAGATTTTCAGCCGTCATCGATGCGTTGAGGTCGAGGTATGGGCCGGCGGTTGATACGGCGATGTCACAGGAGGCAACAGACCCCAGGGTTCCCGGGTCGGGTCTTTCGCGCTCGATTCGTTCCCGGGTGGCAGCTCATCCCGATTCGAGCTGGATGCGTCGAACAAACATGGTTGGGGTCAACCTGCGGACAGTGGGGTCCTTTGCCGGGCTCATCAAATATCTGCTGACCGTCCCGTCAGCCTTCGACTCTGTGCATCTGCTACCTCTTTGGGAACCAGGCGTGGCCGAGAGTTTGTACGGGCCTGCGAGCTGGAACCTGAACACCGAGTTCCTCTCAGAGGAGATGGCAGCATTCGCATCCCACCTGACGACCCCCGAGCGTCAGTTACGCGCCACAACCAACTTGATACACGTCATGGGCAGAACGGTGGGCATGGATGTGATCCCTCATACGGATCGGTACAGCGAAATGGCGCTCGGACAACCCTCACTGTTCGAGTGGATGCAAGTGCGCAACGGTCGCATCACAGATCATTCGGATGGTGTGGAACGGGCAGTTTCAGAACTCATATATCAGTGGTTGGTGGAATCGGGGCCGGCCGTACCGTCGAAGAGTGCGACGTTGCCGGGCGATACAGATCGTTTGTTCGACCTGGCGGAACCCGACCGGACACAGTTGCTGTTCGGCAGCCCAGACGACCGCAGTGGCCGCAATGCCCGCCGACTGAGCCTCATCGAGCGACTCAAGTGGTTCGGGTATGAACCGGTACCAGCCACGATGGGAGTTCCGTATCGAGGAATCCACGTTGCTGACAGCCCGCCAATTCGTGACGAACACGGCATGCTCTGGTACGACTACGTCATGGACGAGCCGCAATTCATGTCGCGAGTTTTTACTCCGCTGGCCAGATACAAGCTATACGAGCGGATCGACGAGAATGCTCGCTGGGAGATCGACTTCAAGCGCCCCCGCGTACAAACGTGGGACTACGTAGTCGATCATTACGCGCAGGCGGCCGTGGCAGGCAATTTCGATTTCATGCGTGGCGACATGTCGCACGTGCAGATGCGACCCGATGGTGTGCCAGCCGATGTTGATGGCGGGTACTACGACATCCTCAGAGCGGTAAAGGAGAAGGTACAGGCGAGCAGGCCATCGTTTGGATACTTCGCCGAGAGCTTTCTCCCCGCACGCGACGTCTTTCAGTACGGTGAGGAGCTTGATCACCTCGACGCTTCGCTCGCAGACGCTACGCTCGGCGATCTTCAATCCACAGTCGTCGGTGACAACGAATACCTGCGCAGGTTCCGTCGGTATCTCGATGACCTCGCTACGAGGGAGTGCGCTCCCGCGTATGGCGTGATGACAGCCGACAAAGACGATCCCCGTTTTGACGCGTACTACCGGGCGGGCAGTGAGCTCCGGTACCTGACGGCATTGCTGCTCACGGACATGCCGAGCTACACGGCCCTCGGATTCGAAATACGAGACGTTCACAACGCGCCAGCCGAAAACGAGCGATACACCAAGCTTTTCGTGTTTCGTGAGCGGGGCGACAACAATGTTTACCCCTCCAAAGCCCGACGCAACAACACCTATATCTGGGGCGAGAACGACGAACTCTTCGAAACCCTCACCGCCATACGCCTTTTTGCAGAGTCGATCCTCCCTCAGATTGCTGGATCAACCACGCGGTGGCTTGTGCCACCGGATGCCACGACCCTCCGGGGCACCGCAGTCTGGACCCAGGAAAACCCCAGATATGTCATCGCCACCAATGCCGACCTCGACCATGATTCCGGTTTCTTCGGAGTTCCAGCACTCGAGGCCAATGTGGTGCTGTCCGAGGTGTTCTCGACCCACGGGGGTACGGAAAAGCTTGATCGCACCGTCGTCCACAACGGGCACTTTCACATGATCGAGAACCTGCAACCGGGTGAAGCACGCGTCTATCAGGTCACATGAACGTTCCGATCTCAGGCCCGATAGGGGACCCACACCGATGGCGGTTTCCACTTGAACTGACGGACTTGCCAATCAGGGTTCTGTTTCCCATACCCGGAGCGCGCGTCGTTTTCGCATGATGCGCGCAAACTAAATCCCCGGCTGTAGCCTCGCGCAGATGTCGACCCGGCTCATCTACGCGGTGAATTTCGTGATGGCAACGTCCATCGGACTTGTCTTCGTCTTTTTGGCCGATCTACAGGAGCGCCATGGACTGGAAACCTGGGAGCTGGGTGTCGTGGCAGCGATGGGCTTTCTCGCTGCGCTGGTTGCCCAGTTGCTGCTGGCCCCTATCGCTGATCGCGGTCACATAGGGGTCCTCGCCGCAATTGCCGTGGGGGCAGGAGTGGTAGGCACGCTCGGATTCATTTTTGCGACCCAAACCTGGACGCTCGCTCTGACAAGAGGCTTTGTCGGCGTCGGCCTTGGTCTGTATGGAGTCGCCGGCCGTAAGGCCATCATCGGACTCGATACGGAAGGCGCGGGAGCGAAGCTCGGCACGCTGCTCTCTACCGGGGTGGCCGGTTTCATCACGGGCCCGCCGATAGGCGCTCTCCTGGGGCGCGTCTCGTTCGAAACGCCCTTCTGGGTAGTGGCAGCCGTTCTTGCCATCCTCGGAATACCCGCGATCATCGCAATCTCCAAGGCAGATGTCGCAACTGCGCCGGTCGACTACAGCGATCTGGCCGATCTGATCCGTCGACCACGCGTCCAGGCTGCGGTGCTTTCTCAGATCGCCCTGTTCGGCTTCATCGGCGTGTTCGACGCAACAGTCGACCGGTACTTCACCGACCTCGGGGCGTCGACCGATGCCACGGCAGGAGCCCTCCTGATCATCGGCCTGCCGCTTCTCATTCTCCCGACCCGTGCCGGTGCACTTGCCGAGCGGGTCGGCGGCGCCAGGGTGTTATTGCCCTCGTTTCTGGTCATTGTCCCCGCCATTGCGCTGTTTGGGACCCTTGGATCGGTCGTGCTCGTGACGGCTGCCGGTGTGGTCGAGACCATCGGCGAATCCTTTGCATTCCTTGCAATCGAGGTCATCCTGCTGGAGGTAACGGGAGCGGCGAGAGCTGCGGTGGGACGCGCATTGCTGGAAGCGGCAGGTCTCGTCGGCGCAACGCTCACGGCTGGATTGGGTCCCTTCGTGTACGGATGGGGCGGACCTGAGGCCCTCTTCATCGGATTCGCCGTCTTCAGCGCCTTACTCATGGCATCGGCCTGGATGCGGTTACGAACGGCCTACGTGCGCGAGGCAGCCGTCGTTTGATCAGTTGCGAATTACGACCCAATCGCTAATGCGTAGATCAGGGGTGACGCTGGCAGCGGTGACTGCGGTGACCAGTGCGACCACACACACGGCGGCGGTACCGAGCACGAGAAACATCACGAGGAGCTGAATCGACACGGCTTCTACCGGCTCAACGCCTGCCAGAAGCAGGCCTGTCATCGCACCCGGGAGCGCGATGAGTCCCACGACCTTTGTACGCTCCACTTGCGGGATCAGAGCGGATCTGGCGGCGCGTTGGCTCATGAACCGAACGACCTGTCTGCGGTCGAAGCCGAGGGCAAGGGCCGCCTCGAGGTCTCCAGCGCGGTCCCGACTGAGGTTGATCGACTGGTCGACGGCCAGAACCGCGGAGGGCACGGCGTTGCCGATTGTGATGCCTGCAACGACCACGAGAGCCACAGGCTCGTAGGCGAACACGCCGAAGCCAAACGTGACGGCGATGCTGATCGCCGCTGTGGACAGTATGGCCACGCCGGTGACGATCAGGAGCCGATCTACGGGCAGCTCAGCTCTTCGACTGACCACCGCGGTCGCGATGATCACCATTGCTGCCACCCAGAGCCAGGCCAGCCAGATTGCATTCGTCGATTGGAATATGAACGCGAACAAGATACCGACGCCCAGCAATTGAACCGTTGCCCGGGCGCCGGCAACGACCACATCTCGGGAGATGTTCAGGCCGATCCTCCAGGCTAGAAACAGCGAGATGGCGACGAGCGAGAGGGACGCGAAGACGATGGGTATTCCGGTAGCGCCTGTACTCACGGCGAATACTCTTGCATCGAACCAAGCTAGCGATGCATGCGTTGGCGGTTGGTAGCTGGCGAACCCTGGTTCGTTTGAGTCGTCAGATTCGCTCGAAGTAACGCCACCTTTCCCAGTCGGTCACCGAATTGTCGTAGGCGTGTTGTTCCACCCGAAAAAAGTGGGTGTAGTGAGTCTGGACGTCGGCACCGAGCGCCTCGGTCACGAAGACACTGCTCTCAAAAAGATCTGTGGCATCCCGCAACGTCCGCGGAACCCGGGGGAGCTCTTCGGCTTGATAGACGTCGCCTGCGAACATATCGGGCGGTTCGATCCGGTTGCGAATACCATCAAGCCCCGATGCCAGGACGGCCGCGTATGCCAGGTACGGATTGACGTCGGCTCCCGGTATGCGACATTCGATCCGCAGGCTGGGACCCTGGCCAACAACGCGAAAGCCGGCTGTCCGGTTGTCATAGCTCCAGGCGATACGGGTAGGTGCCCACGAGCCATCCTGATATCGCTTGTAAGAATTGACGGTCGGGGCAAAGAACGCGGTGAACTCGGCCGCGTGTGCCATCCAACCACCCAGAAACCACCGGAATTCGTCCGAGACCTCCAGGGCTCCGAGTAGGTGCTCACCTGGAAACACCGGCTCATCGTCCTCCCATAGCGAAAGATGAATATGGCAGCTCGAACCCGCTTCGTCGATATGCGGTTTTGCCATGAACGTGACGCTCACGCCGAGACCTTCTGCAATCTCTTTCATCGCCAGCTTCATGATTGCGTGACGGTCGGCCATGGTCAGCACATCGGAGTAACGGATGTTGAGTTCGTGTTGTCCACGGCCCCATTCACCTTTCGAATTCTCGACCGGGATCCCAGAGCTCGCAAGATGGCGACGCGCCTGACGGGTGTAGAACTCCTCGCGCATCCCCTGCAGCAGGTGGTAGTCCTCGATGTACCACCCGGCAGGGGTCAAATCCTGATACCGGCTTTGGGCTGCCTGGCGGTATGAATCCTCAAAGAGGTAGTACTCGAGCTCTGACGCACCAGCAGCTTTGTAACCCAAATCCCTAGCGGCCTCGAGCTGACGTCGAAGGATCGAGCGGGGGGCAACGTCAACAAACGTGTGGTCTTTTGCTCCGTGCAAATCGCAGAGAACCAGCGCAGTATTGTCCAGCCAGGTCGCCAGCCGTAAGGTCGACAGGTCCGGGACCATGTGAAAATCGCCGTAGCCAAGCTCCCAGTTTGCGTACTGGTATCCGGGCACCGGTTCCATTTCCATGTCAACCGTGAGCAGGTAGTCGCATCCGTGAGTGCCCGACTCGTGAGATTCCTCGACAAAGAACTCTGCGTCGAATCGTTTCCCGTGCATACGTCCGTAGTGGTCGGTGAAGCCGAGTACGACGGTGTCGATATCTCCTGCCGCCACCAGGGCTCCAAGAGCCTCCAGCGTCAACATTCCTTTGAGATCGGCCACAACACACCTCCCGGGTAGAAGGAGATGATGGCGGTTTTGATCCGTATCCGCCAGCGCGTTCGCTTCGCACGCCGATTAGATGTCTTTCAGCACTGGTTGAAGTTCGCCGGGCTTGTGACAATACGGAGTATGAACAGCGGTACTCACGAACCAGGTCATCCGCCACACGACCGCATCGTGGGCGTGAAAGTCGGCGCTGTGGCCGGAGCAGTGGGCGGGGCGGCAATTGCACTCCTTCTCAGCGCGCCGACCATCATCTTGCCGGTCGTGGGCTCGGTCGTCGGAGGGGTGATCGGCTACCGATCTGCGGCGCGCGCATGACGCGCACGTCAACGATCAGGGTCGCTCAGGTATGAGAACCTGATTGGCATCTACCCGTTCGATGACGACGGATGTCTGATCAGGAAACACCACGTGGACCGTGACCTGATCATGGTCTCCGAGTCCGAAATGGAGACGCGGGTCTTCGGTCGCGAGATAGCTGCTGCCGACATGGCGTTCCCTCATGAGTGCGGTGCCATCGGGCAACGTGACAGTGACTACCGAACCCGGGGGGAGGCCGGCCACTTCGAGCCACCTACCGGACGTTTCATTGCGGATGAGCCGCGCCGAACCAGCGATGGTGTTCACGGCGATGTCCAGATCGCCGTCGTTGTCGAAGTCGGCTACAGCGCTGCCCCGTGCGAGCAGGGGCCCTATGTTTCCCAGACCTGATTGGCTCGTGTGGTCCCGAAATTGGCCAGGAGAACCTTCTGATCCCAGATTCGCGTAGAACCGCATCAGCTCAGGATCCGACTCGAGATCGGTTACGGGAACCCGTCCGTGGGCAACCAGGAGATCCAGGTCGGTGTCGAGATCGATGTCTGCCCACGTGGCACCCCAGGCCGTTTTGTTGTTGCCCAGTCCCGCTATTCCGATGCGGTGTGTCGCATACAGGAATTCCAGATCGCCTGAATTGTGGTAGAGGGCGTTGAGTTCTGCCTCCCAGTTGGTGACGAAGAGGTCAAACGCCCCGTCTCCGTCATAGTCACCACCCGCCACTCCCATGCCGGATCCGGTGTCGCCTACCCCGGCCTCCGCGGTCACATCGACGAGCGCGAAACCGAACTGATCTCCGGGTACGTTCTCGTAGAGGCGATTGGCCTGACCGTCGTTCGCGATATAGAGATCGAGATCGCCGTCGCGATCCACGTCGCTGAACAGGGCACCGAGAGCACGTTCGGCGTGGGCGAGACCGGCGCCGGCACCGATGTCGGTGAACCGGATCTCGCCATCCCGGCTTTGGTTGAGATAGAGACGATCAGGGATCCCCACGAAGTCCTGAGGGAACGCACCGCTGGGCTTGGCTATTTTGCGACCGAGGTCGATGTAGCTGCCCACGAACAGTTCCGGCAAGCCATCCCCGTTGAGATCGCCGGCCACCGCCGCGGTGTTCCATTCCGGGGCATCGACTCCGGTTTCGTTCGACACATCCACAAATCGGCCATCGCCCCCGTTGCGCAGCACGACGTCCGGGCCGTCGGCCGTCAGATAGAGATCCGTCCATCCGTCGTTGTCGAGATCAGCTGCCAGGCACCCGTTGCCAACCATCGTCAGAGCGGTAGCTGTTTCTTCGCTCACATCTTCAAAGCTGCCACGGTTGTTGCGGTAGAAAACATTGGTGGGGAGGCCGCCGTTCGACTGCCAGTAGGTAACGTCGCCGGGCGCGTGCGAATTCATGAGATAGAGATCGAGCCAGCCGTCATTGTCATAGTCGATCCAACACAGTCCAGCCCCCATCATGGCGGCGGGATCGTCAGTGATCTTCTCTGGAAAAGCTCCGTGGCGAAACTGAATGCCGGAGTCAGCTGTGGCGTCTATGAACTGCTGAGACGGGGCCGATTCTTCCTCGACAGCACTGCCCACGCCCGGTTGGGAGATTCTCAAGAGCCGACCGGAAAACACTTCCGACACCCACATCACGTTGTCAACTATCAGCATCGATCCGGGAAAGTCGAGGCCCTCCAGAACAATCTCGCGTTCGCCTGTGGGCAACAATCGACTGATGCGGCCCGTGCCCGGCAGGTATCCGGTTCCGCTGAAGCATGATGCATCCTCCTCGAAGCGAGCAAACTCGAGCATCCAGATGGCTCCATCGTCGTCGACGGCGACGTCGATAGGCATAGACAAGCCTTCAACCACCGTTCGCTGATTTCGTTGATCATCGACCGCTACCAGCCGACCCGACCCGGGCGGATACGGGCACCCGCCGGTCAGGGTGACCAGGTACTCACTATCGAGTCGCGTTATACCGGTTGGAACAGGGTCGATTGACAGATCAGGATTTCCGGGATCTTCGAGACGATCGAAGCGATGGAAGAACCGGGTTCTTCCCATGTCGGTTTCCGTTGCTACGCCGTTTTGGCTCGCATCGCTCACAACCGGGATCCCTGCTGTGTCGAACGTGATATCGAACGGATTTGTGAGCGTAACGCTGTTGAGAGGTTGCATGGCAGAGGACAGGTCGTCGGGTCCCAACGGTGCGTCGATCGACAACCTGCCGACCCGCACCGTGAGAAGCCGTCCCGAGCCGAAATGTGCCGTGTATGCCGTCGTCCCATCCGGCGAGACCCCGACGAGCGGAACGCCCGACAGGTCTCCCGAGTCACGACCGCTGGGAAGCCCCGATATCACTCGTCCGATCGAACCGTCTGGCATAAGCATGCTCACACCGGCGCTCAAGTCGTCCTCGCCAGAGCCCTCTTCCGCAATCAGGATTCGGCCGTCCGGCAGCGCGGCTAGTCCAAGCGGATTCACCAATCCATCTGCCACCACTTCAACAGCGAGTTCCAGGCCGGCATTGGGGAGTGGTTCCTCGAGGCCGCCGGTGGCCGCAGGCTCTGTGGTCGTCGAGGACCTGCATGCCGCGAGAATCAGGCCGACGATTATCAACATCACCGCGCTGTGTTTCACAGCGAGAGGGCGAGATCGGGCCGATCGGTGATGAGACCGTCTACGCCGAGTTCGATGAGGTTCTTCATATCGTCGACCTCATTGATAGTCCACGGAATGACCAATAAACCGAGATCGTGAGCTTCATCGATGCGTTCTGCCGTCACGTCGGCCTGATTGGGGGACCAGATACTTGCGCCTCTGCGTGCATATTCGGCCAGGTCTGGTGCCTGCCGTGTGGTGAGGGCGGCGAGACGAATCGAAGGATCCACCGACTGAATCGCCCATAGAGACCGATGGTCAAAGGATTGCACCACGACCCGTTCTCCCAGACCACGCTCGGCAACGATTTCGACGATCGCAACTTCAAAAGCGCCCGCCGTCGTGCCGTCGAAA
>JBFGAX010000024.1:0-37169 GCA_041567895.1 Acidimicrobiia bacterium
GATCGGTGCTGTTCAAAGGGCGTTGTCGATCGCCGGTGAGCGGTCCCGAGGCGCCGTTGCGGCAAGCGACGCCTTCTTCCCCTTTCGAGATGGACTCGACGCGCTCGCTGAGGCCGGCGTCGCGGCCGTTGTCGAGCCAGGTGGTTCCCGCAACGATGATGAGGTGATCAACGCCGCGGTCGAACATGGCTTAGCCTTGTTCTTCACCGAGCGTAGGCATTTTCTCCATTGAAAGGTGTGAGTTTTGACGATCATTGACGGCAAGGCCGTAGCTGCACTTGTACGCGAGCAAGTGGCCGAACGGGTCGCAGCTTTGGGAGAGCAAGGAAAGCGTGTCGGACTTGCCACCCTGCTCGTCGGTGAGGACGAAGCCTCTCAGGTCTACGTTCGCAGCAAGCATCGGGCAGCCGCTGAGGTGGGGATGTATTCCTACGACGTCGAGATGACTGCCGACGTCAGTCAGGACGATGTGATAGGCCAGATCGAGAGTTTGAACGTAGATTCAAATATCGACGGCATGATTGTCCAGTTGCCGCTCCCCGGGGCTTTGGACGGTAACGCAGCTGTGGAAGCGATCGATCCGAAAAAGGATGCCGATGGCCTCCACCCGTACAATCTCGGCCTCGTGATGCTCGAGCGTCCTCTCGCTATTCCTGCGACGCCGTACGGCATCATGCGCCTCCTGGATCACTATGAGATCGAAACAGCGGGAAAGACAGCGGTTGTCGTAGGGCGATCGTTTCTTGTCGGCCGACCGCTCGGCATCTTGCTCGGAAGCAAGGGCGTTGATTGCACTGTCATTCAGGCCCACTCGAGGACAAAAGACATGGCGGAACTGACTTCTTCTGCCGATATCGTCGTAGCGGCCGTTGGTCGACCCGAGTTCATAACGAAAGACATGGTCAAGCCCGGGGCGACAGTGATCGACGTCGGCATCAATCGAACCTCCGAAGGCTTGGTCGGCGATGTTGCCTACGATGAGGTCTCAGAAGTAGCAGGGGCGATAACTCCGGTTCCGGGAGGCGTCGGACCGATGACCGTAGCGAGCCTTCTCGTGAATACGGTGACCCTGGCCGAATCACGGTTGGCCTGAGCCGAGGAAGGAGTCGAACATGGGCGAGAAGATGACGCTGCAGGATGGCGAGTTACAGGTGCCCGACCGTCCGATCATTCCTTTCATTGAGGGAGACGGCATTGGGCCAGATATCTGGCGGGCGGCAGTAAGGGTCTTCGACGCTTCCGTCGAAAAGGCCTACGGTGGCTCCCGCCAGATCGAATGGATGGAGGTGATGGCCGGGGAGAAAGCCTTCAACGCCTCGGGCGAGTGGCTGCCAGACGAGACAGTTGCCGCGTTTGAGGAGTATCTCGTATCGATCAAAGGGCCGCTGACAACCCCGGTGGGGGGTGGCATCAGAAGTTTGAACGTCGCGATTCGACAGATACTCGACCTGTACACCTGTCTGCGGCCCGTGCGCTGGTTCACCGGTGTTCCATCACCGGTAGTCGACCCGGCCGCAATCGACATGGTCATCTTTCGCGAGAACACAGAAGATGTCTACGCCGGACTCGAGGTCGAAGAATCGAGCCCGGAGGCTGTTCAGCTGCTTCACATGCTCAAAGATGCATTCGATTGGGACATACGCGCAGATAGCGGCATCGGAATCAAGCCGATCTCCGAATTCGGCTCCAAACGCCTGGTGCGGGCGGCGCTCGATTACGCCCTCAAGAACAATCGCCGGAACGTCACGCTGGTGCACAAGGGCAACATCATGAAGTTCACGGAAGGAGCCTTCCGTACCTGGGGCTATGAAGTCGTGCGGGAGGAATACTCGGACCGGGCTGTCGCCTGGGAAGATTGTGGAGGTCAGCCCGGTGACAGGCTGCTCGTCAAAGACGTGATCGCCGACGCCTTTCTCCAGCAAATTCTCACCCGTCCCGGTGAGTATGACGTCGTAGCGACGATGAACCTCAACGGCGACTACATCTCCGATGCGCTCGCCGCCCAGGTGGGCGGGATCGGCATCGCACCAGGCGGAAACATCAACTACCAGACCGGAATCGCCGTATTCGAGGCGACACACGGAACGGCACCGAAATATGCGGGCCAGGACAAAGTGAATCCCGGATCCGTCATTCTGTCCGGCGAGCTCATGCTCAGGCACATGGGGTGGGTCGAAGCGGCTGATCTGATCATCGAATCACTGGAAAAGACCATCGCAGACAAGGTGGTGACGTACGACTTCGCCCGATTGATGGATGATCCGACCGAAGTCAAGACATCAGGATTCGCCGACGCAATGATTGATCGAATGTAGATAGCGAGGTAGCAATTGTGAAACCACCCGTGCGTGTTGCCGTCACTGGCGCTGCGGGCCAAATCGGATACAGCCTTCTGTTTCGGATTGCAGCAGGGGAGATGCTCGGGCCTGACCAACCGGTCATCTTGCAGATGCTCGAGATCACTCCGGCACTGGAGTCATTGAAGGGTGTCGTCATGGAACTCGAGGACTGCGCCTTTCCTCTCCTGGCGGGCACGGTGGTGACGGACGAGGCAGAGGTCGGTTTCGGCGACGCCAATGTTGCACTCCTGGTAGGCGCCATGCCTCGCCGGGAAGGTATGGAGAGGAGTGATCTTCTCGAAGCCAATGGCGGGATCTTCGGGCCACAGGGCAAAGCCATCAACGACAACGCTGCAGACGATATCAAGGTCCTCGTTGTGGGGAATCCGGCAAACACGAATGCTCTCATCGCAATGAGCGCTGCCCCCGATATCGAGCCGTCTCGTTTTACCGCCATGACTCGACTCGACCACAACCGGGCCCTGAGCCAGCTCGCCGTCAAGACCGGCGCCGCAGTTCATGGCGTGACAAACATGACGATCTGGGGCAATCATTCAGCGACTCAGTATCCGGACATCTTTCACGCCGAGATAAGCGGTGAACCGGCTGCTGCGGCAATCGATGACGAAGCCTGGCTGGTGAACGAGTTCATTCCTACCGTCCAGAAACGAGGAGCAGCGATCATCAAGGCGCGGGGAGCTTCGAGTGCAGCTTCGGCCGCCAATGCGGCCATCGATCACGTTCGAGATTGGATGACGGGAACCCCCGACGGTGACTGGGTCAGCATGGCGGTACCGTCCGACGGCAGCTACGGCGTCGCCGACGGAGTGATTTCGTCGTTTCCGTGCCGAACCTCCGATGGTTCCTATGCGATTGTCCAGGGTCTCGACATCAATGACTTCAGCAGGGAACGCATCGAAGCATCTGTGGGAGAACTCGTTTCTGAGCGCGACACGGTTGCCGAGCTCGGCCTCATTTGACGTTGAGACCGCTGCGGGTCTCTGGGTCTCGATGAAAGGAGACAGCCGTGGTGGGGCCGCCTAGTAAGAGGCGTCGAGGTCGCTGAGGGCAGAGGCAAAGGCATTCAACGCGCCTACGTTCATCATGATCTTGGCCATGTTTCCGTCGACTTTGACTTTGCCGGTTATGAAGGCGGTTTGAACGTTGAGGTCGCCCTTCGAGATCGCCACGGCGGTGTCGTAGTTGTTGGTGATGGTCGCATCAGGATCATCATGGGTGCCTGATGCAACAGATCCGCCCTCGCCGTCGAGCATCAACGTGTAGTGCTGCTCGCCCTGCGGGCCATCTGTCACGTTGAACTGCAGAACCAATTCGGTTCCGGTGGCGGCGGATTGGAAACCATCGTCGGCAGCCAGTGCCGTGTTGGCGGCCTCGAACCACTCATCGGAAAGAAATTGTGCTGTCATGGACATCCTTTCGTGACGTCGACCAGGCGCAAGAGTAGCGGCGCTCAGTCCTGGGCTGTGAGTTTGCGATTGATGAACTGAGCCTTGACGTAGTCGCGATTCATCTCTGCAATCACCTCGAGTGGGATGCCCTTGGGACACGCGGTTGTGCACTCACCCATATTCGAGCACGATCCGAAGAACTCATCCATGACGTCGACCATGTGTTCGGTTCGCCTCCAACGTTCTGCCTGCCCCTGTGGAAGGAGATTGAGGTGGCTGAGCTTTGCTCCTGTGAACAGCTGCGCTGCGCCATTCGGGCATGCGGCCACACAGGCGCCGCAACCGATGCAGGCTGCTGCATCCATTGCGGCATCCGCCGCGAGCTTGGGAACAAGCGTGAGGTTCGCGTCGGGAGCGCTACCGGTGGCGACGCTGATGTATCCGCCGGCTTCGATGATCCGGTCGAATGCGGAACGATCGACGGCGAGATCCTGAATCACCGGAAATCCGTTCGACCGCCATGGTTCGATGATGATGGTGTCACCGTCTGAGAAACTCCGCATATGCAACTGGCACGTTGCCGTTCCGAGCTGGGGTCCATGTGCCTGTCCGTTGATCATCAAGCCACAAGAACCGCAGATCCCCTCCCGGCAGTCGTGGTCGAACGTGATCGGAAGCGCGCCGCTCTCAATGAGTTCTTCGTTGACCATGTCGAGCATCTCGAGAAACGACATCTCCTCTGACACCTCTTCGGCCTGGTAGGTCTCAAAGCCGCCCTCGGCTTCGGGTCCGGCCTGGCGCCACACCAGAAGGTTGACCTTCACTTGTAGCTCCTCTGAGACAGCTGAACGTTCTCGAATTCCAGCTGCTCCTTGTGCAGAATCGGATCGGAGTCGGTGAATTCCCAGGCAGCGACGTACGAAAACTCCTCGTCGTCGCGAAGTGCCTCACCCTCTTCCGTTTGTGATTCCTCCCTGAAGTGCCCGCCCGCACTTTCACGGCGATTGAGCGCATCGCGGCACATCAATTCGCCGAGCTCGAAGAAGTCGGCCACCCGCCCGGCCTTCTCGAGCGATTGATTGAGTCCGTCGGCTCGACCGGGCACCCGGACATCGTTGTAGAACTCGGCCTTGAGAGCCGGGATCTCGCTGAGAGCCTTCTCGAGTCCTGATTCGTTTCGGGCCATGCCGCACTGATCCCACATGATCTTTCCCAGTTCACGGTGGAAGTAATCGACTGTCCGACTTCCGTTGATACCCATGAGATGCGATATGCGGTCCTCGACCTCAGCCCGGGTTTCAACGAACGCCGGGCTATCAGTAGGCAGGGGAGGGTCGCCGAGGCTTTCTGCGAGGTAGTCGCCAATTGTGTAGGGAAGGACAAAATACCCGTCCGCCAAACCTTGCATGAGGGCAGACGCTCCGAGGCGATTGGCTCCGTGATCCGAGAAATTGGCCTCACCGAGTGCGTACAGGCCAGGCACGTTCGTCATGAGGTTGTAATCGACCCACAAACCGCCCATCGTGTAATGGACTGCCGGGTAGATGCGCATCGGCATCTCATAGGGGTTTTCGTCCGTGATCCGGTGGTAGATATCGAAGAGATTGCCGTAGCGTTCCTCGATCGTGTCTTTGCCCAGGCGCCCGATTGCATCGGCGAAGTCCAGGTACACGCCGTTCTTGAGGGGGCCAACCCCCTTTTCTCTGTCGATTTGGATCTTGGCATTGCGCGACGCAACGTCGCGTGGCACGAGATTGCCGAAGGCCGGATACTTACGTTCCAGGTAATAATCACGCTCCGCTTCGGGTATTTTTGACGCCGGCCGATCGTCACCGGGTTTGGCAGGCACCCAGATCCGGCCGTCGTTGCGAAGCGACTCGGACATGAGCGTCAGCTTCGACTGAAACTCATCAGAAGACGGAATGCAGGTCGGATGGATCTGCGTAAAGCAGGGATTAGCGAAGAACGCACCCCGGCGATGCGCCCTCCACGCCGCAGTCACGTTGCTGTTCATGGCGTTTGTTGAGAGGTAGTAGACGTTTCCGTATCCACCGGTCGCCAGAACGACTGCGTGGGCGCTATGGGCATCGATTGCACCGGTCAGCAGATTGCGCGTGACGATGCCAACCGCTCTCCCTTCGTGGATCACGACGTCCAGCATTTCGGTACGGGTATGGATCTCGACGTTTCCGAGCGAAATCTGCCGGGCTAACGCCTGGTAGGAGCCAAGCAAGAGCTGTTGGCCGGTTTGTCCTCTCGCGTAAAAAGTCCGCGAAACCTGAGCGCCACCAAACGATCGGTTTGCGAGCTGGCCGCCATACTCGCGAGCAAACGGAACACCCTGGGCGGTGCACTGATCGATGATCTCGTTGGATACCTGAGCCAATCGGTAGACGTTGGCTTCCCGTGAGCGGTAGTCGCCGCCTTTGATCGTGTCGTAGAACAATCGAAAAATGCTGTCACCGTCATTGGGGTAGTTCTTCGCCGCATTGATGCCTCCTTGAGCGGCAATGCTGTGCGCCCGGCGAGGCGAATCATGGAACGTGAATGCCTTGACGTTGTAACCGAGTTCTCCGAGTGTGGCAGCAGCGCTGGCGCCTGCCAGGCCGGTGCCTACGACGATGATGTCGAATTTCCTCTTATTCGCAGGATTGACGAGATCAATGCTGAACTTGTGGTTGTCCCATTTGTCGGCGAGGGGTCCTGGAGGAATCCGAGACCGCAGCATCAATTCACGATTCCGGTCAGTATCAGGACGGGAAAGCTGAGGTTCCCCAGGACGATGAGTCCAGTGATGCCCGTGGCGAGCCCGGTACGAAGAGCTGCCAGCCGTGGGCTGGTCGATCCCAGGCTCTGGAACATGCTCCATATGCCGTGAAGAACGTGCAGACCCAAAGCGAGGTTTGCGATGATGTACCAGCCGGCGACGATCGGATTGGCGAGCCCGGTAACGACATTGTGGCGCACCTCGCCGGGAATGAAATCGGAGTGCACAGTGCCCCATGTGAGGTGGGCGAGGTGGTAGATGACGAACAGAAGCACGATGGTGCCTGTGATCACCATGTTGCGAGAGGCGAACGTGGCCGTGACCCATGTCCGATCGGCCTCGTAAGCGACAGGGCGGCTCTTTCTGCTCTTCCACCACAGGCTGTACCCGGCGTGGATATGGACAAGGAACGCTGCGAGGAGCCCGAGGCGGGCCACCCAGAGGAGGCCACTGCGGGGGATGATCGGTTCTCCGATTGCTCGCAAACCCTCTGCGTATTCATCGATTCTGGCGACACCATCGGGACCGGCTGGTTCGTAGAGATGGAGGTTGCCGAGCATGTGAAAGAACACGAAACCGACGATCGCAACGCCTGATAGCGCCATCACCCACTTGCGGCCTACCTGAGACCTGTAAAAGGACAGTAGAAAGGACCCCGGACTCGGCAATTCTCCGGAGTCGGCTTTTGGTCGGATCTGGGTCACGCTTTGGGCCTTCTTCTGGATTGACGCCCGCAGCCTACCTCCAGAGCGGGAAACAATTCACGGCTCCAGTTTGACACGCGCGCGCGCTCACACTTGAATTACAGAAATGTAATTACACGCTTGTCGTATCGGTCACCCCGGATCGGTCGAAGCGTCATGAAACTCCCCGGCCGACGATTCGCAACCGAACCGCGGCCGGACCATGACCTGCACTCACGAGCGAAATACGAGACAAGACACGAGAACGGAACGCGACCGAACCAGAATGTTGGGAGTCCTGAATGTGCAGCACTCCCGCCACAACCAGTCATTGAGGGACAAGCCGAATCGAGCGTCGCAGCCGTTTGCGAAAAGGACCAACCACTGAGAGGGAGAACGAGGGACCTGTGGATACCACCCTGTTCGAAGACATTTTCACGCAAGACCTTGCCTGGCAGGAGATGGCCAATTGCCGTGGGGCGGATCAAGATCTGTTTTTTCCGGAGCGGGGAGCCTCCACGCGCAAGGCCAAAGCCATTTGCGGAGCCTGCGCCGTCAAGGACGATTGCCTCGAATTCGCGATAACCAAGGGAGAGCGATTTGGTATCTGGGGTGGGATGAGCGAGCGTGAACGACGCCGCATCCGCCGTCAACGCGCCATCACCGCTCGTCAAACCGGTTAGCCTCAACCTCAGGCCCTCAAACCCTGCAGCACTCACATGCGCAACGAGGGTCCAACGGAGATCTATGGGCGGGTCAGATAGCGATCGGATTCGCCGACCAAGGAGGCTGAGACGATGAGCGGAACCGATATTGCGTGGCTGGTGCTGTTGGTGCTGGTTGTCGCAGCCGTGGTTTTTTACTTGATGCGAAGCAAACCGGGGGTTCCGCCAGGCGTCGATAGCCCAGAAGGCTCATTGGGCACGCCGGGTACCGCCGGCAAGGCCGGTGCCGCTCCCACGTCCGACACCCGCAAGGCCTCTCCGATGGATCCCGAGTTTGATCCGTTGAGTGCTCATTTCGAGGCGCCGTCTCGAGCGCCAAAGCTCTCGGCCGACAGCGGGAGCCGCGAAACCATGTTTCCTGCCGGCGCCGCGGTCACGATGCCCGAACCCTGGTTCGCACAGTTGCGAGGCCAGGGCATCGTTCCGGAAGAGGCTTCGGCGGGCGACATCGTGATCGGAGTTTTGCGTGCTGCCGGCTATATCGTGAACGACACGGGCGACAACACCTATCAAGTGACCAGGGGAGCGTCTAGCACCTACCTGGTGGTCGACCCGTACGACGAGAGCGGTTACCCGGAGATCGATGAATCTGAGATGGCCCGATTTGTGATGTCGTTCATGAACTCCAAAACCGGAAACGGTCTTTATGTCACAGACAAGTTCGCTCCGTTCGGCGTCTACGAGCGTGAGAAGCGAGAAAAGCGTATTCGCTTCATTTCGCGCGAGCGCCTGCAAGAGTTCGTGGACGGTATCACGGGGGTTTAGATAGTTCCGTCGGTAAACTCGTTCGCAGACCAAGGAGGTCAAGAAGATGAATTTCCAGGGCTGGGAATGGATCATTCTCCTCGTAGCGCTCTTGTTGCTGTTCGGTGCCAAAAAGTTGCCCGAATTGGCTCGTTCACTTGGAGCTTCGAGCAAGGAATTCAAGAAGGGCCTCGAAGACGGTGCTAGGGACGAAGACGGCGAGAAGGTTGCCGAGGCCGACGCGACCACCGAAGACAGCTAGTTCTGGTTCCGGCACGGGAACTTTGGCAGACGCGGGTTCGTTCTATCTCTGACTGTCGGAGGTCAGTCCACGAGCGCCGCAAATCCATGATACAGCTCGCATGGGCTCGTGATGTTTGCGATGCTTCTGGACGGCTCGATGGTTGATGAACAATCCGCCCACGAAACCGGCGGAATCCCGTCGTGGGAAGACGTTGCCAGAATCTATGGTCCAAAGATCTACAGTTTTTCCTATCGCCTCACTGGAAATCCCGACGACGCAGCTGACCTCAGTCAGGAGGTCATGCTTCGCGTTCGTAAAGGGCTTCCGTCCTATCGGCCGGGTACGTTCGAAGGGTGGCTCTGGCGGATCACGCGAAACGCGTTCATCGATGATGTTCGCCGTCGGAAGAGACGTCCCGTCGTTCCGCTCTTCGATGGAACATCGCTCGACGCAACCCCGCCGCCGGACACAGTCATTGCCCGGGAACGACTCGACGGTGAGATACAACAGGCATTGCTCGGGCTCCCCGTTGATTTTCGGGAGGCCGTCGTGTTGTGCGATGTCGTTGGTCTCAGCTACGACGAGATTGCATCAACTACAGGCGTCGCTCTTGGAACGGTCAGAAGTCGCATACATCGCGGACGCAAGTTGCTGCGTGAGGCTCTCACCGGGTACGAACGATGATTGAAGATCCAACCCTTCTCTCGGCCCATCTCGACGGTGAGTTGACCGACACCGAGGCGAACGCGATCGAACTGCACCTGGCTTCTTGTACAGAATGTCGCAAGGAATTCGACGAGCTCAGACAGGCGCGAGCGGCCGTGCGTGGCTTGCCGCTCTTGAATCCGCCGGCCGGGATCTTCGAAGACATGCTTCCGCAAGCCGAAATCACGACAGAGAGGTCAGCGCGATATCGTTGGCTGGTGCCAGTTGCAGCAGCGATGGTTGCGGTGGTCGTGGCAGTTGGCGTTATCACTACGCCGCCATCCGTAGATATTCCCATGGAGCGCGTAGCGGTCCAGCATGCCGCTGGAAGTGCCGCCCAGCCCGACGTGCTTTTGATATCCGTCCCGATCGAGGGAATACCACGATGAGCGCGATGCTCGCGACCCTCGTGCTTGCACTGACCATCGCACCGTCTGCGTCACCGGAACTTGCCGAGCTGTTCAGTGCCGCGAATGAATCCGAGTTCTCGGGGAGACAGTTGTCGGTCACGTTTGCTGATGAAGGGACCGTAACCGACATCCGACATGTTGCGCAGAGCAAGGGAATGGCGATGGCTGAAACCAACAAAGGTGCCACGATGGCGGGTTTTGGTGTTCTATACGACGATGACAAAACGGCGATGGCCTCACCGGATTCGATAGAGATGGTTTTCTCGGATCGGTACGAAGTTTCGATAGAAACGACCGACCGCGGAATCGAAGCCACCGTGTATGAGGGTGAGCCGGTTCGGGCTCGCTTCGTATTTGACGTCGAGTCCGGGGCGCTTGCCATGACCGAAGTTTTCAGTGACGGCGAGCTGTTCCGGCTTCAATTGTTCATCCCCGATCCGCATGTGACGCCCATGCCGCCGATGGACGACATGGCCGAACCGGACATGATGGTCGAGGTCGCATCGCCACGACTGCCGGCGTTCGAGGGGTATCAAACGGGTGCCGAATTCGAAGCGGAAGCGGACGGAGTTCACCGCTTTTACACGGACGGCCTGTTTCGCTTCTCGGTCTTCGCGTTCCCGCGGGACACAACCATTTCAGGGATGGATTCGGTATACGACGCAAACTACTTCGGCCGTGACGGCTACTACAGGTCGTACGGTCCTTCCATGACCACCGTCACATGGCAGTCCTCAGAAGAGACGTTCATCGTGACCGGAAATCTTCCGCCTGATCATTTGACCACCGTGGTTTCGCAGCTTCCCGGGCCCGAAAAAAAGAGCTGGCTAGCGAAGATGTGGAGCAAGCTCTTCGGCTAGCGCCGGATGGAGGAACCTCTCCTGGAAGGGGAGAGGGGCCGCGGGTTATTTGTCGGGCTGGCCACCGCCACCAGGATTTCTTCCGCGACGGCTCGAACCCCGAATCGGTTCATCGGATGGCATGCCTGCGTCTCGGCCCTCGGGTTGGCGGGGACGTCGCACCTTGCGCGGACCATTTCCAGGCGTGGCGCCGAACCCGTCGGCACCGACTTCTGCCCTCCCGGTTGAATCTTTGCGACCGCCAGACCCGTTGCTATTGCCACGGCCGGATGCCTTCTTGTCGCTGCTTTCGAATCCGAGCCCGAGGATGTCCTTCATGGAACCATCCGAAGCGGTCATCTCGGCACGAAGAGGAGCTTTGGTATATATGTAGCCGATTGCGGGAGTTTCTATGAAATGCAGCCGATCGGCCACCTCTTCCAGCTCTCCTACGCGGCTGTTGTGGGGAACGATGACAGCAACGCCGTCGACGTACCGCACGAGCGTGCTGGCGTATGCCACCTGAAGCAGCGGCGGACCGTCGATGAGGACCAGGTCGAACTGATCCCTGACGTCCTGGAAGAACCGTTGGGTTTCCTCGCTTCTGAAGAATGTCGAGGCTTCCACCGGCTGGCGCCCACGCCACAGAACGTACAACGAACGATTGTCAGTGACGACGACCTCCTGAATCGCCTGGTCCAGTGTCACGTGTCCGGCGACCACCTCAGTGATGCCGTACTGGGGCTGTACATCGCCCAACAGAAGACGTGTGACTTCTTGATTTCCGAAGTCGGCATCGATGATCAGAACCTTCAAGCCTTCGCGAGCCGCAGCGATCGCCGTGTTGGCTGCCGTGGTGGTCTTGCCAGAACCGAGGGTTGCCGACACCATCATCAGGCTGCGAGCGCCGGCTGCTGCCGCCCGGATGTCGACAGCCGCTGCAGCAAACCTGAACGACTCTGCCGACGCCGACGTCGGGGCGCTCGTGACCGGAAGCGG
Organism: Acidimicrobiia bacterium; assembly: GCA_041567895.1. Lineage (GTDB taxonomy): Bacteria > Actinomycetota > Acidimicrobiia > Spongiisociales > SHLN01 > JABDOU01. The sequence goes on from JBFGAX010000024.1 coordinate 11,865, forward strand.
CGACTTGATGCCCTCGAGGGCGAAGTTGGGAACCTCGGCGAGCAAGGGAGCGTTGAGGACCAGCTCTGGCAGCAACCGGCTGCCGAATGCCCTTCGCCGTGATGCGAGGAAGTACGCAAGTGCGGCTGCGACGCCCATTCCAAGAATGAGAGAGGCGGCAAGCACGCGGGTGGTTCCTACGGTCGACGGGTCTTCTGGAGGCAACGCTTGTGAGAAGATCGTGAGGCCGATTCCATTGCTTTCGGTTGCGATGAAAATCTCATTTGCCTGCCCACTGAGACTGGCGATTTCGTCGATCGCATCCTGTTGTTCAGCCAGGAGCGCAACCAGTTCCGGATCTCGCTGCTCGATCCGGCTGATGACCTCCCATCGAGAAAAGTCCGCGGTGAGGTCGGCCAGCTGGTCGCGCAGCTCAGCCTGCCGGTCGGAGCCTTCAGCGGCGTTCTGGAGCTCTCCGCGCAACCGGTTCAGATCTTCCAGGGCTTGTTGGAATTGATCGTCCAGTTCGCTGCGCACAGCATCCTGGGCCTGAAGCGCAATGATCTCTTGTTGGATCTCGTTGAGCCGCAGCTCGGACGCTTCTTTGAGCTGATCGATCTGAGATACGACGTTGTTTGCAACAGACGCAACCTGAGCGGTCCGGACCTTCTGATACGCTTCGACGATTGAGTTTGCGCCGGCAGCCGCGGCCTCAGGGCTGTCGGCATCGAAGGTGACTGTTATCAGGTTGACATCCCGACTCGAGGTGATGGTCCTGCTCGAGGTGACATCATCCGGACTCCACACGAATCCGCGGGCCGCGAGTAGTTGCGACGCTTCTTCTGCAACCGCATTCGTTTCGAGGATCTCCACTTGATCGGCGACGTATCGCTGCGTGTCCGTCGTGCGGGCCACCGCCGCTGCCGTGTCGAACGGGTTCGACGCGGCCGGATCCTCGACGAACAGTTCGGCTTCGGCCGTGTAACCGGCAGGAATCAGTTCCTGGGCGAGCAACCCCAACATTGCGATCGAGGTGACGATGACGAGCACCAGCCAGCGGTACCTCCACATGGCAGCGAGGATGCTCGGTTGCTCCAGCGCCGCAATGTCGTCGAAGTCTCTCGGTCGCATTGTGTCCATATCGTCCTCTTACGCGTTCTTCCTGGGTGGTTGGCAGACCATCTTCAGTGTATGAGAGGTCTTCGAGTGTTTATCGAGCCTCGGGGCGCTTTTCTGAACGGCACCGAGGCGACAATTCCGGATACCGGCAGCGAAAGTCTCTCCGCACCAGTAAGACTCCGCCGTGGTCGTCAGCATACACGCCCCGCTTGATTGAGCCTCTGCGAGTCAATGGCCCTTTCCGTCGCCCATCGCTGCCGGGATTGTTCTGAGCAAGATCTCGAGATCCTTTGCGAAGGAAATGGAATCGACATAGTCGATGTCGATATCGGTTGCCTCGTGCATCGGCAGGTCACCGCGGGCAGAGACTTGCCAGAGCCCTGTGACGCCGGGCTTCACGACGTGACGTTGATGCTGCCAAGGTTCGTACTGCTCGACGATCTGCACCATCTCGGGACGGGGTCCGACGAGGCTCATGTCTCCAAGTACAACGTTCCAAAGCTGAGGTAGCTCGTCGAGGCTCCACCTGCGCATGAAGCGACCGAGGTCGGTCAGGCGAGGGTCATTGGCGTCTTTGTGACTCACCCTGCGGTCGGCCCCAACAAAATCAGGCGGGCCTGCCCGGCGATCAGGCTCCATTGAACGAAACTTGTAGACGTTGAACACGCGCCCGCCACGTCCGACCCGCTGTTGCTTGAGAATGATCGGATTGCCCAGATCGCGGTAGACGAGGAATGCGACAATCAAACAAATCGGGAGCGTGACGATGGTGAGGATCAATCCGCCGATGAAATCAATTGCCGGCTTGACAACCTGTACATACAGGGTCGGGGTGAAGCTGATCTCGGCGAAGCGCCGGGGATCTAAGCGTTCGATCTGCGTAGCTGCAGAACCTTGTCGATCCATCGGGGTTGCGTTTTGTGTCATTGTGTTTCGCCCAGCGTTACGGTTACAGCCCCGTGCCCAGAGCTGTTCGTTCCCATATCGACCTCAGTGACGCATTTTGTACTGATTCTGTGCAGCACAACTGTCAAGATCGTCCCACCTTCCCCCGTGAACCAGTGCTTTCCCGGAGTTTCAGCGCTACCAACAAAGCGTAGTCACGCTGGTTGTTGCCGTCTCCCGAAACGAGCTGGTTTTCTCAGCGCACGCTACGGCTGTGACGCGTTCATTAGCCATAGGTCGCAGGGATTATTTCCAACATGGCCCGATTCTGAGATTTGATCGGATCGGATGCAGCGAAATGAGGCAAAGGGCTAGCATCCCCGCTTCGCGGTTGAGTATGCCGCAAGTATCCGAGTCGTTCGGATCTGCACCACCATGGCTGATTCGACACCTTTGTCGAAGGGCCGTCAACACAATCGGAGAACGTGAACGACATGGCAGTAAAAGTGGGCGATAAGGCACCGGATTTCAAACTCGTCAATCAGTCCAAAGAAGTGGTCGAACTCGCCGATTTCTCCGGGTCACGAACTCTCGTCGTGTTCATTCCCTTCCCATTCACCGGCGTTTGTGAGGGTGAGCTGTGCATGCTCCGTGATTCTCAGTCAGATTTCAACGAACTCGATGCCAGGGTGGTTGTGATCACCTGTGACACGCGTCCGGCAAATGCAAGGTGGGCGGCCGACAACGGATTCACGTATCCCATCCTTTCTGACTTTTGGCCGCACGGCGAAATCGCCCGTGCCTATGGATGTTTCAACGAATCGACCGGCGTCGCAGATCGAACCACCTATGTGTTGGATGAGGAATCCGTCGTACAAGCGGTGATATCGAGCGATCAGCTCAGCGTCGCGCGCGAGCACGACGCATACGTCGAGGCACTCGCTGCCATAGGGTCATGACGCTGGACGTCCTTGTCCTATGCACCGGCAACCGATGCCGATCGCAAATGGCCGAGGGGTGGCTGAGGGGGTTCGCAGGCGACCGTCTCTCAATTGCCAGCGCCGGACTCAGCCCCTCCGAGGTTCATCCGATCGCGGCCGCTGTCATGTCGGAAGTCGGCATAGATTTGTCCGGTCACACGTCGAAGCACCTCGATACTTTCGGCGACGTCGAGGTCAAAATGGTGGTGACGGTGTGCGATTCCGCCGCCGAGGCCTGTCCGGCGTTTCCTTCTGCAACGAGGGTCATGCATCACGCGTTCGCAGACCCCGATCGACCACATCTGCCGTACGACGAGCAACTAGCCGTCATGCGTGCGTCGAGAGACGAAATTGGATTGTGGGCGCGTTCGTTCGTCGACGATCTCGTCGAAGCTCAGGACACGTAAGCGACGGGCGTTTCCGTCGAGGCCTCCGTCGGCGGCTCGAAGCGAAAACCGGCCACTTCGGAGACAATTCGTTGGAGCTCTTTTCGCGCATGGTCCTGGTCGAGATTGGGCCCGACCCTCGCCGGAGGGTTTTCGATGAATTCGGTAACGGCGTCTGCGAGATCGTCAGCGATCTGATCGAGCGAACCGGGTGCAATGAGTGCTATGCGGGAAGCGTCCGGAGCGGATTCGGCAATCGTCTGAGCACCGCCGTTGGAAAGAACAGCCACCGGCGCACCCCGCAGCATGGTCTCTGCGAGTGCCAAACCACCTTCTTCGCGTACTCCGGTGAACAGAACGACTCCCGCTGTGGCAAACAGCTCTTGCACATCGTCGTAGGGTATGAACCCGCGCTGGTCGACTCGATGCTCGATGCCGAGCCGCTTGATGAGACGTTCCACCGATCGGCGTTCGGGACCATCACCAACCAGTACCAGTCGGATGTGTTCGGGCGATCTCGCTATTGCGTGTAACGCCAGGTGAACGCCTTTACGTGACTCGAAGTTGTTGGCGAAAAGAACGAACGGTTTCCGCTCTACAGGCTCAGCTTCGACTATTTCGGCGAACATCACGTGGTTCATGATCACGGCACGCCTGCGAACATCGGAAGGCAGGCGGCGCAGGGTCGAACGGTTTTGAACGATGGGAACGGTGGCTCGTCGCCATGTGCGGCGGGTTGTCGGAAACATGGATATTGCCTTTACCGCAGCCATTTCGAACAGCTCCCAGAACATCCCCCTTGCTCCGAGCGCAGGCCACATCCGCCGTGGGGTCGTGACAGCACCACCCACGGGACCCCAAACAGATGGGATCGGCAGTCCTGTAGCTGCCGATGGTATCCAGTAGGCCGAGTACGTCGCGTGATACGCGACGTCGAAGGGTTCCTGCTCGTGCAGGCGCCTTGCTGCCCGCCGGGCTCTCGGGACCCAGGCCAGATATGCCACGAAATAGCCCCACAGGTGCTTCCTGGCCTTGTTGTTTGGCTCGTGTGGAACGAAACGCACCCACCCGGGCTCCGGGACTTCTACGTATTTGACCTTGTGGTCAGGGTGGTCAGCCTCCCAAGATCGGATCGCGGGAATGTTGTCCGGACTGACGAGGCACGTAACGTCCGCACTTTCACCAAGCGTCTGAACCAGGCCCCACCCTGCAGCGTGCTCGGAGCCACGAAGCGGCTCGCAGGCGTACGCGAAGGCAATGACCCGTGGTTTGCCTTCTCGCCTGCGATCTGCCGGATCGGCGTAGACACCGATGAGGTCGCTTCGATAGCCCCGCCAACGGACCCATTGCAGGGCCATCAGGCTCAGGGGGAATGCGAAGGCGCCGGTCCAAATCGCAGAGGCACCTACTGCAAGTCTGGTGAAGGTGGCTCGCCATTCGACGCGAGCAAGCGTCTCTTGTCGGCCTCCGCCAATCAGCTCTGATCGAGGCGATTCGAGAAGCCCTTGAAAGATGTTGGAGAGTGAGGTGACGGCAACCAGCCCGGCAACAACCCAGGCACCGTCCAGTTGGGAAATGTATGTCAGAGGGTTCCCGGACCACGGATGCCCGGCGACTGCAATGTACAAGACGCCGGATAGAACCATGCCAAGCGCGAACGTCCTCGAAATCCGGCGAGCTGAACCGGTGTGACCCAGCGAGGCTGACTCCATCGACCGCGGTGCCAGGACAGCTCTCAGTCCCTCGGCCAATACAGCCAACGGTCGGGCAGCCTGCCGTGCGGCCTCCGCAAACCCCGTTATTTGAGCCCCGATGAGTGCAGACATGGTTCCGAGGACGGCGAAGTCGCCGATCGCGAACAGGAGCTCGTGCGTGGAAAGGTGTCTACCCGATCCCATCAGTTCCCGGGCGTCGAGTCTCTCCTGGAATGGTTGTGATTGGAGGTCTCTTGCCATGAGAAGCGCAATCGGCAAGGAGATCGCATTGGCGAGAGCGAGTGAACCGAACGGGATCCATACCGCCGAGATGCTGGAGCCTCTGATGGCCAGGACCGCCGCCAGAATTGCTGCCAACTGGATTCCGGAGACGATTGCTGCCCGCCACGATGCATCAGATAGATGGAGAACGCGTCGAACGTGGTCCTGGATGGGTGACAGGAAGGCTGCAACAACCCCGGCGAGCGCAAATGCCACCAACAGGGATGAGTCGGGTTGCTCTTCGGGCTTCCAGAGAAGGTTGATCCAGAGGATCGGAAGCAGAACGAGCGGCGCGGCAAGCAGCGAAGGCCCGATCCCGAGCTTTATCGACTGAGCGAGCACTCCCGCTCGCTCCCGTCGTTCATGCTGCAGGGATGCAACCTCGCTCGGTACAAACATGAGCCAGGTAGGGATCACGGTGGCAATCCGAAACGCTCCAAAGAAGAGAGCCCATGCACCTGCCGCACTCACAAAGTCGTCTCGAAGTCCCAAGGCGTAGAGGCCAATGACGAAGGTAGCGAGTGATGCGAACCCCTGATCGACGAGTCCGGCCGGGATGAGCCGTCGGGTATCGCGCGTTTTCATCGTGCCGTCCCGATGTATTCCAGGGTTGGTCGTTTCGGAGCGGTCGGAGTCAACATGCCTAAATAGGCTCCGATACCAAACAGGCTCCACAACCAGATGCCGACCTGCGGGCCCTCGACCGTCGGATCGAAGAAGGCGTTGACGAGGATCGCAAGTGCCGCCAGTGCCAGCCAGAGGGCTTGCATAGCACGTTCGGGATCCGGACCCGATCTGAAGGTATGCCACACCTTGTACATGCGATAAAACCACGCGCTCCACAAGGCGATCCACAAACCTGCGCCCACAAGACCCATCCGGGCAAGCACGCTGAGGTGCGAGTTGTGGGGATTGCGTAGCCGGAGTTCCCGGTCGATGGGTCCGCCCTCGTACCTGTACCGATCGGCCAGGTTCACCCCGAATCCGAAACCGGAGACCGCTCGTTCAGGTTCCAGGAGGTCGTCGAGGACGTTGGTCCACAAGACCGTTCTCCACGTAGCGGTGTTCGTGACTTCGTCAACGCCCTGACCTTCTTCGGCGAATCCGGTCGAGAAGAGACTCGTGATATTGCCAAGGAACTGCCTGGCCGACAACTCTCGCCGCTCGAGCTCAAACGTCACATCGAGAGCGACGGCGACGAGGAACACAATGAGCAGGCCGCTGGCCCCGACCATCATGAGACGTCGGGTGTGACGCTCCAATACGAAGGCGATGGTCATGGCAACGGCGGCTGCGATCAAGCCCCCCCTGGTCTGGGTTCCCACCGCGATCAAGAGGATGAACGCCGGAATCGAATACAGGGTGATCCGACGCCGGATTTCGGCACTCGCCTTCGGCCACACGATGAGCGCCATGAACAGGATCACCATTCCTCCGTGAACCGCGATGTTTCCAACCTTGTGGTAGGTGATTGACACGTCAGAATCGGGAATGCGAAGGGGCCATTCGCGATTCGCCATCGCGAGGCGGGCGAAGGCGAAGATCAGCCAGAAAGGGATGACACGGGCATAAAGGCTGGAGAGGCGATCGAAGAGCGACGGCCTGGTCAGCATCAAGGTGCCGAGCACCAGTGCGAAGAGCCCGTAATACCACAGAGCTCCGTCGCGAACAGCGTCTATACCCCATCGCGGGAATCCCTGCAGCGTGAGAGCGAGGCCCCACAGCATGAACAGGACAAGCAGCTGGATTGATCGATTGCGACGGATGAAAATGGCGAAGTTTGGAGACCAGATTGCGGTCAGCAGCCCGATTCCGAGCACTGCTTCACCGATGAAGAGGGGGGTGCGGGGAATGTGCAACCAGGCGAAAGCCCGGTCGAAAAACAGATATCCGGCTAAGACGAGGATCACAGAAGATATGAATGGATCGGTTACGCGTTCCATCCATTGGGTTGATTCCGTTGGTCGAGTCCGGAGGCTGCGGAGTCGTCCACGACGCGCCTCCGGGAGGTGCCAGGTCTGGCCGGTGCTCGAGTGCTCAGAGGTCGCCGTCATAGAGAGATCGCTGTCGTCATTGCTGAGCTCAGCTCCCGCTGACCAGCTGTTTTCGCGCTCTGGCGCGTTCCATGGTCCGACGCCAACGTTCACGGTGGCCCTCGAAAGCGATTGCCGAACCCATGCCAAAGATGAACCACAGCCAGATGCCTACCTGTGGACCCTCCAGGGTCGGATCAAAAAATGCGTTGATCAACATGGCGATGACGCTGAGCTGACACCAGAGCAATAGCCGCGCCTTTTGGTCTTTTTCCGAGAGTTGAAGGTTTCGCCTCGCCCTGGACACCGTCCTGAACCAGATGACAAAAAGGATCACCCATAGGACTCCACCGGTCACGCCCATACGGGCGAGCACGCTGAGATGAGAGTTGTGCGGGTTCCGCAACTGAATCTCTTCGCCTAATCGCGTGTCCGCTTTGTCGTATCGTTCTGCGAGGCTTTCGCCGAATCCGAAGCCGGAAATGCCCCGCTTGAATCCGACGACGTCGCTCCACACGTCACCCCACAACTCGAGGCGCCAGTTTGCCGTGTTGGCGTTGGGGTCTTCCTGTGCGAGTTCTTCTTCGGTGTTGCGTTCTTCGCCACCGGCGAGAATGGAAAAGATGTTGCCTGCGAACTGTTGCACCGAAACCTCGCGGCGATCGAGATCGAACTTGACATCGAAACTGACGGCCAGCGTCGCCAACACCAGTGTGATGAGCGTCGCCGAAACCATTGTGCGTCGGGTGGCTTTGGACATCGCCCACAGGAAGATGAAAGCGATGCCACCTGCCAGCATGCCTCCGCGGGTCTGAGTGCCTGCCACGATGAACATGGCGAGACCGCTCAAACTCAAAAGCGCCCACCCTGTCTTCTGGGATGTCTTCGTGAGCCGCGGCCAAACGAGGAGGGCGACGAATATCAGACCCATCGAAGCCTGTACTGCGATGTTTCCTGTCTTGTGCGAGGTAATGGGCACCAGCGAATCGGGCATGAGCGGAAAGCCGTTCTCGATTTTTTCCATCTCGCCTCCCTGAAACAGCAGGCGAATCCATCCGAGCGAAAAGAACACGACCAGCGCTCGCGTGTAGAGGTTGACCATGCGATCTTCGAGATCCGGCCTGGCCAGCAGAATCACACCGGCGACCACCGCAAAGAAGGCGTAGTAAAACAGGGCGGCATCGCGCACAGCATCAATCTGGGCCGACGGCAAGCCGATTCCCATCAAGATGAAGCCCCACATCACAAAGACTCCGAGGGCTTGCATCGGCCTGCTCAACTGGAACAGCCGAAGCACATGATGGCTCAGGAAGGTCAGGGACAGCACTACGACCATCACGATCTCGCCGATGAACAGGGGCGTTCCCGGCACGTGCAACCAGGCAAACGCCCGGTCGAAAAACAAATACCCCGCAAGGAGTGCCAGCGTCAGGTACATCGCGAGCTCGATGTTGCCTTTGCGGCTCTTTTCGCGAGCGAGGGCAGCAGCCGACTGGCTGAGCTGGTGGCTCCCGTGTTCGAGGCCTATTTGTTCCGTTTCAGTGGTCATGTGGTGCCCGTGGCTCGGTGCTGAAATCTTGATACTGTGTCGGGAGTCTTCGCCCACAAACACTGTTGTTGGCGGCTCTGTTCAGTGTAACGAGGCCTCGTGACCCGGGTTCTGGGCACCAGCTCTATTTTGAATACGCTGAGTACGAGATCAGGGTCGGAGGTCTGCGCAGAATCTGCATGACGAAGCGGGGATTGTTCTTGAAGTACCGCCGCCACAACCGCTTCGGCTCCTTGATGAACCGATAGAGCCACTCCAGACCTCGCTGTTGCATCCAGGCCGGCGCCTGGGACAGCTGACCAGCATGCATGTCGAACGCTGCGCCCACCCCGAGCAGCGCCGGGGCTTCGAGGTGATCGCGGTGTGCTGCCATCCAGCGTTCCTGCTTGGGAGTCGAGAGTCCGACCCAGACGAGGTCGGCGCCAGACTCGTTGATCATCTCGACGATGCTCTCCGACTCATCTTCGGTGAGAGGACGAAAGGGTGGCGAGTAGGTACCCACGATATCGATGCCGGGAAACCGTTCGGACATTTTCTCGGCCAACATCGCCGGTATCTCTTCTGCCCCTCCGTAATAGAAGTGCTTCCACCCCTTCTCGACGCCGACTTTGGAGATCTCGAGCATGAGATCGGGCCCGTATACACGAGACATGTGCGCGGCCCCGGCCTTGTGTCCTGCCCACACCATGGGCATGCCGTCGGGAGTCGTGAGTCCGGACTCGTTGTGAATACGTTTCAACGCGGGATCTTCTTGTGATTCCATCACCCCGTGCACACCGGTCACGCATACGTACTCGCGCCTGCCGTCCTCGATCCAGCTTCCGATTTCCGCGACCGCCATCTCCATGTTGATGGCCGAGACCCCAACACCGAGTACGTCGATTCGATCGATAGTCATGCGACTAGCTCTGAGCTGCCTGAACTTGCTTCTCGATCCAACGGTACGTCCCCTGCAAGCCCTGCTCGAGGGCAATCTGTGGCTCCCAGTTGAGTTTTTCCCGCAGGAGGGAGTTGTCGGAGTTGCGGCCCCGAACTCCTTGTGGGCCATCTACGTGCTTCAAAGAAACGTTCTTCTTGCCCGAAATCTCGATGATGATCTGGGCAAGCTCATTGATGGTGACCATGCGGTCGCGACCGAGGTTCAATGGCTCTTGCACATCGGACATCATGAGCCGGTAGATACCTTCGACACAGTCGTCCACGTGGCAGAACGACCGTGTTTGTTCCCCGTCGCCCCAGATCTCGATCTCACCACCGTCCTCGACCTCTGCAACTTTCCGACAGAGTGCTGCAGGTGCTTTTTCCCGGCCACCCGTCCAGGTGCCGTACGGACCGTAAATGTTGTGGAACCGAACAATACGAACGTCGAGGCCGTGGTCATGTGCGTAGTACTGGCAGGCAATTTCGGAGATGAGTTTCTCCCAGCCGTATGCATCCTGAGGAGCGGCCGGATAGGCGTCGGACTCCTTGAGCGGGACCACATTGGCCTCGGTTTGTAGATGCTCTGGATAAATACACGCCGATGACGTGTACAGATATCGCGAGGCGCCGTTCTTGCGTGCCGACTCGGTCATCTGAAGGTTGATCAGCGCGTTGTTGTAGAGAATTTGCGAGTGGTTGGCCGAAATAAAGCCCATTCCGCCCATATCGGCGGCGAGTGAGTAGACGTGGTCTACGCCTTCTGTCGCCTTGTCGGTGTTCTCCTTCCACCGAAGATCGAGCAGCTGGAAGTCATCGGCATCGATATCGGTGAACTCGGGCTCCTTGATGTCGACGCCGCGCACCCAGTATCCCTTCTCCTTCAAATACGTGACAAGGTGGTGACCGATGAATCCGCCTGCGCCCGTGACCAGAACCCGTTCCATGACAACCTTTCGTTGTTCCCATCTCGACCCAACGGCGAGACACATACTTCTGTAATCGTGACAAGCGCCACCGGCACTCGTTGATATCCCCACACCACCGTCACGATCCGAGTACACGGGTCCATGGCGGCCTTACCGATCAAAGTGTACAAGCGGTAAGTGGCTCCGTCAGGGGCTATCACTAGTTCTTTCGACCCAAAACCCGGCCCCCTTGAGGAACAAGGTTGGTGTCGCGTTGGAGTTGTCGGGTTCCGTGGGAGTTGCTTCGCACATCCCCCAGGATGCATTGACGAAGAGGGGCTAGAAGACTCTGCGCATGCCATCTGAAAACGGGTAAACCGATTTTTTTTTTGGATTTTTTCATTGGGGAGGGGGTAGGACTAGTTATTTCGTGTCCTGATTTCTGGTCGGCGGCCTGGTTGTGCGGGGGCTGAGAAATCGCCGACGGGTGGCGGTTTGCCGCTGTTGGGCGTAATTGGAAATCACTGGGTGTGGTCGACAATGCCACCGAGTCAAGTTTTTTTTGGGCCGGTTCGTTAACCACCTCCTGCGGTCTTTTGGCTACTCACCGCGGGCGGAGTGAAATGATGAAGCGGATAATGATGATTCTGGCGCTCATAGCGTCGATTCTCGTTGCACCGGCGGCGATGGCTCAAGAAACGGCAGGAGACGAAGTGGGATTCTTCGATCCGGCGACGGGGTTGTGGTCCATGCCGGGGCGGGAACCGTTCTACTTTGGAAACCCGGGCGACAAGCCCATCAGCTGCGACTGGAACGGCGATGGAATTGCTTCCGTTGGCCAGTATCGCGACAGCACAGGCTTTCTGTATCTGAGCAATGACAACTCGACGGGTATGGCAGATACCTCGATTTTCTATGGTATTCCCGGAGATAGGCCGATCTGTGGTGACTGGAACGGCGATGGGGTCGACACGATCGGCATATATCGCAATTCAGAAAACCTCTTCTACCTTCGCAATTCGAACACGCAGGGCGTCGCAGACGAGGTCTACTCGATCGGCAATTGGGGCGGCGGTGTTCCGTTCGCCGGCGACTTCGACGGCGACGGCATTGATACGGTCGGGGTCATGGATCCCAAGACCGGATACTGGCAGTTTGGCAATCGAGGTGGAGGATTCGACAAGGAAGGTTATTTCGGAACCGGAGCCGACGATCTGGTCTTCGGCGACTGGGATGGCGACGGCGACGATGATTTCGGTATCTACCGACACGCAGATGGCGCTTTCCACTTGTCGACGCACGGCGGAACCGCGGACCTGATTCTCAAGGCACCCGCTGACGGCCGCGTCGTCATGAGCGGAAACTGGTTCGGTGACAGCGGCCTTCAGACGTTCGGCGGCGATCTTCCGATCGAGCCCAAGCCGATTCCGGCGCCGAGTGACAATCTCACACCTGCGGTTCCATCTCCTGATTGGGTGCCGACAAGCCCTGGCGGCACGGCTGATAGTGGTTTGCAGGTACCCACGTCCGGCGTGACCGCCTATCCGGGCGACGATCTGAACTCTCTCGTCAAGGGTGCCGGCGTTGGAGCAACCATCATCCTGCATCCCGGAACGTATTACGGCCAGACCATCGAGCCGCTCTACAACCAGACGATCGTTGGCAATGGTGCCGTTCTCGACGGGCGGGGAACAGCCAAATATGCCATCAAGGGACGAAACGGCGCCTCCAATGTTCGGATTGTGGGGCTCGAAGTGAAGAACTACGCCCCGGGCAAGCACACCGGCGCGGTGGACTTTCGCTCGACCGAGTACTACGGCGGTGGATTCGGGACTCAGACCAACTGGATCCTCGAAGACATGAACGTCCACCACAACTATGGTGACGGAGTGTTCGTCGGTGACGGCGGTCGGCTGTACAACGTGGTGTCGACTGACAACCACTGGCTGGGTCTCGGTGCACACGGTCGCAACATCGGGGTGTTCGGTGGCGAAGTTGCCCGGAACTCGCTCGGCCTCTCGGACGGGGACGTCAACGATCACGCCGGAGGGATGAAGTTCGTAAAGGTCGAGGACGTTGTCGTATCCGGGCTGTACGCCCACGACAATGGTGGGCCAGGAATCTGGTTCGACATCACAGCTCGCGACGTGATCATCGAAAACAGCCTTGCGACGGACAATCAGCGGAACGGCATCTTCTACGAGATCAGCTACGACGCCGTCATTCGTAACAACACGCTGCTTCGGAATGGCTGGGGCGATCCTGGCTACGTCAATGGCGATCCGTGGCTTTGGGGCTCAGGCATCCTCATCGGAACGAGCCGCAACGTCACCGTCGAAAACAACTACATTGCGGACTCGGCAGGTGGTATCGCGATTCACGACATGCCGCACCGCCAGGGTGAGCGTTTCGACGTCCAGCCGTGGTATCGGGATGGTCGGGACTATGCGGGTATCGACAATGTGGTTCGGGACAACACGATCATCGATTCCGGGCGCACCGGGGCTGCCGCCGGTGGAAGCGATGCCTGGTCAGCAGCCGCTTTCGATCGCAATACGTTCGTGAGCAACGATTACCTCGGTGGCGAGTTCTGGTGGCGCAACAGCGGTGGCAAGTTCTACGGTGAGAGCTACACGTGGAATGAATGGCGCGCAGCCGGTAACGGCAGCGGCGGAAGCATCCTCAGCGTTAGACCGCCGGTGCCGTAAGAGAAGATCTCGACATACCTCCAACAGGATTGGGCAAGCCGGCGCAGTAGACAACCGGCCAACTCAATGCCACGAAGGGTCCGGCAGCACTGCGGCTGCCGGACCCACTCCGCGTTTCGAGACTGCCAACCGGCTTGAGAGAGATCGCGACGGTCCCCGCAACGCCGCTAGCCAACTGTTTGCGGTGATTCCGGTGTCGGTGAGATCTTTTCGTGCAGGTGGACCGGGTCCTTGGTTTTGCGGCGGACGCCGATATTGAGCACCTCGACGAAGATCGAGAACGCCATGGCCACGTACACGTAGCCCTTCGGAATCTTCTGTCCGGCGCCCTCGGCAATCAGCGTCATCCCGATCAGCAAGAGGAACGCCAGGGCCAGCATCTTGACTGACGGATGGCGATTGATGAACTGGTAGATGGCTTTGGAGGCGATGAGCATGATGACGACCGCTCCCATCACGGCGATGACCATCACGGGTATGTATTCAGTGATCCCGACCGCCGTGATGACCGAATCGAGCGAGAACACGAGGTCGAGCAGCATCACCTGACCGATGACAGCGGCAAAAGTCGGGGCGACCTTGGCCTCCTGATGCTCGTCCTCACCTTCGAGCTTGTGGTGGATCTCCATGGTGGCCTTGTAAATGAGAAAGAGCCCGCCACCCAATAACACGAGGTCCTTGCCGCTGAAGCCCTGCCCGAAGACCTCGAAGAGCTCTGCCTTCAACCCGATGATCCATCCCACTGCCAGCAGCAGCAGCACCCGCATTCCGGCGGCTGCCAGAATCCCGGTTTGGCGGGCCCGATCTTGTTGGTGTTTGGGGAGCTTGGCGGCCAGGATCGAGATGAACACGACGTTATCAACGCCAAGTACGACCTCGAGTGTCAGCAGTGCGAAGAGCGCGCTCCACGCGGCAGGGTCGGAGATCCATTCCATGCGGGGAAGGGTACCCATCGACCCCTTTTGGAACTGGAAACGGAGAAACCACTCGCAGTCGAGCGCAAACATTCGGGCGCTGCTCGTGTAGGACTAATACCGCCGCCGGAATACCCTTAGGAACGTGGAGCGCCAAAGGTGGATATTCGGGTTGGCGGGACTTGGCGTTTTGGTTCTGCTCATAACCCTCGCAACCCGGGGTGACGGCGCGCCTGAAGTCGCCGCGACGACCTCGCCGGCCAGCTCTCCTCCTGACGTTTCGACATCGACGATCACGTCGACGACCGTGTCAACGGTCACGAACGAGCCCGAAGGCGCTTTTGTCACGATCACTCCTGCGATGGACGCAGCTGCAGTAGTTGCTGCGCAACCCGAAGGCACCCGCTTCGTATTCGAACCCGGTGTGTATCGACACGTATCGATTGCACCGAGGTCTGATCAGGTGTTTGAGGCCAAACAGGGCGTCGTCTTCTCGGGCGCAAAGGTCCTCACCGATTTTGCGTTTGACGGGAATCGCTGGTTTGTCGACGGACAGACGCAACAAGAATGGGATCACGGCGAGTGCTTTGCAAGCAACCCTCGATGCCGGCATCCGGAGGATCTGTTCCTGGATGGCGAGTTGCAGACTCACGTATCGACGTTGCAGGCCGTTGGGCCTGGATCGTGGTTCTTTGACTACAACGCCGACCGGATCTACCTGGGTTCGGATCCCGAAGGCAGTGTCGTCGAAACGTCAGTAACTCGCCATGCTTTTTCGAGCGATGCAGATCGGGTTGAAATTCGAGGGTTCATCATCCAGCGATACGCCAATCAGGCGCAGCACGGAGTCATAGACAGTCGGCTTGACAATCGAACCGATAGCGCTCGCGGTGACGGTTGGGTGGTCGAGTCGAACGTGATACGTCAGAACCATGGCACCGGCATCGTTGTCACGGATCACGGGATCGTGCGCAACAACGAGATCATTGAAAACGGACAACTTGGGATCACGGCTTACGGTCTGGATGTCGAAGTTACCGAGAACACCATTGCCGGTAACAACACCACCGGTTTTGATTACGGGTGGGAAGCCGGAGGCTCGAAATTCAAGCGCACAACCGGGTTGGTTGTTCAGGCAAATGTGGTGCGGGACAACTTCGGTCCCGGTCTATGGACCGATATCGACAACGTCGATTCCACGATCGAAAACAACGTTGTCCAGAACAACGCGTACATCGGAATCTTTCACGAAATCAGTTACTCCGCGGTGATCCGGGACAACATTGTCGAGGGCAACGGTTTTCATTACACCGTTGACGTGTGGGGTGCCGGCATCACGGTTGCCGCCTCTCCCGACGTGGAAGTCACGGGCAACATCGTGCGTGGCAATGCAGGCGGGATAGTTGCCATACAGCAGAATCGGTCGGATGCTCCTGCGAGCTTCGGGCCGGTTGAGATCGAAAACCTCCGTGTGTACGACAACATCGTCGAAATGAACGACGGATTCACCGGATTGCGACAAGAGGTCGGTGACAACTCCTATTACCGGTCTCGTAACAACGTGTTCGAAGCGAATGATTTCGTCGTCGATGGGCAAGATCGTTTCTATTGGAACAATCGGCCTATCAGCCTCGCTGAATGGCTGAACCTCGGTCTCAGCTGAACCTCTCGGATCAGCTAGGAGTGCGTTCGGCCGGCTTCTCGGTACGCACCGGCGTGCGGTCCCGCCGACCATTCGTTTTGCCCAACCGGCCGTTTGCTGCACCTCTCTCACCCGATCCGAGTATGTCGGCAAGCGACCCCTCCGTGAGGAGCTGATCGGCTCGTAGTGGCGATCGGTTGTACACGTAGCCGACCGAGCCGGTCCCGATGAAGTTCAGCCGATCGACCATCTCCTCGAGGTCGCTGACGGATCCATTGTGGGACACGACCAGCATGGCGGCATCTGCGAATCGGGCAATGCTCGATGCGTAGGCGACGTGAAGCAGAGGCGGCGTATCGATGAGAATCACATCGTATTCGTCACGGATTGATTCGAAGAAGACCCGCGTCGCCGCCGAGCGGAAAAAATTGGCTGCAACCACGGGACGTTGCCCACGGCTCAAAAGACCGAGTGTCGTTCCGTCGGCCACAGGAACACTGGTGACCGCCTGCCGAAGCGGCAAACCCGAGTCGACCGCTTCGGTGAGGCCTGCGGGTGGTGGAATGTCGCCGACGAGAGCTCTCGTGAGAGATTGATTTCCAAAATCGGCATCGACCACCAAAACCCGATTTCCTTCTCGAGCAGCCGCCATGGCGGTGTTGGCGACCACGGTCGACTTGCCGTCATTGAGGGAGGCGGAAACCACGACGATCATGTTTGCGTCCGCAGCTGCCAGCTGGATGTCCAGCGCAGCTGCTGCGAACCGGAAGGACTCGGCGGCTCTGGTCGTCGGGGCCTCCTGCACCGGTAAGGCGGTCGACACATTCTCCATCTCGAAGTCCGGGATTTCGGAGATGAGTGGTACGCCGGTGATCATCTCTGGTTCTCCCCGGTGCGAGAAGCTGCGACGGTTGATGGCGAATGCATAGGTGACGGCCAGAGCCGCAAGCACTCCAACGACACCGCCGAGGATCCCGGCTTTGCCCAGTTCGCGCCCGTTGCCCCTGGGGACTGACACATCAGATGCTTGGAAGAAGGCTTGCCCTTCGGCGAGCGCGCTATCGATCTCTATCTGGTCCTTGCGGGCCGTGAGCGTCGAACGGCGATCGATTGTTTGATCGAGCTCGCGAACCAGGGGAGCGAGGTCAGGGCGGGATGATTCTGCCGCCTGGACCGACTGATACGTATCGACCTGCAGTTTGAGCCGGCTCAGTTCAGCATCTACGGCAGCTGCACGTTCGGCAGTCAGATTGCCTCCACTGAGCTGGTCTTGTAGTGCCACAATGCGATCGATCGTGGCTTCGAACTGTTGATCCAGTTCGGTCCGTGATTCACTCGTCTCGCCCTGTATCTGGGCTTGCAGGTCGGATATGCGCTGGTCGAGCGACGCAATTGTCAGGTCTAGCTCGGAGATTGCGGCGCTTGACCGTGTTGCAATTTGTTCGGAACGAACCTCACGGTACGAGTCGACCATTGCCTGTGTGAGGTCGATGGCGATTTGCTGGTCTTTGTAGTTGACGCCGATTGCGATCTGGTTGTTGGAACGGTCGGCTTCGACCGTCAGCAGTTTTTCAGCGAAGTCCTGAGCGTCGACCGCCAGATCTGGTTCGACAGCCCGGACCTTGTCGAGGGCGCTTTCGCGAACAAGAAGAGATTCGAGCAATTGAACCTGGTCGGCGACATATCGCTCGGCGGCATCGGTTGAGGTAGCGGTTTCGAAAACTGCAGAAGCCCCCGGGTCGACGATTATCTCAGCCCGTGCCCGGAATACTGGATTGGAGAGCCATGCGAACGCCACTCCAGCGAGCACCCCGCCGAAGATGATGGCGGCTGCCAACCACCGGTATCGCCACAGAGCGGACGGTATCGTCGGTTCCAGCGTGTTGTGTTCCATACTTCCCTTTACCTATCGGCCTTTACCCATGGGCTCGCGAATACCAGCTCTTGAAGCGCCGTGCACGAGTTTGAGATATCTGGTGCCATTTCACCGCGTCAATCTCAATATCGGACCGTTCCCGTCCCCGATTGAGATCGTTCACGTGAGTCCACCCTTACGAACAATCAGACTATCGAGGACTCCCGGGTTGTGTTGCAGGCGGCGACGAATTCGAATTCGTCATTCAGGCTCGTCCGATTCGTCGAAAAGGTCCGTGTCGTCGAGCATGGTGCGAGCTGCCCAGCCAACCGGATCGTCCAGTTCTGATTCGGTTGGAAGATGTTCCGGCGAAGACCATGCCGCAGCCAAAGCATCCTCGCCCAGACGAGCGACAACCTCACGGCAAAAGGTGGCAGCCTTGCGGTAATGGCGGCGATCGATGTCGAGGGCAAGGAGGCTCAACAGCATCTGCTCACCGGCTGCGGGGGCAGCCAGTCTTCGATCGAAAGCTTCTCGAATGATGTCGAGATCGGTGACGACGCCGGCGATCGCGTCGAGTCGATAGTCGGCATAGCCGGCGAGGAAGGACACGAGCGCTCTGATCGAAGCAACGTCCTCGGCCTGGTGGGGACCGGTCAAGAGGCCAGACATCGACCCTGGATTGGTGAGAGTCGCTTCAATGTCTGCCGGGTCAGGCATGCCGTCGATCCCGATATTGTCGAATCGGCCCATGAGAACCGAGGGATCTATTTCGAGATCAGCGAGGTATTGCTCGATGACCGTGCCCATGTAATCGGTGAGCCAGGGAACGGCATATTCAGCCACAGTGATGCGTTCCATTGCGAGGGCCCAGAGCCGCACTTGATCAAGATCTAGCTCGTGGTCGGCAGCAAAGCTGTCCACGTTCGCTGCTACCAACTCCTGCGATCCTCCCAGGAGAGGGAGAAGCGAATCGAAGTGCCCCATCGTGCGTTGAGCAAGCATTCCCATGAGCGAGCCGGCCTGCATACCGATGAGGGCGGGAGTGAGACTGTCGAGCGGGATGGGCGATGGGAGTTCGGATCCCATAGACCGTTTGATCAGTTCACTGAGTGGTTCGAGAAGATACGAAAGCCCTTTCAAATTTGACGTGAGAAATTGGCTTGCCGTCACCAGGCGCGGATCCTTGCCTGGCGTTCCGAGCGGTGATACATCGTGCATGTGAACTTCGACGACGCGGTAGAGCGTCTCGAACTTGTCGGGGTCGGGGACGCCCGGTGAGGTTCCGATGACGCTCTTGGCCATTTCTTCGGCGAGCTTCCAGTTGACCGGTCCCGGGCTCGAGAGCATCTCGGCGAACTGCTCAAAGATGTTGTCGGCCATCAGGATCGATCTCCGAGCTCGATCTCAATCGAGCTCACGGTCTCGCCGTTCACGAGATAATCGATGTTTACCAGGTCTTTTGCTGAATAATGGCGAAGCCGGGAGATCAGCTCCTGCATGGTGTCGATCGGATGTCCATCGACGTGAGTGATGACGTCGCCGGCGCGCATGCCTGCATCGCCGGCAGCGGACGGCGAGAGAATCTCGACGACTTCAACGCCGATCGGTCGCTGTCCTTGATCGCTGGTTTCGCGAAACTTCGTGCCTCCGTTGATGCCGAGGAATCCGTGGGTGCTGAAGCCGGCACGGATGATCTCGTCAACTACTCTCGTGACGATCTCAACCGGGGTGGCGAACCCGAGGCCTTCGGCGCCGATGTCGGAAACGGCCACAGCAGTTGTGATGCCGATGAGGCGGCCCTCCCGATCGACGAGGGATCCTCCGCTCGATCCCCTTGTGAACGGAGCGTCTGTCTGCAGCATCCCGTAGAGGGTCTCGGCCTCCGTAGCTCCTTCCACTCTCCGATCGAACGCTGACACGATGCCCTCTGTGACGGTGGGCGTTCCGATGAGCGCGAGCGGGTTGCCGATCGCGTACGCAGGGTCGCCGACCACAAGCGTGTCAGTTTCCCCAATTTCGACTTGCGTCAGACCTTCAGCGTCGATGTCGATGACTGCCAGATCTGTGAGGGAATCCGAGCCAAGTACCTGGCCGGTGTACGTGCGGCCGTCGGCCAGCACGATCTCGACCGTCACTGCTGATTCGACCACGTGGTCGTTGGTGATGATGTACCCGTTGTCTGCGTCGTAGATGACGCCCGATCCGGAACCGTTGGGCAGTCTCACCGTGACGATGGCCGGGGTCACTCTGCCTGCAATCGCCGCAGCAGTCGTGCTTTCCACCTGGGTTGGCGTCGCTATTTCCGTCCGCACGGTTTCGATCAGTTGGGTGCGCGGCTCGAATACGCCACCGGCATACAGGGCACCGACCGTCAGGCCCGCCCCGACTAGACCCCCGACCAAAGCCTGGAAGAAGCCCGATCTTTTCTGCCGTCGGGGCAGTGACCGTTCCCAGGCAGCCGCGGTTTGAGACAACGGGACCGGTGGTGATCCAGGAATCGCAGACCGCTCCCGTTCGCGATCATCGAGTGCCGGGTCATCCGGTAACGGTCGTGGAACAGATTGGTGATAGTCGAGAGGTGGTGCTACCGGTGGCGTCGGCGGCAGTCCGGGATGGGCCGGGGGGCTGATGGGTGAAACACTGGCGCGGCCAATCACGACACCGTCCTCGGCGCCGGCTCTGGTCTCCGCCCTGGGACTGGCTGAAGTTCCGGTGTACTCCGGAGATCCAACCTCGTTTGAGTCCGGGATCAACTCATCCTCGAAGACCGTCATGGCTATGTCTTCATAACGGGATCGATCTTCGTAGTCGCCTTTGCGACCAGGACTGTTTGGTGACTCGAACGCAGAGTCGTATGGTGAACTGTCAAAAATGCTCGGGATTTCGCCCGTTGCCTGCTCATCATCGGGGTCGTGGGGATCCGGGCTGTCTGGTGGTCTCGCGGTATGCTCATTCATTGGTGGTGAAAGTCTACGTTGGAGTCGATTTTGAAATCTCCAGTGCTGGTGCGGGTCACAGAAGCGGTCATCAATGAATCCGAGCTTCGAGCCTTCGTTGCGGACGCCGCGGCGGGAGCCGTCGTCGTCTTTTCAGGAACGGCCCGCAATCATTCACCAGGCAGAACCGGCGTGACGCATCTTGATTACGAGACGTATCCAGAGAAAGTCGAAGGCGCCATTGAAGAGATCGTCCAGGAAGCGCGCACGAAATGGGACGTGCTGAAGGTCGCCGCGGTTCATCGATCCGGTCGGGTTGACATCGGGCAGTCGGCCGTCACTGTCGCGGTGAGCGCGGCTCACCGTGCCGCAGCGTTCGACGCGGCACGCTATCTCATTGACGAACTCAAATCTCGCGCGCCGATTTGGAAGCAGGAACACTGGGCCGACGGCTCCGAATGGATCGAAGGAGCCTGATCAGGCTTCGACGACGGATACCGGGGCTGGCGTTTGCTGTCCTGGCTCTTTTTGCCTGCACCTCGGATCCGCCGGCGACCGTGATCGATCCGATCGCATCGACGACGAGTACGGCACTGACGACGAGCACAACCAACCCGCCGACTACAACGCTTGCACCGGTCACCCTCGGCAAGGGCTTTTCCGTGGAACCGTGTACCAACGGGTTGCCGACCCTTGGCTGCATCACGCTCGGAACGATCACGGACGAGACAGGCTCGGCACGGTTCAGCGCTCCCGGATATTTCGCGGGCGCCCAGGCCTTTTGGGCAAGTCGCAACAGCAGCAATGGGATTGCCGATGCATTCAGTGTGGAGGTGTTGAGAGCCGACAAACGTGATGCGGCCGGAGACCCTGAGCGTTTCGCAGATGCTCTCGCATCGATCGAACCGAATGTGGCCGCCCTGTCCCACGTCGTCGGCGTGGCTGCGATCGAAGCCAATATGTCGGCCCTGGTGAACGGGGCTCTCGTGAGTGCTCCGGTCGAGCCCTGGTCGGGTTGGGCATTTCTGTCAACCGATGTCGGTGCCGTGCTCGAGAGTGGTGCCAGCTGGTGTGTGAACGGCTACAACGCCGTCAGTTCATCGATGGGTTCCATCGGGCTGATATCGGATCAATCGCTGGCGGCCCGGGACTTTGCGGGAGGAGCGCGAGCGGCAGCAGCGGCGATGAACGGATTGGTGTTCGACATTTCCGTCACGCCTATTGCCCAGGGTGGTGATCCTTCACAGCAAACCATTGTGGCGCAGATCCTTTCGTCTGCACCCGACTCTGTCGTCCTGGCCACCGGCCCCAGTGAAGCGGGCGCCATCATCGGCGGTTCGGTATTGGCCGGATATCGGGGCACCTTCACCCTTCAGGAAAGCTCGTTCACGAGTGCCCTCATCGATGCGTCGAGTGGAGTGAGGTCGGTTTTCCTCTCAGACCAGGTGCGCGTGATCGGGAGCCTGGCGCCGTGGAACTACGAATCAGCCGGACATGAGCGCATGCGATTTGCAGCAGATTCCATCGGCGTTCCGGCATCCGCAAGGCGAGCCTTCCAGATGGGATGGGTGTCACAGTATCCGTTGCTGGCCTCGCTGGATGCGGCGGTGCGGGCACAGAATCTCGATCGGAGGGGGATCGTGTCAGCAGCTGCCGGTCTCGACCATGTGGACTACGAGGGAATGCTCCCGGACGACGGCCCGGAGCTGTCAAGCATTGCGTTTCGGATTGACGCGGATGCACCAGACCTCTTCGTGTCGGAAGAAACTTTCTTTACTTCTGACGGACTCTCGGATTACTTCATTGCGCCGTGCTCGGATTTGTCCTAGAAGCAATCGACAGTGAGCGAATCGAGGAATGGCACTGGAATAATTTCGGGCCGGCCCTAACGTAATCGTGATGACCTCCACTGAGCTACGAGACACTGACGTCGACGAAACACCCCTGCGAACCGAGTCGCCCAATGCGTGGTGGATCCTCTCGGGCGTCGTCATGTTCATCGGCACGCTGGTCCTGCTTGTTGCGTTCTTCGTCGAGGTGCCTTATTTCGCAAACCTTCCCGGTCCTGCTTTTCGTACAGACGAGTTCGTGACAATTCCAGGTGAGGAGAACACTGAAAGCTCGGGAGATCTGTATTTGTTGACGGTGTTGCGCGAGTCGGTGACGCTCGTCGGATACATACAGGCGTCGTTCGACGACCGCATCACGTTGATTCCACGCGAGGTGATTCTTCCTGAGGGTCGAACGTCTGAGGACAAAAAGCGGGCCGATCAACAGATGATGGAAGATTCTCAGCAGGTTGCTATTGCGGTAGCGCTCGAGCGCACTGGTTACGAGGTCTCGTTTGCCTCGGATGGCGTCGAGGTTGGCGAGATCAGTCCCGGGAGCGCGGCAGACGGCGTTATGCGAGAGGGCGACGTGATCATCGCCTTCGAGGGCGAGCCGGTCTTCTTTTCGGGTGACCTGGTGAATCGAATTCAGGAGCGGGCGGTCGGTGATGTGGTCGAATTCACCATCGAACGCGGCGATGAGATCCTCGACTTGAAGGTAACGCTCGGGGCGCGGGAGCCGGGAGATCCGACCCCGATCGTCGGTGTGACGATCTTCACAGTCGGCAGCCGATTTGATTTCCCGATTGAAGTGCTCATCGAGTCGCAAAACATCGGCGGGCCGTCGGCCGGGCTCATGTTCTCCCTCGAGGTCATTAATCAACTTTCGCCGGTTGATGTGACTGGTGGCCACCGGATCGCGGGAACCGGCACGATCGATTCTGACGGAAGCGTCGGCCCGATAGGCGGCATCAGGCAAAAGGTGTTCGGAGCTCTGAACTCCGGAGCCGAACTCATGCTGGTCCCTGAGGCCAACTTCGAAGATGCGGTCGCAGCGCTCGATGGCCAGGCCTCTGAATTGAAGCTCGTGTCCGTTGCCACAATCGACGACGCTTTGCAGGCCATGGCCACCTTCGGAGGGTGGTCTGTAGAGTCTCTGGCAAATGGGACCCCGTGAACGCACGCGATGCCTCGCTGAACTGATCGAGTCTTTGACTACGTTGGCAAGCCACGGGGTCTCTTCGTGACGGGAACCAAAGTTCGGATCATCGGACATCAGTGGGCGAGAGATGCCCACCTCTTGAAAGACTTTCTCGGCCGCAACCGCATCCCGTTCGCGTGGCTTGACATCGATCGGGGCGGTAAGGCAACGTCTCTGTTAGATGCTCATGAACTCGGGGGTGCCCGGCTCCCGGTCGTGATCTTCGGTGACGGCTCGACGTTGGAACATCCGTCGGTCGCAGAGCTCGCAGAAGCGATGGGGATGCACCGGCACGCGGATAACACCTACTACGACGTCGCGGTCGTAGGAGCCGGGCCTGCCGGACTTGCGGCCGCCGTGTACGCGGCGTCGGAAGGCTTATCGACCGTCGTGATTGAACGTGAGGCGCCAGGCGGACAGGCAGGTACCAGTAGCCGTATCGAGAACTATCTCGGCTTCCCGGATGGCATCAGCGGAGGTGACCTTGCCGAAGCCGCCCTCAAACAGGCCACCAAGTTTGGAGCCGAGGTGCTGTACCCCGTCGATGCCGAATCAGTCGACCTGGGTGCCCACTACAAGCATGTGTATCTGAGTGATGGCACCGAAATCACCGTGCGTGCACTCGTCCTGGCCACCGGCGTCTCCTATCGGACACTCCATGGGCCCGGCCTGTCTGAGCTCAATGGTGCTGGTGTGTATTACGGGGCAGCCACTACCGAGGCAGCTGCGGCTGCGGACCGCCACGTCTACGTGGTCGGCGCCGGTAATTCAGCCGGCCAGGGGGCCCTGTACTTCGCTCGCTTTGCAAGCAGGGTGACCATCTTTGTGCGGGGCGAATCGCTTGCCGCGACAATGAGCCAGTACCTGATCGATCAGCTCGACGCCGATCCGAAGATCGAAGTCGTGCCACAACATCGAGTCGTGGCGGCGCTTGGCTCTGATCATCTGGAAGCAATCCGCGTCGAAGATCTGTCATCCGGCGACGTCGAGGATCTTCCTGCTGAATTCCTGTTTGTGTTCATCGGAGCAGAACCCGAGGTTCAGTGGTTGGGCGGGCAGCTGGCATTGGACGAAAAAGGATTCGTGCTCACGGGAGAAGACGTCCCCATCGACGAGGTCGATTGGCCTCTGGGAAGGGCACCATTTCATCTTGAGGCAAGCGTTCCAGGCGTGTTCGTGGCCGGTGACCTCAGGCACGGTTCGATTCGTCGCGTTGCTGGTGGTGTCGGTGAGGGATCAACCTCAATTCAACTGGTCCATCGCTATCTGGCTGATACCAATTAGCCGTCCGAACCAACGGTGGATAACGGCTGACGGCAGCGGTCCGCCCATGTGGGGGCGCGCTGGCAAATCGTCCATGTGGGGCCCCCACTCACCGGAGTTGCGCGCCACTCGTCATTAAAGGTCGCGAATTTCTGGCTTATCCGGGATCGCCTGGGTATGTTGATTGCATGCTTGAGGACCTAACGCCCGACGAGGTGGCA
>JBFGAX010000025.1:0-36741 GCA_041567895.1 Acidimicrobiia bacterium
AACCATCACATCCGGCACCACCAACACCACCATCGACGCCGGCATGTACACCACCGCCACCATCGGCGACTTCACCTTCGAGGACGCGAATGGAAACGGAATCTTCGACGGAACCGACACTGCACTCCCGGGTGTCACGGTTGAATTGTTGGACGCCACCGCCACCACCGTCATAGACACCACCTCCACCGACGGATCCGGCCTCTACGGCTTCACCACCAACCCCGGGTCCTACACCGTCAGGTTCACCCCACCCGCCGGAATGACCATGGCTACGAGCAATGACGTTGCCGTCACCGTCACCTCCGCAGAAACCAACGACACCATCGACGCCGGCATGTTCACCCCCGCCACCATCGGCGACTTCACTTTTGAAGACTTCAACGGAAATGGAATCTTCGACGGCGCCGACGGTCCGATGTCGGGTGCGACCATTGAACTGCTGGACGCCGCAGGCACCACCGTCCTCGATTCTGCGCTTTCGGATGCTTCCGGCAGCTACTCGTTCACAGTCAATCCTGGCTCCTACACGATCAGGTTCACCCCACCAGTCGGCATGACATTGAGTACGCCAAACGACATATCGGTCACGGTCACTTCCGCCAATTTCAATGACACCATCGACGCCGGGATGTTCGCGGTTGCCACCATCTCTCTCACCAAATCAGGTCCGGTCACGGCGAACGTCGGCGACACCATCACCTATACGTACATCGTTGGCCACGGACCTGCTTCTTCAGGCTCCGACATCAGCGACGTGTCAGTTGTCGACGCGGATCTCAACGTGACCGGGATGACCCTGATCAGTGGAGACGCCAACGGCAACGGCAATCTCGAAGCCGCTGAAATCTGGACGTACGAGGCCGTTCGTACCATTGTGCCCGGCGATCCGGATCCCCTTGACACCGTGGCAACCGCATCAGGTACCGACCTGACCTCGACGGCTATCTCTGACACCGACTCGCATCCCGTCGATATCGCGTATGCGCCGGTTATCGATCTCCAGAAATCCGGACCCGCTACCGCCACTGTTGGCGAAACCATCACATACACCTACACGGTTGCGCACGATCCGAGTTCGGACGGTTCGAACATCACCAACGTCGTCGTTGCGGACGCCGATCCTGATGTGTCGAGCATCGTCCTGATCGGCGGGGACGCTAACGCCAACGACATCCTCGAGTCGACAGAAACCTGGTCCTTCGAGGCGACCTACACCGTCACCTTCGACGATCCGGATCCAGTCGACACGGCCGCCTCCGTTATTGGCCAGGACCCCGAACTCGACACGCTCTCCGACACAGATGGTCACCCGGTTGACATCGACTATGCGCCGACGATCGATATCCAGAAGAGCGGACCGGCTTCGGCCACGGTAGGAGAAACGATCACATACACCTATACCGTCACCCACGACCCCAGCTCGGATGGATCGAGCATCGGCAGCATTGTCGTGACGGACGCCGATCCCGACGTTTCTGCCATCTCACTCACCGGTGGCGACACGAACGGCAACGGGATATTGGAAGGAACAGAGACGTGGACATTCGAAGCCAGCTACACCGTCACGGTCGACGATGCTGACCCGTTGAACACCGCCGGAACGGTTAGCGGCCTCGATGCAGAGTCCGATCCGGTTTCCGATATCGACGACCATCCGGTCGATATCGATTTCGCACCGGCGCTGGACATCGTCACCGACGGCCCGTCTGTGGCACACGTCAACGACACGATCACGTATACCTATGCCGTGACGAACGACCCGGGAGCCGGAGATGGCTCACCGATCGGTACGGTTGGCGTTGTCGACGACCAGGCCGGCCCGGCCACCTACGTTTCGGGAGATACAAACTCCAATGGTTTACTCGAGATCGGCGAGACATGGATATATGAGGCGACGTACACGGTTGAAGCAACCGATCCGGATCCTCTCGCCAATGCAGGCACGGCAAACGGGGTCGATCTCGATGGCGATTCGATCGAGGACATCGGTCCGCACACAGTCGACATTCTCAATCCCGCCATCAGCATCGCAATAACACCACCGAGCCAGCAGGCCGTGACGGGCGGAACAGCCAGCTTCTCGATCACGGTCACGAACGACGGAGATACACAACTCGACAGCGTCACCGTTAACTCACCGAACTCGCCTTCGTGCAACAACGCCATGGGAACCCTTTTGCCGAGCGAATCTGTTACCTACACATGTGACCAGACCATCACCGCCGATGTGACGAACACCGCGACGGCTACCGGGGAAGACCCGACTGGTTTGATCGTCTCCGACAACGCCTCTTCAGACGTCGACCATATCGGGCCCTCGATCGGAGTCGCCGAGTCCATCAGCGGCAACGTCATCAACAACGGAGACGGCACCTACACCCTCACCTACCAGATTGAAACGACGAACAGCGGTGATGTCGACCTGAACGGAGTCAACCTCCTTCAGGATCTCACGAGCACATTCGTCGGAGTTTCCGGGTTCACCGTCGACAGCGTCTCGAGTGCTGACCTGACCGTCAACCCCTCCTTCGATGGCTCGACCGACATGTCCGTGCTCGACGGCTCGGACGTACTCGTCCCGTCGGCGACCGGCACCGTATTCGTTACGGTGACCGTGGCACCGGGCACCGCGTTCGGACCCCACCTCGACCAGGTCACCGCAACCGCAGTTCCACCGGTTGGACCAGACGTCACGGATCTTTCCGACAGCGGTACCAACCCTGACCCGGCGGACACCAATCCGGGAGCTCCAGGGGACACCGGCGGCTCCGACGACCCGACCCCGGTCACGTTTGGAGAGAACCCGATGATCGGCCTTGCCGAAGACGTCGCAGCCGTTACGGACAACGGAAACGGGAGCTACACCGTCACGTATCTACTCACGGTCGAGATTCACGGCGACGTGGACCTGGCGACAATCCAGATCACCAACGACCTTGCAACCACTTTCTCGGCTGCCGAATCGTTCTTTGTATCGGATATCCGCAGCACAGACCTGACGGTCAACCCGGGCTTCAACGGTGCGGGGCAAACAAGCCTCCTCGACGGAACAGACTCCATGGCAGTGGGAACCACGGGTACTGTCGAGATCGATGTCGTTGTCACGCCCGGAGCGAATCCAGGACCCTACGACAATCAGGCGACAACGATCGGCACGTCGCCATCGGGTATCGACGTCAACGACACGTCGCATGCGGGTACCGATACCGACCCGGACAACGACGGCGATCCGACCAACAACTCAACCCCGACTTCCGTCATCTTCGAAGCGTCGACCATCACCGGCACGGTCTGGATGGACACCAACGGCGATGCCACCATTGGTGCGGGCGAAGAAATCATCGATGGGGTGAGGGTCGTACTCACCTGCGGCGGACCCGACGGCGTTGTCGGAACTCCAGATGACACGCAATTACAGGAGGATCTCACCTCCGGGACTTACACATTTGTAGGAATCTTCTCCGGCAACTGCGCAGTGACCGTCGACACATCGACGCTCCCACCTGGCCTGAACGCCACCTTCGATCCTGATGGTGGGAATGATTCCACCACCGACGTCACGATCATCCCCGGCCAACCTGTCACCGCCAACTTCGGGTACGGAGGTGCGTTCGATCTAGAACTCGTCAAATGGCTGTCCAATGGTCCGGTAGACGATCAGGCCACCTGGGGGCTCAACGTGACCAACATTGGCCCGGCAGGGTCGCCCGCGTTCGAGATCATTGACACGCTCCCTGCCTCGCTGAGCCTGGTCAAGGCGACGGGACCTGGTGTGGCGTGCACCGGTTCCGGGCAGATCGTGACGTGTACGCACGACGGGCTTGCCGCCGGAGCTTCGGTGAACGTGGAGATCACAACGCTGATCACCAACTTGGATTTCGCAGTCATCGAGAACTCGGCACTGGTTGCATCGCTGGGGGTGACGGTCGAACCGCAGACCAACAACAATCGCGGACTCGCCAGCCTCAACTTCGCTGCACTTCCCAATACGGGCGCCGCCACCGATCTGGTGCTGCCGATAGCTCTCGTGCTCCTGGGAACCGGGATTTCCATGCTGCTCGTCGTCCGCCGGAAAGAAGACGAGGACGTGGAGGCCGGATAGCCACCTCGATGATGTGGACGTTGGCTGCGATTGCGGTTTCCATGGCGGTTTCTGAGGGAAGCAATCAAAATGCTCGATACAAACTCATCGTTGGCATGCGGTTGCATGAACAACCACCACCATCCAGCTAACGCTCGAGAACTGCCGGGAGTTCCTGGTTCAGCGTGAATTCTCCGTGACTTCGAAGAGTTCGCGCATCGCCGCCAGGTGACGCCGCGACGATGGCGAACGGTCAAATGAAGCGCTCCCTCGCCAGGCATTCCTGAGCCACCTGATGATTCGCCTCGTTTACCTACTCCGGCGAACGGGTACAACCTCTCAATCAGTGGAAGAACTGATAATCTTGTGCCAAATCTGATATAGATGCACTAAGATTTCTTCTACATTTAAGACTAATGTATGCCGACATTCCGTCAGGATCGGCAAAACCGAGCTACACAAGATCAACAGAACCTCGAACACAGATTCAAGGACGAGGGAACGAGAAGGAGAAAACAACCATGGGACGTGCCGTAGGAATCGACCTCGGAACCACCAACAGCGTCATCGCCACAATGGACGGCGGCGACGCATCCGTGATAGCCAATGCCGAGGGTGCTCGCACGACTCCGTCGGTCGTGGCGTTCTCCAAGGGAGGAGAGGTCCTCGTCGGAGAGATCGCCAAGCGTCAGGCCATCACCAACCCCGGAAGAACCATACGCTCGGTGAAGCGCCATATGGGAACCGATTGGAAGATTGACATCGATGGCAAGGACTACTCAGCCCAGGAAATCTCTGCCCGCATTCTCATGAAACTCAAAGCCGATGCCGAGGCATATCTAGGACAACCGGTTACGGAAGCCGTTATCACCGTGCCGGCCTATTTCGGAGATGCCCAGCGTCAGGCGACGAAAGAGGCCGGCCAGATTGCCGGGCTCGAAGTGCTGCGCATAATCAACGAGCCAACGGCGGCAGCGCTCGCATACGGCCTGGACAAAGAAGCAAGCGATCAGACGATCCTCGTCTACGACCTCGGTGGAGGTACGTTCGACGTGTCCGTTCTCGAAATCGGCGACGGCGTGTTTGAGGTCAAATCGACGAGCGGCGACACCAACCTCGGAGGTGACGATTGGGATCAGGCGATCATCGATTGGCTCGTCAAGGAGTTCAAAAACGAGAACGGTGTGGACCTATCCGCCGATCCGATGGCCGAGCAGCGGCTAAAAGAAGCTGCCGAAAAAGCCAAAATCGAACTCTCGTCTCGGACTGAAACCGAAATCAACCTGCCCTTCATCACCGCGAGCGACGCTGGTCCCCTCCATCTGCTCAAGACGCTGACGCGGACTGAGTTCCAGAAGATGACCGATCATCTGGTTGAGCGCACGCGCAAGCCTTTCGAATCCGCCATCAAGGACGCAGGCATCAAGGTCTCAGACATTGATCACGTGATCCTCGTGGGTGGTTCCATCCGCATGCCTGCGATCCAGGAACTCGTCAAGGAACTCACCGGCAAGGAGCCTCACAAGGGCATCAATCCAGACGAGGCCGTCGCCGACGGCGCGGCGTTGCAGGCCGGTGTGCTCAAAGGCGATGTCAAAGACATCTTGCTGCTCGACGTGACGCCATTGAGCCTCAGCATCGAAACAATGGGTGGCGTGGCAACCCAGATGATCGAACGCAATACCACGATTCCGGCGAGGAAGGCCCAGATTTTCTCAACGGCTGCCGACAATCAGCCAGAGGTAGAGATCAACGTACTTCAGGGCGAGCGGGAAATGGCCTCCGGCAACAAGAGCCTTGGCAACTTCCGGCTCACCGATTTGCCACCTGCCCCACGAGGAATGCCGCAGATCGAGGTGACATTCGACATCGACGCAAACGGCATTCTGTCGGTGTCGGCCAAGGATCTCGGAACCGGAAAGAGTCAGGCGATGACCATTACCGGGGGCACTGCGCTGAGCCAGGACGAAATCGATCGCATGATCAGCGATGCCGAGGCGTATGCGGCCGAAGACGCCGAGCGTAAGGCGAAGGTGGAGGCCCGCAACAATGCCGACAACATTGCATACCAAACCGAGAAGTTTCTCAAAGAGAATGAGGAATCGGTCACCGATGAAGAGCGTGATGCCATCAACGTTCCCCTCACGGAGCTGAAGGCGCTACTCGGCGATGAGAACGCTGACGCCGACGATCTCAAGAAAAAGGCTGACGCGGTACTCGAAGCCTCGCAGGCAGTCGGGACGCGAATCTATTCAGAAGCGGCCGCTGCAGCAGACTCGGACGCCGCATCAACCGACTCCGATGACGACAACGACGACAACGTCGTCGATGCGGAAATTATCGACGAGGACGAATGATGGCCGATCGCCCACCATCGGAGAACGCCGCTCATACGGCTGACGAGGGTGCGCTCGAGCCTGAGGTTCTCGAAGTGGTCGAGCTGGAACCGGAAGATCTCGGGCTCGAACTTCCCGACGACCCCGAGGCGGCGATTTCGATGCTTGTCGACGAGGTAGAAGCTCTCCGGCAGGAGCGCGACAGCTACCTCGCCGACCTCCAGCGCGTCGCAGCCGACTACGACAACTTCCGCAAGCGTATCCAACGTGACAAAACCGAGCTCATCGCCCAGGCGACCAGGCGCGTGGTCGAATCGATGCTGCCGACACTGGATGCTTTTGATGCGGCGGCAACTCATCAGCCACAGACCGAGGGTGAAGAACAGCTCCTCGCCGGGCTGCTGAGCACCAAACAGCAGCTGATGGAGGTGCTCTCACGCGAAGGTCTCGAATCGGTGGACGCGGTCGGCGAGGCCTTCGATCCGAATTTGCATGAGGCAATCTCGGTTGCCGGCGAGGGTGACCACCAGATCGTCGATTCGGAGATCCGCAAGGGTTACAAGTTGGGCGATCGAGTCTTACGACCGGCGCTCGTTGCCCTGAGCGCCGAAGTGTCCCGGGAGTAACGATGGAGCGCGAATGGCTCGAGACGGATTATTACAAGATCCTCGGTGTGCCAAAGTCTGCGACGCAGAAGGAGATCAAGAAGGCTTACCGAAAGCTCGCTCAGGAACAACATCCTGACTCCAACCCCGGCGATGCCAGCGCCGAGGACCGATTCAAGGACCTTTCAGCCGCGTACGCCGTGCTGTCCGACCAGGAAAAGCGCAAGGAATACGACGAAGCACGAGAGATGTTCCGGACCGGTGGATTTGCGCAGGGAGGTGGCGGATTTGGTCAGGGTCAGGGATTCGGCGGAAGAGGACAGTCGTTTCGAGTCGAAGACCTCAATGACATCTTCTCAGGGTTCGGCGACTCCTTCGGAGGTAGGACCACGACCACCAGAGTCCGGCGCACCGGCGAACCGGGGGCCGACGTCTATGCAGATCTGAACCTCGCATTCAACGAAGCGATCGAAGGAACGACAGCAACCCTCGGTGTCGACGGGGACTTCTCGTGCCGCAGATGCGACGGAAGTGGAGCTGAGCCGGGCAGCAGAGTCACGACCTGTCCAATCTGTGGAGGTTCGGGAGTGCAGGCGGTCAGTCAGGGTGTGTTCGCCATGACCCGTCCCTGTGATCACTGTCGGGGCACGGGTCGGCAGGTGGAGCACAGTTGTACGACGTGCGGGGGACGCGGAACCGAGCGCAGAAACAGACAAATCAAGGTGCGAATACCCGCCGGAATAAAAGATCGGGCCACCGTCAAGATTCCGGGCAAGGGATCGCCTGGTCGACTCGGGGGACCGCCGGGAGATCTCATCGTTCGTGTGCACGTAGGTAAACATCCCGTCTTCTCCCGCAAGGGCGACAACCTGACAATCACGGTTCCGGTCACGTTTGGAGAAGCGGTTCGGGGTGCCGAGATCACGGTTCCAACCATCGGAGGCTCGGTGAAGCTCAAGGTGCCGCCTGGAACGGACTCGGGTAGAACATTCCGCATCAAAGGCAAAGGTGTGCCGAAGAAGAAGGGCGGTCGCGGAGACCTCCTCGCAACCATACAGGTTCACGTGCCGAACGATCTATCCGAAGAGGGCAAGGCATTGCTCGACGACCTCAGCGAGTTCGACCCCGCCAATGTTCGGGCCCACCTGGGAGTGTGACTATGAGCAATGAGGCCGTGTACATCATCTCGGTTGCCGCTGAGCTAGCCGGCATCCATCCACAAACGTTGCGGATCTACGAGCGCAAAGGTCTCATCGAGCCCTACCGGACCCCTGGCGGCACCCGCCGGTATTCGGAGCGCGACATCAAACGGCTACGCGCGATTCAGGAGCTCACGGCTGTCGGCGTCAATCTCGAAGGTGTGCGGCGAATCATGGAACTGGAGAAGGCGGTCGATCAGCTGCAGGGCAACCTCGACGCCGTCAAATCCGAGCTCGCTCAGGTCCGCTCAGAAACCGAGGACCGGTTACGAACCCTGCTCCCCGACATCGTCCGCCCGCAACTGAGCGACCTGCTTGACGAGTAGGGACACAGAGGTTCGCGAGGGGTCGAATAGGGTTCCGTCATCACCGAGACGGAGGTTCCGTGGAGATTTCCGGCAAAGTCGCTTTCGTAACCGCGGCCGGCAACGGAATCGGCGAGGCAATCAGTCGATCCCTGGCCGAAAAGGGAGCCAGGGTCGCGGTCGCGGACCTGGATGCGGACGCCGCCCATCGGGTCGCGGATGAGATCGGAGGCCAGGCTCTGACCGTGGACGTGGCTGCGCGGCCGGCGCTGGTTTCGGCCCTCGATACGACAACCGAACTGCTGGGACCAATCGACATCCTGGTCAACAACGCAGGCGTTGCGATCGGCGGAGGCGTCGAAGTTTCTGACGGCGACTGGGATCGTGCCTGGCAGATCAACTTCATGTCACAGGTCACGGCCACCAGACACGTGCTTCCGTCGATGATCACCCGAGGAGGGGGGTACCTCGTCCATACGGCTTCGGCCGCAGGCCTCTTGACGAATCTGGGAGCGGCACCGTATGCCGTGACCAAACACGCCGTGGTGGCGCTTGCAGAATGGTTGTCAATCACTCACGCACATCAAGGAATCAAGGTTTCGTGCCTCTGCCCACAGTTCGTCTCAACGAATATGCTCACCGAATTCCTGGACTTTCCGGGCGGACGTCAACTCGTCGGTGACTCAGCCATTACTCCCACCGAGGTCGGCCGAGCGGTCGTAGATGGAATCGGGGAAGAGTCCTTTCTCATCTTGCCCCATCCGGAGGTGGCTGAATACTTCCGTCGCAAGGGCGACGACTATGAGCGGTGGCTTTCCGGTATGAGAAAACTGCAGGCGATGATGGACGGTGCCGCCGATTAGGAAGAGACAAACGGACGCCGGCTCTATGGTGGGCGCCAACCAAGGGAGAACAAATGGGAGTAGTGGTAGTTCGATACCGACCAACAGCTGAGATGGCCGACACCAATGAGAGCCTGGTGCGTGACGTCTTTGAAGAGCTCCATGAACTGGATCCGGGAACCATCAAGTACGCAACCCTTCGATTGGCCGACGGCACATTCCTGCACATCGCCGACGTCGATCAGGAAGCCAATCCGCTGAATGACAGTGAGGCGTTCGCTAGGTTCCAGGAAGGAATCGCTGCTCGATGTGAGCCTGGGGAAGGACCGAATGCCCAACCCGCCTCGATTGTCGGCTCTTATGGACTGTTCACTGAATAGTCGCAGTCAGGCCGCAGCAGCAGCGGCCCGTTTCGTCCTGCCGGTGATGGAGCGTATCGCCAGGACCACAAAGAACATGATGATGGGAGTCACGGCGATGGTTGCCGAACCAGACGTGTTCGCGTGGAAACTCACTATGAGACCTATGAGCACCGATGCGACACCCACGACTGCAGCAATCGCCATCACGGCCGGAACTCGACGTACCAGCAAGGCAGCTGTCGCGGGAGGACCCACAAGCATGCCGAAAACCAGCAAGGTGCCTACCGTCTGAAACGATCCAACGATGGCGAGGGTGATCAGGGCCAACATGGCGACGTGAGCAACCCGGGGACGCAATCCGAGCATCTGAGCTTTTTGCTCATTGAACGACAACACCAGAAATGGTCGGTAGAGCACAATTGAGACTCCAAGCGTGACAGTTGCAACGACCGCCAGGGCGGCGATGTCGGCTGTCGAGACGCCAAGTGCATCACCAAACAGGATGGTCGTGAGATTGCCGGTGTATGAGGCTGTGCGTGAAATCAGAATGACGCCGACCGCGAGCATGCCCACGAACAGCAATCCAATACCGGTATCTTCGGAAAAGGTGGTCTGCCGGTGGACCAGATTGACTCCGAAGATCATCACAAGTGCGGCGAGCGCAGCTCCGAGAAGCGGATTGAAGTCGAGCAGCGTGGCCAGGGCGATGCCCGGGATGACCCCGTGCACCAAAGCATCACCAAGAAAGGTCATTCCTCGAATCACCACCCAGGTTCCGACGAGCGCCAGAGCAATGGCGGCCAGAGAGCCACCAACCAGTGCTCGCTGCTGCAGTGCAAGCTCAAACGGTTCGATCAGCCAGTGCATGAGCTCGACCATACTGGCAGAAGGCGGGAGCAGTATTTCACGAGAGCGCTTCTGCGATCGAGGTGGCGTTCGAGACCAGCATGCCGGCAAGGGAATCGGCGCCCGAGCCGGGTTCGCCGAGCGACCCGGTGTAGAGCTCGACGACCGACACCTTGCCGCCGAACTCGTCTGCGAGTTCTCGCGCCAACGATGAGGACTCGGTGGTTTCGGTGAAAATTGCCGTGACATCCTCGCGTCGAATGATGTCCACCAGCGCGCCGAGTTCGGCCGGGCTGGGGTCAGCGAGTCCGGACCCGCCGGGAATCACCGTTCCTACGATTTCGAATCCATATCTCGATGCAAAGTACGCAAGCGCATCATGGTTGGTAACGAGTTTTCGCCGATCGTCGGCAACGATCGAGAGTGTTGCCGTGATCTCCTCATGGGCACTGAGCAGCTGAGCGGCATAGTTGCTCGCTCGCCGATTCCAATCCACGTCCGGCGAGATAGAAATCAGTTCGCGACCGATGAGCGATGCTGCATCTGCCATGCGGACCGGATCCAGCCAGAAATGCGGATCCGGGGTTCCGGGCTGACCACGCATGATCGGATCGAGCGAGTCCCCTACGTACAGCACGCGTACCCCATCGGCTTCGGCCTGATCGAGGAGATCAAGGATGCCTTCTTCCAGGAACAGTCCGTTGGCGACCACGAGATCGGCCGTCAGGATCGATGCCGCCTGTCGGGCGGACGCCCGGTAATCATGAGGGTCGGCACCATTCGGTATCAGCACGTCGAGCGTGGCATCGTTCTCGACAATCGATCCGACGACATCTCCCATTATGCCGGTCGTTGCCACAACTCGAAGCCCATCCGACGAGGCCGGACCGGTGCCACACGCAGCAAGCACGGCGGCTAGAGCGATTGATACGAGTCCAGGCCACAACGCGATCCGCAGCCCAGGTCGTTTGCGCGCTGAGTGTCGCGCAGGCGAGGTAGCCGCCAACACCGGTTTTCGTGGTGCGCAGACGAGGTAGATCATTATGAGATTGAGAATCATACTCAATACAATGATCATGTGAGCAACCTCGAGCATCAGGTCGAACAACGACTTCGTGAGCACGACATTCGCTTTACCCGAGGCCGTCGTGTGGTCGTCGACGTGCTTGCGAGCTCTGACGGCCCTCGATCGGCAGCTGAATTGGCGGACGATATCGGGGCAATCGTCCCACTCTCATCTCTCTATCGATCGTTGGCTGTTCTCGAAGAAGCGGGAGTTTTGATTCCGCACCATGGCGCCAGGAGTGTTACCCGCTATGAGCTGGCCGAGTGGCTCCTGGGACACCATCACCATCTCGTCTGCTCCAGCTGCGAAACGGTCGAAGACATCGCGATTCCAAAGCCGCAGGAGGACCGGGTGAGAGAGCTGGTCAACGAAATCTCGGCATCCGCCACATTCGAGCCACAGGGACACACGCTCGAGATCGAGGGGCTTTGTTCTCGATGCATGTGACAGAGCCAGATCACCAACCGGCCATCAGAGCGAAAGATCTCGTCGTCGGATATGGATCATCGATTGCGCTCGCGGAGTCGACGTTCGAGATTCCAACAGGATTGGTTACCGCAGTGATCGGTCCAAACGGATCTGGCAAATCAACAGTCCTGAACGCAATTGCCGGGCTCGTCGAGCCCCTGGCCGGTTCACTATCAGTCCAGGAAGCCCATCGGATCGCTTATGTACTCCAATCGACGAAGGTCAACGAAGCATTGCCGATTTCGGTGCGAGAGGTGGTCATGATGGGCCGCTACGCCAATGCCGGGGCAACGAGGCGATTGACAGCCGAAGATCGTCGTGCCGTTGACGTGGCCATGGATCGAATCGGCATCACCGCCCTCGGATCCAGAAGGCTGCAAGAGCTCTCCGGAGGACAGCGTCAGCGGGTGTTCGTTGCTCAGGGCTTGGCTCAGGATCACGATATCTTGCTGTTGGATGAGCCATTGACGGGCATCGACCTGCCGACCGCCTACGCCATCGACGAGGTGATTCACGAAGAACAGAATCGTGGATCCACCGTCGTCATGACCACCCACGACCTGTCCGAAGCCCGGGCAGCTGATTACGTCCTGCTCCTGGCGAGCAGGGTGGTTGCCGCCGGACCACCTGCCGAGGTATTGACGGCCATCCATCTCGCAGACGCGTACGGGCCTTCTCTGCTCCACATCGATGAAGACAAGATCTTCATCGATGATCCGGCACATCAACCGGTTCCGGGTCGTCATGTGCATCGCGAGCGAATCATTCACCCCGAGTCGGGAGAGCACCCACCGGTTGCACCGTGAGGAAGGAACTCGCGAAAAGCCGCAGTACCGAGCCGTAGCCGCATAGATTCCGTTCTCCGTGTCAAGTGGTCCCTTCTACGTCATATCTCTCGTTCTCGCGATTGCCGGGATAGCGAAGCTTCGCAATCCCCGGCCAACGACGAGTGCGCTCGGCCCCTGGGCTTCTCCCACGCTCGTTCGTCTCATCGGATTGGGCGAACTCGCGGTAGCTGCATTCGCCCTCATGTCTGGCGGCAAGCAAGCCGGCTGGATCGTCGCAGTCGTCTATCTCGCCTTCACCGTTTGGAGCTGGAGTCGTAGATCAGCATCCTGCGGGTGTTTCGGGAGCGAAAGCCAAGTGGGAACCGTCCATGTCGTTGCGAATGCCCTCTCGAGCTGCACAGCACTCTGGGCCTCAACCGCTCCAACGCCCGGACTGCCGGAAGCGATGGCAGCCGACTGGAGCACGGCAGGCTTGTTGCTGGCAACTGTTGCCACGGGAGCCGCCGCCATGGTGCTCCTGCTCAATCGTCCGGTCACCGGCACGCCAGAGTCGCCCGTACATGGTTTTAGGTTCAACGGAGAGGCAGAGCTTGCCAGACCCGGGTGGCTGGAAGAATTGACGCACCGCACCACCACGCTTGCACAGACCGCGGTTTCGCGGCGAGCTTTTCTCGGGCGGGCAGCGCTCGTCGGCACCGCCCTCGCCATCCACCCGGGTCGATACATCCTGAAGCCAGGCACTGCCTATGCCGCAATTTGCGATTGTCAGGGAACAGATTGCGCCTGCGGATCACTTTGCTGCGACGGCTATACGGAATTCTGTTGCACGATCTACGGCGAGAACACGTGCCCACCCGGAAGCATCGCAGCCGGATGGTGGAAAGCCGATGGCTCGGGCTTTTGCGACATCGACGGAGCGCCACAACCTCGCTACTACATCGACTGCAACGCCGAATGCACCAATGGATGCACCTGCGTGAACGGATTCTGCGACTCGAGCTGTGTCTTTTGTACCTGCGAATGCGGAAACGGGGAGTGTGGCAACCGCAAAGCCTGTTGCACCAAGTTTCGGTACGGGCAATGCAACCAGGACATGACCTGCATCGGGCCAATTGTTTGTCGTGTGATCACGTGCGTTGCTCCCTGGGTGTGGGATCCGAGTTGCGGCACCACGAGCGCCACCGACAACAACACCGCATTTCACGACGCCGCATGCCTTCACACGGAGCCCGCTACCTCCCTCTCGGTACCAGGCGGCATTCCCGTCATCGGTGATTGGAATGGCGATGGGTTCGCCACCCCGGGCATCTTTCGCGACGGCACCTGGTATCTCAGCAATTCACTGGAAGGCGTCTCAGCCGAGCTCGTCTTCGACTTCGGGCAGTCGGGGGACATCCCCGTCGTGGGAGATTGGAATGGCGACGGGCGAGACACGGTTGGAGTCTTTCGCGCCGGTGTATGGATGTTGAGGTATCAAAACACAGAGGGCGCACCTGACATCCGTTTTGTCTTCGGCGATCGTGGCGACACCCCGATCGTCGGAGATTGGAGCGGCGACAACATCGACAGTCCCGGGATCGTTCGCAACGGAATCTGGCACCTCAGATACTCGCTCTCCAGCGGACCAGGTGAGCACAGCTTTCCGTTCGGCCTGCCTACCGATCATCCCCTCGCCGGCGATTTCAACGGTGACGGTTTCGCGAGTCCCGCCTTGTTTCGTGACGGGATGTGGTTCATCAGAAACCGCAACGACTTCGGTCCTCCCGACATCAAGTTCGCATACGGAGAATCCGGCGATATCCCGCTGGTCGGCAAATGGAACAATACCGGGGTCGCGTTGCCGCTCATCGTGAGAGCGCAGGAATGGCACATGCGTGAATCCGCCACGACCGGGCCCGGCAGTCTCGTACTCAACTTTGGAACCAGGGCAAATGCCGGGTTGCCTCGATGATCATGAGCACCCAAATCACGGGGGGACCCGGCTACTCACGAGCGTGGCTCGACGTGACGATGGTCACGCCTCTGAGCTGGCCGATCCGCTAAAGACCGCCCGGACGTGATGATCATTTCTATGATCCGTCCGCAACCCAATCCAGGAACCCGGTGGAAGCATTAGTCATCCTGCAAAGCGCAGTTCTCGTTGTAGTCGTCGTCCTCGTGGCCGGCTTGCTTCGCAGCCACGCAGAGATTCTGCGGAAACTCCATGATCTCGGCCTCGGGGAGAACCAAGGACATGATTCCCAAGAATTGCGGGTTGCCGCAGGCGTCGCCGAGCCTCGCCTGGACCCCGATCCGGCAAGTGATATCGCCGGTATCAAGTCAGACGGCTCGGCCGCGATCGTTGGCATCATCGGGGCGAACCACCCCACATTGCTGGCGTTCCTGTCGACATCTTGCTCATCGTGCCGCCCGTTCTGGGAAGCGTTCACCGATCCCAATCTGAGACTCCCCCACCCGGATCTGCGTCTCGTGATCGTTACCAAAGGACCGGAGGCGGAAAGCGAGTCTGAAGTTCAACGGCTCGGGCCGCCCGGGGTCACGACCGTGATGTCAACCGAGGCGTATGAGGCATACGGTGTCCCGGTTTCGCCTTTCTTTGTGATGGTCGACGGACCCACGGGCCGCACTATCGGAGAGGGAGCCAGTGCCACGTGGAGTCAGCTCCAGTCGTTGCTGCGCCAGGCCGTAGCCGATGCGAGCTCCGCCAAAAAGCGCGGCGCAAAAAGAAAGGGCAAAGAACGCCTGCGCGACGCAGACGAGGTTCTCATCGCAGCCGGGATTCAACCCGGTGACCCTGCCCTATTCCTCAAACCGGGACAGTGATGATCGGCGCAGGTGTGATCGTGGCGGTTCTTGCCGCAATCCGTTCGAGTTGGTCGCCTTGAGGGGAATCGATGCTTTCGAGCATCCACCCGCTCGGCGAGCGGGCACGACAGCAGCACTGGGGTCTCACCGTAGGCGCTTACGTGACCGGTTCAACGCTCGGTGGAATGGTCACCGGCCTGGTCGCCGGCACGACGGGGATGGCAATCGCCGCGATCTGGACGCCATCAAGCGCCACCCTCTCGCTTGTGGTGGCCGCTCTCGCAGCTGGTGGCCTCTCGGCCGATCTGGGCAAAGCTCGCCTGTTCACGATCCACCGCCAGGTCAACGAGGATTGGCTCGACGAATACCGGGGCTGGGTTTATGGGATCGGATTCGGTTTCCAGCTCGGGTTGGGTTGGATGACCATCGTCACGAGTTCGCTCGTGTACCTGACGTTTGTGTTTGCCGCCTTGACAGCCTCGCCGGCAGCCGGCGCATTGGTGGGATTAACGTTCGGTGTGACCAGATCGCTGCCAGTCGTATTCACGGCGAGAATACGTACCCCGCGCCAGCTCGTGACGTTCCACAGGAGGATGGCAAGCTGGTTCGGATCTGCCAGACGGATAGGGGCCACGGCACAGGGGTTGGTATCTGTAACCGCGATCATCACACTCCTCATCGTCTCGTGATCACATGAAGCTCGAGTCCCGTGGCATCTCCGTCGACGTTCCCACGGGATGGGACGCAAACATCTACCAGCGGCCCGATCCGTCCCTCGGCCTGGAGCACCGGTCGATCGATCCCATTTCCGAAGAACAGACCCGCCACGTTGTAGCTCATATCTCCACCTTCCCTCTGCCGGAGGGGCGGGGCGACTATGGCGGAGGCGCCGTCGAGTTGATGGGTCCCGACGACGCACTCATCGTGCTGTTCGAGTACCACCCGGACAGCACGGCGACTGCGCTGTTTGGCTCGCAAGATCTCCCCTGGCCCTTGTTTCCTGAAGATTTCGACGCCTATCAAATGCAGCGTCCTCTGCCAGGTCAGGGCGGCGTCCAGCGCTTCTTTCAGAGTAACGGAAGAGCCTTCTGTCTCTACGTGGCGATCGGGAGCATGGCTAACCGCACCGCAGTGATACCGGTGGTAAACGACATTCTGGGCTCCGTCGACATCACGCGATAGGCATGGCAGTCCCGCGTCGTGAAACTGTTAACTTGCCGAGATGACGATGCTGCGCAAAGCGCTCTATGCCAATGCCATCTTCACCGGTATGTCTGCGCTGGTCGCTCTCTTGTTTTCCGGGTTTCTCGCCGACGAGTTCGAGGTAGCACCTCTGATCCTGGTCGCCGTCGGTGCGGGACTTCTTGGTTGGGCATGGCTGGTTTGGATCTTTGCGCGTCGCGATCCCACCCGACGTCGCGAAGCGTGGATAGTCATCGCGGGCGACGAGGCATGGGTGATCGGCGTGATCGTCCTCCTGGCCGCCTACCCGGACGTGATGAGCGATTCGGGGAAGCTCATCCTGGCCGTTCTGACAATCGTCGTGGCGGCGCTGGCGTCCTTCCAGCTGCTTGGACTCAGACAGATGCGCTGACGTCAGCCGGCTTCACTCGCCAGGCCTCAGCTGACACGTACCTTTGGATAGAACGCAACGTAGTCGCGGATCTGGGCGGCCTCGGACTTGGGCTCGTGATATGTCCAGGCGACCCCCTCCGCAGTTTCGCCGTCAACATCGACGTCGTAATAGTTCGCGACCCCCTTCCACGGACATACAGTCTGTCGCTCGTCATTCTCAGTCAAATAGTCCCATTTCACTGAGGCCTTGGGAAAATAGTGATTTCCCTCGACCACGACCGTTTCGTCTGACTCGGCGATGACAACCCCGTTGAACGTTGCAGAAGGCATAAAGAAGATCTCCTAGAAAGAATTGCTAAAGAATGCAACGCAGGTACTAACGGAATCCTTCCCCTTCGAGAGTTTTTCGGCCGCGTGGCTTGGCCGCAATGTCTCGACCTTGTCTTCTTAGATGTCGCCGCCTATATCGACGTTGTACGCGTCGTAGACGAAGTCCACTCCATGCTGACGATGCCTGCTGAACTCTCCGAGCAACTCGAGGATCGATCTGCGGAC
Source organism: Acidimicrobiia bacterium (assembly GCA_041567895.1). Lineage (GTDB taxonomy): Bacteria > Actinomycetota > Acidimicrobiia > Spongiisociales > SHLN01 > JABDOU01. Next base: position 17,837 of record JBFGAX010000025.1, read on the forward strand.
TGCGGCTGCGTCGTCGATCTCCGGTTCATCGGCCAAGCCGTGAAGTGTCGCTCGCATCCGCCGGACTTCGTCGGTGAGCCGGACATGGTCATTGCGAAGGATGTCACCGGAACTGGCAAGCCGCGGCTCATTCTCGACGGTTTGAGAGATGATCCCCTGGGGACTCTCAACATCATTGATGTGGTCGGCGAGCGCAGCCTGGAGCCTGTCCAACCGCAAATCGATGTCTGTACTCCAGGACGGCGAACGGGAGGGAGAGGCAATAGCGGCCTCCAATTCAATCATCGCCTGGCGCAAGGCCTCGCGGTGTCGCTTTGCCGCCTCGAGCGCCTCAACACCCGTGATGGGGTCTTCGATTTCAGTTGCCATCCAAATCTCCATTCGTCGGCTCACGGCAGGAAGAATTTCTCCCTTTCGGTTCAGGATGCCGGCACCGATTCCGGGCAGATAGAGGCCATCGTCATTGTTTGTGATGTCGCCCATCACCGCCCGTGAGTAGGCAGGGCTGCGTCGGCTAGAACCGCTGGTCGGTTCGATGGACAACGTGATTGGCTCGAGTGATTCCAACGCATCGATCTTCTGCTTGATGAGAAGCGGCCCGGGGCCGGGCTAGCCAAGAGCAGCCGCCCTGGCGATGAGTTGAGGAAGGTCCGCTTCGCTCTCATCCCAAGGCTTCCCCGGATGAATGATTGCCACCTGACAAGCTTCGGCCGCCTCCACCATCTGTCTATACGTGCCGGCAGTGAGATCAGCGATGTAGGCCTGCTTGTTTTCATCGTAAGCGAACATGCCTGGATTGATTGTTGTACATTCATCACAGGTGGTACAACGAGCAGTCTCGATGTAGGCCTCATCGGTTGAACGAGGCTCGTCCATCTCCTCGACAGCCGCTTCCTCATCTACCGCAGCCAATTCCATCTCGCTCGCCGGATGCTCCTGAACAACCGGAGCCGCCGCACCAGTGCCATCCGGTCTCTCCAGCGCCTGTTCTTCTTGCCACCTGGTTCGCTCTCGCTCCAAAAGCCGCCGGGCGTGCGAATTGTGAATACCGGCGAGCTCTTGCAGGCTGTGCCACTGACGTCGACAATGATGGGCGGCCTCGATCACTTCCTTTCGAACCACGAGGCGTTGCAGTTCTCCTTCACCATTGACCATCAGTACGTAGGGCACCTTTCCGGGTGGGGCCTCGCCATTGAGGAAGCGCCAGGCGGGCTCCATTTCGTCATTCCACGTTTTGCGAGGAACCGACTGAAAAGCCTCCGCGTGGCGAGCATCGCACGCAACAAAATCAACAAAGGTAAACCGCATCTCCTCAGTGACCCTCTGTAGGTCGTCGTCCTCGTAGGTGAGCTCCTCGACAGGCCAATCTTCCTCCGCCTGCGGATTGCCATCCATCCGAAAGCGAGCGGCCCAATCATCTCCGGCTCCCGGGTCATAGGTGAAGGCGGGGAAGGCGCGCGATTGCATGGCCGAGGCGGCGCTGAGATACCGAGGCAGATCCGGGAAATGCTGATCGGAGCCAGAAAACACGCTGAACAACGCAGGGCCCTGATAAGAGAGACCGGCAATCGTCGATTCCTCCATCTGCGGCAGGTGAGAACCGGCGACCTGCAGAACGAAAGCCTCGCCCAGTCCGACTGCCAGACTGCCGAGTCGCCCGCCTCCCACTCCTGGTGACCAGCGCACGTCGTCGGTCTGCGAGTCGCCAAAAATGTTGCTCGTCTCGACCAGCACTTTCATCGGAAGGTCGGAAGCAAGGATGTCGACCAACTCGGCCTTCTCCATACCCGCCAGATCTTCTCCACGCATGCACACGAGATAGGAAGGAAAGTCGGCCAGGTCCCGGCTGGTCGGCGAAGTCTGGTCGAAAGACTCGAAAAAGCTGCCATGTTCGGCATCCCGGTAGCGATTCTCGATCTCCAACCGGGCCATGGTCATGGCCTTCACCAGTTCCAGCATCTCTGGAACGCGTCTTCGAAAAGCCGTGGCCGCCTCGATGGCACTTTCGAATCGGAAGCCGTATGGCGTGACCCTACCTCCCGCAAAAAACCTCTGGCCTTCGAGAATGGCCAGAATCGTCTCGATGCGGCGGCGTCTGCCCGGCTCGAGACCGTCGGTCGGCCGACCGGTCACCAGACGCGACCAGGCCTCGAAGTCAAACACGTGGTGGTAACCAGGCCCAAGAGAGCCAGCCAGTTTGTCCGGCGAAAGACCCGCTTTCGATCGGGCGAAATCGGCTTGCAGAATATGCGACAGACTCATGATGAGCTCATCTATTTTCGCCTGGGCAGCCATCGCTTGCCGCCTGCCGATCGTCAGCCACACGTGTTCGACAAACCGGGTGGCGAATTCGTCGTCACAGTCGACCACACGACCATCTACCTCCAGAGCCGCCCGGGCCTGATCAAGGCTCTTCTGGGCGACGTGGGCTTCCTCTGGGCCGGTTTCGGCCACGATTTCTTTGGCCGCAGCCTCCCATAACCGGGAGAGAAGTTCTGCCTGACCTCCCGACACCGCATGGCGAATGCGATGTTCCAGACTCAGGACGTGTCTACGAAGCCGTTCTCCGGCCGGTCCCTGGGGAGCAACGTCTCGCAGGAGAACGTCGAATAGACCCGACAGGCTGACGGTGACAGGATCACCGTCATCTACAAGAACCAACGGGAAGTCATAACGCAACGCGGAGAGGTCGCGCAACGGCGCCAGAATCGCAGGCCATATTCCACGTCGCTCCGTCCGGGTATCCGCGGCCGGTTGCCCAGTGAGGTGGAAACGGAGCAGGTCACTGACTTGCATGCTCGCCTTCCTTCTGCGGCCATATGGTGAAGCGATCGAGTTCCTCCTCGAAACTCTTTCTGATCTCCTCTGGTGGATATGCCCGGTCTGGCTTACGCAGCTCTTCGTAACGGGGGATTTCGGGATTGCGGTAGAGGATGCCGACCGGGATCCCATCGGCACTGGCCGCGATGTCCTTGGCTCCGAGTAGGTCACCCGGGTCGTGATTCTGCTGATTGCGGTAGGTGCGGCTGAGCGAGGCGCTCGGCTCAATCCCGTCCTGGTGCGTCAGCAATCGCACCCGGCCCGGATCTTGCACCCAGGGGTCAAAGAAGGCTGGAAGGTATTCCGGGCACCGCTGGAGAACACGAATGAAGGAAAACCCCTTGTGGCGGAAGGCGAGTTCGACGATCTGATGGAGCACCTCAGGTATCCAGTCGACTGCCTGGGCAATGAACGAGGCGTTGGTCACGCCCAGCGCAACGCTGAGCGGATCGAGTGGATTGAGATAAGCACCGTAGGGGGTGGTGTTGCTCGTGAGACCACGGGGCGCTGTCGGGGAAGTTTGATGCTTGGTGAGACCGTAGGTCCGATTGTCGTGCAAGATGACGGTCATATCCATGTTGTATCGGATGGCGTGAATCCAGTGGGCGGCGCCGATGCTGCAACAGTCGCCGTCACCGGTATTCACGAAAACGTGCAGGTCGGGACGCCGGATCTTGATGCCCTCGGCTACCGGGAGGGCGCGTCCGTGCAGACCGTGAAAGCCATAGGTGTTCATGTAGTGGGGGAAGCGGCCGGAGCATCCAATACCGGACACGAACACAACCTTCTCGCGCGGAAGTTGTTCATCTCGACAGAGACGCTGTAGCGATGCGAGGATGGCGTTGTCGCCGCAGCCCGTACACCAACGGGGAACCTTGCCCTCGTAGTCCTCGAGTGTGTAATGCTCACGGGTGGACAACAACACGCATTCGGTTGCGGTAAGCGTCATCAGTGTGTTCTCCTTCCGCTAGCTCAGCTTCTCCCTGAGAACTTCTTCCACCCTGCCCGGCTTGAGAGGCTGGCCTCGCACCTCACCCCAGCAGTCGATGTCTATGAGGGTCCGTGCTCGCAACATCCAGGCCAGGTTGGTGTACCGGCGGTTCTCATGGTCGATGAGGCCGTCACCCAGGAAATCGCAGAAGTTGTTCTCAACCGTGATCACCTTCTCAAATCGGCGCATCGCCGGGCCTATCCCAGGCGCCATCGGCTGCAGGAACTTGAGGTGCATTGAACCGGCGCGGTGTCCATCTACCCGAAGTCGCTCCACAGCCTCCTCGATCGCGCCCTTCGTGCTTCCCCACCCGACAACCAACAGCTCGCCCTCCTGATCTCCGACAACCGGTGCCGGCATCAACGTCTTCTGGAAGGCTGCCAATTTCATGCTGCGGTTGCGAATGCCCTCCTGGTTGATCGCCGGGTCGTAGGCCACGGTGCTGCTGCGGTCATGTGCCAGCCCCGTCAAACAGTGCATGCCCCCTGGTTGCCCGGGGATGAAGCGACGAGCGAGGCCGGAGTTGTGGTCCCAGTCATAGGGTTGCGTATCGTCGACAATCGGGGTCTGGTCGATCGGCGGGGCCAGCCAATCTTCGCTGAATTGAGGTCGGGTGAAAGGCTGCTGGGCGGTGGCAAGGCTGGCGTCGGTCAGCACCACCACCACCATGTTGAACGTCTCTGCGATACGGCGGGCGGTGATGATCGAGTAGAAGCTGTCTTCTATATCGGCAACGCCCATCACAACTTTGGGGGCATCCCCGTGGCTTCCAAAGACCGAGGTCAGCAAATCGCCTTGCTCGGCCTTTGTTGGCTGACCGGTCGAAGGCCCGCCCCGCTGGACATTGATCACAACGAGGGGAATCTCGGCCATCACGGCCAGGCCTATTCCTTCTTGTTTGAGCGAGTAGCCGGGGCCAGAGGTGATCGTCACCGCGCATTTCCCGGCATATGAGGCACCGATAGCGAAGGCGCAGGCCGCGATCTCGTCTTCAGCCTGGTGAACCACTCCGCCGACCTTGCTGAAGATCTCGCTCAAATAGTGGGAGGCAGAGGTTGCAGGGGTGATGGGGTACATGGCACAGACCTCCATACCTGAAGCCATCACGCCCAGCGCAGTGGCGGTGTTGCCGTTGACGACCACCCGGGCCTCCTGCGGTGGTTCGGCCGGTATCTGGAACCGAAGGTCGAGGTTGTCTTGCGCCCACTGCCAACCTGCCTCAAGTAGTTCATGGTTTGCAGAAATCACTTCGTCGCTCTTTTTGGCGAACGTGAACGCCACCTGCTCCATCGCCAGACCCATGTCGAGGTTGTAGATCCTGCACAGGAGACCGAGCACAAACATGTTCTTTCCCCTTCGAGGATCCGCGACGTACTTGAGGCATTCGTCCTCCATCGGTATCTCATACACCCGGTAGCCGTCTGCCATCAGGTCGTCGCGAACACCCGCGTAGGATGCCGCGATATCTGGATCCGGATCGCTCTCCCACATGTTCTCCATGAGCACGATGCAGCCCGATCTCAGCTCATTGGCGCGCAGCCGGCCGAGCAATACCTGCTCGTTGAAAGCCACCACGAGATCGGCAAAGTCGCCGCCGTTGCCGACCGGGCCGGATGCCAGCCGGGTCCGGTTGCCGCTTGCACCCTCAATGCTGCGGGCTGGAGGTCGGATTTCAGCCGGGATGATCTCTACCGTCCAGATTCCGTGTCCCATACGGGCGGCGATGCTCGCGAGCGCCTGGCCGCATTTCTGCGCACCCTCTCCTGAGTCACTGACGATGTCGATGATGTGCTCCTCCAGCACGATCGCAGAATCATCGATCTCCGGCGGGGAGATGTCGAGCCTGGTCGTCATGGATCTTCCTTCCTATGTACCGGAGACGCTCAACGGCGGCTCGGGTGAGGGTTCGTTCGTCGGAAGCCGTAACCGCACATGATTTCGTTCCCGAGGGTCTATGCCGAAGGGTCTTTCAAGGGGGGTGGGGTGGTATATCAGATCGGTGTCCCGAATCTTCAGGTACGACTTGATCGCAGAAGCCGCCTTGCGACCGGCCCCCATCGCCAGGATGACCGTGGCGGCCCCGGTGACGATGTCGCCCCCGGCGTACACCCCGGCCATGGACGTGCTGAGGTCCTCACCGGTCTTGATATATCCCCGATCGTCTAGCTCCAGCTCCAGCGTCTGGCCGATGACTTTGTTGGCATTGGTGCCGATGGCGTACACGACCGTGTCGGCCTCAAACTCATATTCGCTGCCTTCGATGGGAATCGGCCGCCGCCGTCCCGAGTCATCTGGCTCGCCAAGCTCCATACGAATGCAGCGCATCGCCCGGACCCCTCCTTCGCCATTGTCGAGTATTTCCACTGGAGCGGTGAGCCAGTGGAATTCGATTCCCTCCTCCTCGGCGTGAGTCAGCTCCTCTTCCCGGGCCGGACTCTCGGCCCGGGTACGGCGGTACACGCAATACACCTTCTCGGCGCCGGCCCTGAGTGCGACCCGCATCGCATCCATCGCAGTATTGCCGGAGCCGATTACGGCGACATGGGAACCGATGTCGATAGGCGTATCGTATTTGGGAAACTGCAGCGCTCCCATCAGGTTGCAGCGGGTCAATAGCTCGTTGGCCGAGAGCACACCGTGGAGGGATTCCCCGGGTATACCCATGAAACGTGGCGTACCGGCACCGGTTCCGATGAATACGGCGTCGAATCCCAGGTCTTCCCGCAACTGTTTGATCGTGAACATCCGCCCCACGACCGTATTGCATTGAATCTCGATGCCCAGCCGCGTGAGGTTTTCGATTTCGGCGTCGATGACTTCATTGGGAAGACGAAACTCGGGAATTCCGTAGCGGAGGACGCCACCGGGGGCATGCAACGCCTCGAAAATCGTGACCCCGCATCCAGCTTTTGCCAAATCGGCGGCACAGGCCATGCCGGCCGGACCGGACCCCACGACCGCTATCCGGTAAGGAGACGGCTCGATGTAGGGAACATTGTGCCAGCCCTCCTCGAGCGCGACATCACCGACCCACCGTTCCAAGCGGCCGATGGCGACCGGCTCCAGCGTGTCTCCGACCGGGCACACGAGTTCACACTGATCTTCCTGCGGACACACTCGCCCACAGATGGCCGGAAGCAGATTTGCGTCGGTGACAATGTCATAGGCGCCGCGAACATCCTGCTCACTGATCCTCGCTATGAAGCCGGGGATGTCAATGGCCACCGGACAGGCCGGTATACATGCGGCCTCCTTGCAGAAGAGACAGCGCTCTGCCTCGCGCAACGCATCTTCTGGCCGGTAACCCATGGCTACTTCCTCGAAGTTACCTACGCGATCCGAAGCCGCCTGCTCAGGAATCGGTGTACGTTCCTGAGGTATCGAGCGAATCGTTCGCTTGGATCCGCTTTTGGATTCCGTAGCCACTTCTCCTCACTCTCAGGGCGCCGCGCCCACCAGGCCTCCTGCCCAGGTCTCCACCGCCTGTTGTTCGTGTTCTTTGAATCTCCGTAGCCGGCCCATGAGATCACCGAAATCGACCTGATGGCCGTCGAACTCGGGGCCATCAACGCAGGCGAATTGCATCTCCCCGCCCACGATCACTCGACAACCACCGCACATTCCCGTTCCATCGACCATGATCGGATTGAGACTGACTGTGGTTTTGATGCCATGAGGCCGGGTCGTCTCGGCACAGGCCCTCATCATGACGGGAGGCCCGATGGCAACCAGTTCTTCGATATCTGGATGAGCTTCGAGGGCCAGCTCTATGCCGTTGGTCACCAGTCCCTGGATACCGGCCGAGCCGTCGTCGGTGCAGATGATGAGCTCGTCGCAATACTGGTTGAACTTGTCCTCCCAGAAGATCAAATCCTTGTTCCGGAAACCGACAATGCCGATCACGTACGCTCCCGATTCCTTGGCCAAACGCGCCTGTGAAAAGATCGACGCCACTCCCAATCCACCCCCGACCAGTACCACCTTGTTCGCCTCAGCGCCGATCTGGCTGGGAAGTCCCATTGGACCGACCAGGCAAAAGAGGCTGGCTCCCGCCACGCAGCGCTGCTGCATTTCCCGGGTGGTCTTCCCAACCGCTTGCACCACCATCGTGATGGTGCCTGCCTCGCGATCGAAGTCGGCGATGGTCAGCGGGATTCGCTCACCGTGTTCCTCGGAGATGACGAGCATGAACTGACCTGGCCGGGCGGCCTTTGCCAGCATGGGGTGGCTGACTTCGATCAAGAACGTGACGTCTGAGAAGTCCTCGCGCGCTGTGATCGGGTAACCCCCGGAATCAGGTGGGGAGATTCTGAACCCATGCTCTCGCTCCCGCCGTGCCCTTGCGATCTGTTCGCGGATCTCGGCTACGACGGGATCCCGCGCATTGCGTGCCGTTTCAAGGTCCTGAGTTCCCAGCGAACGGCGCAGATCGTAACCCAACTCCGAACGCAGCCTGGGCGGAACCGAAATCTTTACCCACCATGTCTTGCCACGTTTGAAGAGATACTTGGTATCGCTCATTGGCATGCCCTTTCGTGTGCAAGGCTCGCACAGCCGTCTCCCGCACTCTGTTCCTACGTACCTCTTTTCTCGTCGCTTCTTGCGTGCCTTGGGACGGTCACGTACCTGTCTCTTCCATGAACCCTGTCCCTCCGTTGCCCTGGCCGCCAGAGCATTTGTACCTTTTCTTTCACCTTGCGATAGAACGAGGCGCAAATGAGGGCCGGATGAGGGCAAAACTCATCGCTAGGGCGACAGCAAGCATCCATGGACGGACGGGTGCTGCATCAAAAAAGCGGCCCTGCCCTGGGCCGCTTTTTGCCGGTGTATCCGATGGTCCTACCTGGCGAGGTTATCTGCAATCTTGCGAAGCAGCACAATGTCCTCGGGTGGCGCTTCCTCCGCCTCGGGCGGCTGTGTCGCCTTGTACCTCTGGTACGGCTTCACAATGAAGAAGAAGACACCGGCAGCCGTCGCGATGAACGTCAACAGCGCAGATACAAACGCACCGATGCGAAGCACCGCGTTACCGATTTCTACCGTCCACATATCCGCAATATTCTCGGCGCCGCCGGCGATCCCGATGAGTGGCATGATCAAGTTCTCGACCAGCGCCGCGACCAGAGCGGCGAAGGCAAGACCCATGATCAGGCCGGTTGCAATGTCAATCAAGTTTCCGCCGAAGGCGAACTCCTTGAACTCTTTCAGCATTTGGTTTCCTCCAAATAGATAGTCCCCCAAATGTGCGGCGCCAGTGTACGAACAAGACATGCGCGATTCAAGCGCTCGCGTGAATGTTGTTGGAGGGCGCTCCGCACCCCGGCTCGCTACCCCAGCTCAGGTTCTGCGCGACCCGGCTGCCGTGCGCAACAGGCGACCGAGATCGACTCCGACCTGCAACTCCTGCTCAATGGGACCTAGCACGTAGGTGTCGGCCACCGCTGCCACCTGTTCATGAACCTCGCGGGTTGCGAGGCGCGCCCGGCGTCTCGCACCCATTGCTGCCACCAGCCTCCCGACCCAGGCCAGCAACAACCCCGCGATAGCGCCCCCGATGGCGGCAAGGGTTGGAATCGGCCAGCCGTTCCATTCAGGTGTAATGAGTTCGTTCGGCACTTGAAAGGCATCCAGAGCGAAAAGAGCTACCAACCAGATGATGCCCGCCACCATGACGAGAAACACAAGCCATTGCAGGCTCCCGATGAGTCCCCACCACCGCGGTCGATCGAATCGGGTCACAGAACGCGACACCGCTTCATCAAGCGACCGAACCATGGCTGGAGTTTTCTCTTCTACGGCATGCCTGGCCAGGCTCGTCCACGGCTCTCCCCACGGAGCCGTCGCCTCCTCGACCGTCGCCCGCACGGCCATGCGGGCCTGAGCGTCCTCAACCGCGCTCGGTCCCGGCAACGAAGAACGCCCCTCGGTTCCAAGTCGAAATCGCCGCAGTGGATTGGCGCGGAGCTTTCGCAGCCACCGGGTCGCCGGCCATCCCATGACACCCGCCGCGTCGAACTTGTAGCTCCGTGCTACGGCCCTCGTCACCTGATCCGCTCCTGCAGCTGACGCCAGAGCAGCAACGAGAGTTGACCTGGTCGATTTGGACACGATCCGTTTAGCAGGATCGACATCTACATCGACCTCGGCAGTTACTGTGCGCAGATCGGCATCGATGCGAGATAGCACCGCTTTGCGCTTGCGTACAACATCGCTGAGGAGGGCGCGCAGCTGATCGAGACCCGTGCCGACCGTCGCCGAGACTCCAAGCACTTCTGGATCATTGATGCCATCGATCTGGAGAAGATGCTCGAGATCCGCTTTGCAGGCCGCCTGTGCTTTTTCGTCGAGCAGATCAATCTGGTTGAGGAGGAAGACCATCACATCGCCGTAGCGTGAGAGCGGCTGGATGTAGTTCGTATGCAAGAGCTCGTCACCGTACTTCTGGGGATCGGTGACCCATATCAAGGCATCGACCAACTCAACGAGCCTGTCTACGACCATCCGGTTCTCGCGGGTCGTCGAGTCGAAGTCTGGCAGATCGAGCAGGACCAGCCCGTCGAGATCGGAATCCGGCCTGGTGAGAAAATGTCGCTTGCTCGCTTCCAACCAATCGAGCAACCCGCGCGTCTCATCTTCTTCGCCCCAGACCGAAGCGTGGACTGCTCCGGTCGTCGGGCGGCGTACACCCGCCTGTGACACCAGGGACCCTGAGAGGGCGTTGAATAAGGTCGATTTGCCCGAGCCCGTCGCGCCGGCGAGGGCCACCACCGTGGCATCGGTTCCATGGGTGATCCGCTGACGTGCGCGATTCACCACACTACGAGCATGTTCCACCCAATCCGGATCCAGCCGACCGTCTGCCAGCTCAACGGCCTGGGCCAGCGCCTCGACGCGCTCGAGGTTCATATGTCGATGTCCGCCGCCCGGCGTCCCAGAATCTTCAGGGCTTCTGCCTGCTCCGCGGTTCCGGCGCTTCCCAGTAGAACATGAAACCGATCGAGATCCGCATCGAGGAGACGGGTGATCCGGCTCAGCAAGTCCGATCTCGCCTTGCCCGCCAGACCTCTGACTGCTTGTTCACCAAACACGGCTTCGAGGATCGCCTGGCTCACGGTGGCGGTTCCGCCGGCGACAGCCACCTCGCCACCGGTCAATCCACCTGTCTGGGAAAAGATTGCGACCATCAATGCGACGCCGATCCCGTTCACGCCGAGCGAGACGGTACGTGCTATCGCCCTCCTGTCACCAGCCTCGGCGCGGACCAGATCGAGCACAAACGTTTGCCAATCTCGAACTTCAGGATTGACAGCCATCTTCAGCGTTGCCGATGCCCTATCCAATCCGTGAAGATCGAGGTTGGCACCCACGTCTGTTCCACGCCACCGCTCTGCGACATCGAGAGCTGCCTCATCAGCGGCTGCCAGAACAATCGACTCGATTCCCGACTCGAGAGCACCCTGCACCTCGCGATCCGGCGGCGGTTCACCGGTCAAGACAGACTTCATGCGATCACGCAGCCTGCCGATTCCCGCTTGAACGCTCCGCATCATCTCACCCGTGCCAATGAACTCCTGCCATCGATCCAACACCTCCCGACGGAGAACGGTCCCGGTACCGAGCGCCAGCTCGATCTGCGCGAGCGCTTCGCCGTATCGTCGCTCGCTTATCCGCTTGAGTAGCTCGGCACCATCAATCTGGGCGAGGATGCGACCGGCGACAGAATCGACCCGGCGGGGAATACTGTCGAGCGCTCCTCGCAGAGTGGCGGCGACCATTTCTCGCCGGGCGGCGGCATCGGAGGCGAGCGTGCGGATGTATCCGCCGAGTTCACTGATATCGGGGAGCCGACCGTCGATCAAGGCCTGGGTGGCTTCGACCGGGAACACACGCACATCGCCGAGCTGTTGGGACCGCAACATTGCCTGAAGATGGCCGGCAACCTCGCCGGTGGCTCCGGGCGGAATGCGATTGAGAATGATGGCAAGTCGCGTCCCGCGCTCTCGACCCATTGTCAGATAATCCCATGGCACAGCATCGGCGTATCGTGAAGCCGTGGTCGTGAACAGCCAGAGATCGGCCGCGCCCATGAGCTGCGCTGCTCGCTCGTGGTTCTCCGTCTCGACGGAATCGATGTCAGGGGCGTCCAGGAGAGCCAGGCCAGGAACCATGGTCGGCTCGGTGACGATGTGCAGACTTCCGGCTTGCGGGACGGAACCGGTGGATCGTGGCAGATCCGACAACAACCCGTCTTCGCCCCCAAACCAGGATTCGTCGTCGGGATGACATACCAGGACCGGGGCTCTCGTTGTCGGACGCAACACACCGGCCACGCTGACATTGCGGCCCACGATCGAGTTCACGACCGTGGATTTGCCCGATCCTGTGCTGCCGGCGACGACAACGAGCAGTGGAGCATCGAGTCTTCCCAAACGAGGAATCAGATAATCGTCGATCTGATCAATCAACTGATCGCGGGCGATGAGGGCATCGGCGTGACCAGGAGCCGGAAAAGCCAATGGGGCGTCCGCCAGGGCCGCCCTCAGAGAAGTGAGCACATCAATCATGACCGCCGAACAGTAGCAACATCGGGTTACTGCATCCGTTCGATGGGGTAACCATTGGCAGCGAGTATGAATCCACAACAACGCGCACAAAGGGAGCGAGCAGACCCGATTCACCGGAACGTCCGACTCAAGACGCGGGAAACGACGAACGTAGGCAGAATGCGAGGGAAGCACGACCATCCATAGAGAAAACGCAGAAGTCAACCGAGGGGGGGTAAATCTAAGTGTGCTATGCTAAGATTTTCTAATAGCGTCCATAGAAACCATCCATAGAATACCACACAGGGACATCAACATCACGGTCAGGACGACCTGATCAAGAGACGAGAAGGGAACGACGAGAACTGATGGATCTCAACAAGATGACACGGCGCTCGCAGGCCACGGTTCTGGCCGCGCGCGAGCTTGCTGCCTCGGAGCACCATTCCGAAGCCGGCACCATCCATCTCCTGCTCGCACTCCTCGGCGATACGGATGGACTCACGTATCCCGTGCTGAACAAGCTCGGGGTGCAGCCGACAACGCTGCGAGCTGCGATCGATCGTGAGCTGGCGCGCCTGCCGAAGGTCTATGGAGACGCCGAGGTCGGCTTCTCGTCGGATCTCGTTCGGACACTCAACGAAGCTGATAAAGAGCGTGAATCGTTTGGCGACGCCTACATCTCGACCGAGCACCTCCTGATCGCGCTGGCCAAGGACAAGGGCATCGCCGGTGATGCGCTACGAACTGCAGGCGTAGATGGCGAAGGCATTTCGGAAGTCGTGAAAGAGGTGCGGGGAGCAACGACGATCACGACCCAGGATCCAGAAGGTACCTTCAACTCGCTCGAGAAATACGGGTACGACCTTGTAGCCGCAGCCGCGAACGGCAAACTCGATCCGGTTATCGGCCGAGATGACGAGATTCGACGGGTGATCGAGGTGCTTTCGCGCAAAACCAAGAACAACCCTGTGCTGATCGGAGAGCCGGGCGTCGGGAAAACGGCCATCGTCGAGGGGATCGCCCAGCGCATGGCCGACGGTGACGTTCCCGAGAGTCTGAGGACGAAACGCCTCATCGCAATCGACCTGCCCGCATTGATAGCTGGCGCAAAATACCGGGGCGAGTTTGAAGAACGCCTCAAGGCGGTTCTCGATGAGATCAAAGCCGCCGAAGGAAACATCATCACGTTCATCGATGAGCTCCACACCGTCGTCGGTACGGGCGCCGGGGAAGGCTCCATGGACGCAGGCAATATGCTCAAACCGATGCTCGCACGCGGCGAACTCCACATGATTGGAGCTACTACCCTCGACGAGCATCGCAAATACATCGAAAAGGATCCAGCCCTCGAACGCCGGTTCCTCCCGCTCCTCGTCGAAGCTCCGAGCGTCGAGGACACCATCAGCATCCTGCGAGGACTCAAAGAACGGTATGAGGTTCATCACGGGGTTCGCATCACCGACGGAGCAATCATCGCTGCCGCCATCCTGTCTGATCGATACCTTCCGGCTCGCCAGCTCCCCGACAAGGCCATCGATCTCATCGACGAAGCCGGGAGCCGGTTACGCATCGTGCTCGATTCGATGCCGGAGGAAATCGATGTCTTGAGTCGGCGCCTCCGACAGCTCGAGATCGAGCGGGCCGCGTTGCAGAAGGAAAGCGACAAGGGCTCCCTCGAACGACTGGCCAACCTCGAAAAGGACCTCGCGAACGTTCAGGAGGAGATCGACAGCCTCACGGCTCAATGGACCGTCGAAAAGGAAGCGATCGGCCACATCCAGTCCACCAAGCAAGAGATCGAAGAAACCAGGGCAGAGGCGGAACGGGCCGAACGTCATGGCGACCTCGAACGAGCCGCAGAGCTGCGCTACGGAGACCTGCCGTCGCTCACGAAGCGTTTGGAGGAACAGCAGCAAGCGCTGTCCGAGATCCAGGAGAACGGCTCGCTGCTCAACGAGGAAGTCGACGAATCAGATGTGGCGTCTGTCGTTGCGCGATGGACCGGCATCCCCGTCTCCCGCCTCATGGAGGGTGAGGTCGAAAAGCTCGTTCACCTCGAAGGCCTCCTACATGAGAGGGTCGTCGGACAGGAGGAAGCCGTGCGTGCAGTCTCGAATGCGATTCGGCGGTCGCGTGCAGGGCTGTCCGACCCCAACCGACCGATCGGCTCGTTCCTGTTCCTGGGACCCACCGGCGTCGGAAAAACCGAATTGGCTCGGGCGCTGGCTGAGTTCTTGTTCGATGACGAGCGAGCGATGGTCCGCATCGACATGTCCGAATACATGGAAAAGCATTCGGTGAGCCGGCTCATCGGCGCCCCCCCGGGCTATGTCGGGTACGACGAAGGCGGCCAACTCACAGAAGCCGTACGGCGCCGCCCCTACGGAGTCTTGCTGTTGGACGAGATCGAAAAGGCGCATCCTGATGTCTTCAATGTCCTGCTCCAGTTGCTCGATGACGGTCGCCTGACGGACGGACAGGGACGTACGGTTGATTTCACGAACACGGTCTTGATCATGACCTCGAATCTCGGCTCGGAATTCATCACGGGTGACCTCGACGACGAGATCGTCAAGAGCAGAGTCATGGAAGCGGTCAACAACAACTTCCGACCCGAATTCATCAACCGAATCGACGAGGCGCTCGTGTTCCGGCGTTTGACTCCGGAAGACCTCGCTCAGATTGTCGACATTCAGCTCGAACAGCTTCGTCAGCGCCTGGAGGACCGGTCGATCCACCTCGATATGGCCGAGAGCGCAAAGGCGTGGATGGCGCGTGAGGGTTACGATCCGAACTTCGGGGCCAGACCACTCAAGCGCCTTATTCAGACATCGTTGGTCGATCCACTGGCGCTTTCTCTCCTGGAAGGCAACATTCTGGAGGGCTCGGTGGTCAAAGTCGATGCGGGCGACGACGGTCTCATCATCTCATATTGACACCATCAACCGCAGAAAATGGCCGCTCTCACCACTCATCGTAAGGCCGCGAAAACGCAGGTTCTTGTTTACAGCGAAGTGCTCACCCTCTAATGTGGCCAAATGGTGGACTTAACCTGAGGAGGTAATCCCGTGATTGACGACTTCGTCGACTCACTATCAAACTCGTTATCCGGAGTCGGTAGCGCCATTGGCGAATGGCTACCCCGGATCGTCGCTGCCCTACTGGTATTGCTGGTAGGCCTATTTATCGCTCGATGGATTCGCCGCATCGTGAAGCGGGTCCTGGAGACCGAGGCCGTTGCCGGCTTTGTCGACCGCATCGGTATCGGAGGTGCGGTACGCGACTCCGGGTATTCGGTAGCCGACGTCGGTGCGCGGATTGTCTACGGGTTCCTGGCTCTGGTCGTGCTGCTCGTAACCAGCCAAACGCTGGGTATCGACGCACTCACGGATCTTCTCCAGACCTTGATCGCATGGCTGCCACGTTTGCTGGTCGCTCTGATCATTCTGGCCGTTTCTGCACTCGTAGCAGATTTCGTCGCCAACCTGGTACGCCCGTGGGCAGATCGAAAAGGCTTCAGCTGGGTCGACAACGCCATTCGGCTGGGCATCATCATCTTCGGTCTGCTTACCGCTCTCGACTATCTGGGCATAGGTGCCATCACCAACACCCTCTTCACGGTCGTCAGCGGAGCCGCAGGCCTCGTGATCGCCATCGCCTTCGGCGTTGGCGGGATCGACACCGCCAAGCGTTGGTGGGAGAAGTACGCGGGACCGCCTGCGTAACTTCGGCCCTCCTCAAGCAGTAAAGGCCCCGCTCCGGCGGGGCCTTTCCTGATTCCGGCGACCTGTCTCGGAGCCATGCACGCTATCGGAGCATCCCTCGAGCCGTGAATGCGCAAACACGACTGTCGAGGCCGGCTATCAGGGTGGAAGGATCAGGTCGACGTTTGCCGCGACGCAGTTGCATCCTCAGCCTGTGACGGGCGGTTGGCTCGGAACCAGGCAATAGTTCCACCTGCCGCAATCAAGAGTGCGATCCATCCGTTGCGGCTGAGTCCGGCCAGGCGGAAGCTGGTATCGATCCTCAACAACTCCATGCCGAAACGGATGAGTCCGTATCCCGCCAGGTAGATGAAAAACAGGCTACCGCGACGGTACGCAAAGCGCCTGTCTACCCAGAGGATGAAGCCAACCAGCACGAGGTTGAGCAGCGATTCATAGAGGAAGGTGGGGTGGAACGTTTCGAACTCCGAAAACCCGCGGACACGATGCTCAGGAGCAATTTCCAATCCCCACGGTAGATCGGTCGGTTTTCCGTAGAGCTCTTGATTGAAGTAGTTCCCCCATCGACCGATCGCCTGGGCGAGCGGAAGCGCCGGGGCAATGGCATCGGCGCCGTCGAGAACCGACATGTTCCCCCGCCGGAGGAGAAAAATGATCATGGCCGCTCCGGCCGTCAATCCCCCGAAGAAGGCAAGGCCACCTTCCCAGATCATGAAGGCTCGATACCAGGGATCCATCTGGTCGAGGTGAGTCAGCACGTAGCCGAATCTTGCTCCCAGAACACCGGCAACCACACCGGCGATGGCGATCCTTTCGATTGCCGACCCGTCACCACCACGCTTCTCGAATCGTCCGCGAAGCAAGATTATGGCAGCGATCACCCCGAGTGCGATGCAAATCCCGTAGATGTTGAAGCGAAACGGACCGACATCGATTCCATTGAACGAGGGGGATGGAAGCGAAGCGATCACCTTTGAGATGCTAACGCCGCCCACCAGCTAGCTCCATGTAGAGATCGAGAGCCCCGTCTCTCAGAGAATCTGCGAAAGGAAGAGCTTCGTGCGATCGTGTTGGGGATTCGTGAAGAAGTGCTCCGGGGTGCCCTCTTCAACGATGGTTCCGTAGTCGAAGAACAGCACACGATCGGCAACCTCGCGTGCGAAGCCCATCTCGTGGGTCACAACCATCATGGTCATGCCGGACTCAGCGAGCTCTTTCATCACGTCGAGTACTTCTTTGATCATCTCGGGGTCGAGCGCCGAGGTCGGTTCATCGAACAACATGATCTTCGGTTCCATCGCGAGCGCCCTGGCAATCGCAACGCGCTGTTGCTGCCCGCCCGAAAGCTGTCCCGGATACTTGTTTGCCTGCTCGGGAATGCCGACTCGCTCCAGAAGCTTCATCGCGGCGTCCTCGGCTTCGGCCTTGGGACGCTTGCGCACCCAGATCGGTGCAAGCGTGATGTTGTCGAGAATCGTGAGGTGGGGAAAGAGGTTGAACTGCTGGAACACCATTCCGACCTCGGACCGGATCTGCTCGATGTTGCGCAGATCGTTTGTCATCTCGACACCGTCAACGGCGATGAGGCCTTCCTGATGCTGCTCGAGCCGGTTGATGCACCTTATGAAGGTCGACTTACCGGATCCGGAAGGACCGATGACAACGACGACCTCACGCTCTTTGACCGAGGTGGTGACGCCTTTCAATGCCTGAAAGTCGCCGAACCACTTCTTGACGCCTTCGCAGACGATGATGTCGTTTTCGCCAATTGCCATGGGTTACCTTTCGCCAACTCCGAGATTTCGTTCGATGCGCTGACTCACGCGCGAGAAGATGAATGTGAAGATCCAATAGACCAGAGCGACGACGACCAGGTTCTCCTTGATCGAGCCAAGAAAGTTGAACGGTTGGCTCTGATTCGGCACGACATTCTTGGCGATCAACAGAATGTCGAAAAGGCCGACGATCGCAACCAGAGACGTGTCCTTGAACGTTGCTATCACCTGCCCGACGAGGGCCGGTATCACGGCACGCAAGGCTTGAGGGAGCGTGATGAAGGCAGTCCGCTGCATTGTGGACATGCCAAGAGCATTCGACGCCTCCTGTTGACCCTTAGAAACGGCTTGCAAGCCTCCTCGGACGTTCTCTGCCAGGTATGCCGCCGAGAAGAACGTGAAGAACAAGAGGACTTTCACGACGTCTTCGAATTCAACGCCCTCGGGAAACAGGAAAGGAAACACAACCACTGACATCAACAACCAGGTGATGAGGGGAACGCCGCGCACCAGCTCGATATAGATGGTGGCCATGACACGGAACAGCGGCAACGACGATGTTCTGGCCAACGCAAGCACCACGCCGATCGGAAATGAGAGCGAAACAGCCCCGATCGCCAGAAGCCAGGTGATCATGAATCCGCCGAACGGAACGGCGCTCTGCGTTTGGACAAGCGAGGTGCCTGTTGCCAGCAACATCAGATACACCATGACAACGACGGTCACCGCATAGATCGCGATGTATCGGTACCTGGAGCCACCACTGCCGCCGAACGTGGGTGCTGCCAGCGCAAACAGCGCAAGGATCAGAAGCAACAATCGAATGATGATCAGCGTCGGAGTAGCCCAGGTTGCGAGAGCCGCAATCAGGAGTACGCCGGCAATCAGGCGTCCCGATTCTCCGATGTCGAGATTCACCAGCGCATAGATGACGGCGGCGCCGATGATCAGGAAGGCACCCCCGATGAGGAGGTACTCACTCACGTTCGTGAGCACTGTGCCGCGGAGAATATGCAGGAAGATCACCGGATAGCTGAGGGCCCACGCG
>JBFGAX010000026.1:0-32198 GCA_041567895.1 Acidimicrobiia bacterium
CCCCAACCGCGGAATACGTCGAGACAGCGACGTCGCCCATACGAGACGCCTCACGAATGCCCTGCATGAGAATCGGCGCACAGAACCGGTCGCATAGTTCTGCTCTTGTTCACCGGTATCGCCCACATACACATCGCGTCTCGGTTCTTCTTCCCCCTACCCCTCCTACCGTTCCGCTGCGGTCCACTCCGGAGCGGTACCTTCCCCCATTTCCGTTGACTTCGTCACCTCCCAATGGGGGACCATTCGAGTGCCTCGGTCTTATTCGCTGCTTCTTTGTTTCCACCAGGCATCGAGCAGGGCGAAGGCCTCGGTCGCGTCGTACGGTCCGTGGTCGATACGATGCTCCAACAACATGTCCATGGCTTCGCCGACCTGCCTGCCGGGTTCGATGCCGAGGTGGGCCATCACCGCGTATCCGTCGATCGGGGGTCGCATCGAAGCCAGTTCCTCTTTCTGGCCGAGTTCTTCGATCCTCTCCTCGAGCTCATCGATCTGTCTTTGGATCTGTTGTTCTCGACGCTCGTTGCGTGTCGTCACATCGCAGCGAACCAGAGTGTTGAGCTCGGCCAACAGGTGGCCCGCATCACGAACGTAGCGCCGAACCGCGCGATCTGTCCAGCCCATCTTGAAGGTGTGAGGCCGCATGTGGAGATAAACAAGTTTCTGCACATCGCTTGTGACGTCCTTTGGGAACCTAAGTTCGCGCATCCGATCGCGAGCCATCCGAGCACCGACGACCTCGTGGTGATGGAAGGTCACCCGCCCGCCCTCGAATTCGCGCGTGGCCGGCTTGCCGATGTCGTGGAGTAGCGCCGCCAGCCGCAGGCGCACATTCTCGTTTGGCGGAGCCTTGCCGACAACGGCGATGGTATGCGCCAGCACATCCTTGTGATGGTGTTCTGGATCAACTTCGAGCGCAAGCGCCGGCAGCTCCGGCAAGAATTGGGCGGCCAAGCCCGAATCGATCAACCCCCAAAGTCCCTCCTCGACGCGCTCGCCCTGGAGCAGCTTGATCAATTCGTCCCGGATGCGTTCGGCTGATACGATCGAGAGACGGTCCGCCATCGATCGCGTCGCTTCGACAGCAGATTCATCTGGCGTGAAACCCAATTGCGACACGAACCGATACATCCGCAGCATCCGGAGGGGATCATCCTCAAACGCTATCTCTGGCGCAAGCGGAGTGCGCAGCACTTTGTCGGCGATGTCATGAAGCCCCCCAAACGGATCGATCAAGCCCGGCTCACTCCCTAGTTTCAGGGCCATGGCGTTGGCCGTGAAGTCACGCCTGGACAGATCTGTTTCTAGGTCTTGGGAGAACGAGACCTCTGGTTTTCGGCTGTCAGCGCGATACACCTCTGCTCGAAACGTGGTCACTTCGATGTGATACCCGTCCTTGATCGCGCCGATCGTTCCGAAGGCCTCCCCCACCGCGAACAACTCATCGGCCCATGGGGACATGATCCGCTTTATGTCCGCAGGTCTGGCGATCGTCGTGTAGTCGAGGTCGTTGTCCTCCCCCGATCCGAGAAACGCATCGCGAACGCTTCCTCCAACGAGGAACAGCTCGAATCCTTCAGCCTGGAACAGCTCTGCGAGTTGAGAAGTCGGGCCGTCCGGATCCAGCACGCGGCTGAAACGAGTGGGTAGAGACATGGTGCCCGGAGGTTACATGGAAGTCGCGAAACAGTCCCTTAGCGTTAAACGCCCGGGACTGATAAGGTCGACCGCAGGAACCGGGATTCGCGCGACCTCGACTGCGTGAGTCGGGTCAAACAGATCGTAAGCGATCACGTTGACGCCAGACTCCGTGTCTCGATTTTCCGTGAATGGCTCCCTCTGGAGCACCCGGTGGTGAGGATCCGCCAGCGTCCACCATCCACTCTGGCGGAGATCCCACACATACGCCGCGCGACGGAGGCCTAACCCCGGCCCCGTTGCTCGAGGCGGTTGAAGCCCCATGAGCCCTCACCTGGTTTGTGGGGCTTCAACGCGTTCGATCGATCCACTGAACGAGAAGCAACGACCAGCAAACAGTCCTGAGAAGCCAGGTGACCCGTACCCTTCCTTCCAATACCGCATTTGGGGTATCGCCCGGAGAGGTGGCGGCGTCTCAGCTCGCTTGTTGTTGGGGCGGGCGAATCTTCTGCTGCAGCTTCACCTTGAAATCCGAGGCGTTGCTCGCATGGGAAAGAGCGTCGTCATAGGTGATCACGCCCTTCTGATACAGGCCCATCAGCGCCTGATCGAAACTGTGCATCCCGTAGAACTCACCGTCTTCGATGAGATCTCGCAGGGTATGGGTCTTCTCCGAATCGACGATCCGGTCAAAGACACGTGGGTTGGACGTGAGAACCTCCGTAGCCGGTACCCGGCCGACGCCGTCTGCCTTGGGAATCAGCCGTTGAGACACAATGCCCTGCAACGTGCCGGCCAGCATGAGGCGGATGCCCTGGTGCTGGAACGGAGGAAAGAAGTCGAGTAGCCGGTTGATCGTCTCGGTGGCGTCGAGCGTGTGAAGAGAGGACAGAACGAGGTGACCGGTGTCAGCCGCCTGAATGGCCGCTTCTGCCGTGTCCTTGTCACGGATTTCTCCGATCAGAATCACGTCAGGATCCTGGCGCAGAACCCGTCGGAGGGCCTGGTCGAAACTCACGGTGTCAACCCCTAGTTCGCGTTGGGAAACCAGCGCCATCTTGTCGGGGTGGAGCACCTCGATTGGATCCTCGATCGTGATGATGTTGACGCGCCTCGTTGAGTTGATTGCGTCGACCATGGCCGCCATGGTGGTTGTCTTTCCAGAACCGGTGGGACCGGTAACGAGCAACAGCCCCCGCGGAGATTGGGCGAGACGACTCATGATGGGAGGCAGGCCGAGTTCGCTGAAAGATTTACTGGCCGGTTGCACCGCGCGTATGACGATGCTCACCGATGTGCGCTGGCGATAGACATTGACGCGAAATCGACCAAGCTGAGCCTTGCCGTACGCGAAGTCGGCCTCATGTAGATCGCGAAAACTGGCGACGGCGCGAGGAGGCATGACCGACTGGGCCCAGGCTTCGGTATCGGCAGGCGCGACTGGAGGCAGATCAATTGGCTGCAGATTGCCGTCGATACGAATCATCGGCGGCGAACCGACCTTCAGATGCAGATCGGAACCATGCACCTCGACCATTTTTGCCAAGAGATCATCTAACGATGGCATCGACGGAAGCTCCTTGTTTCCAGGTCCGATAGATATCGGCAGGAATCCGGGCAGCCTTTACGTCAGTTTCCAGTACCGTTTTTGCGTGGATTCAGCGGCAGATAGGCGCTCCCATGCATCTCGTTCAGTCCGGGCCCCCTCTTTCGAGCGATCGGAATCTGCCCTCCCGATCGCTTCCAACGTGGCCCTGGTAGACGACTCGAGCGCCTGGAGGTCGTAGCCGCCTTCCAGGAAGAAGATCGTGCGATTTACAGGTACCACCGAGCCGAGCATCGATGTGATGACGGCATAATCGCTCTCCTGGAGGCGAACAGATGCCAACGGGTCCCGAAAGTGCGCGTCATAACCCGCACTCACGAGCAACCAATCGGGTTCGAATTCGGTCAGAATCGGGACGATGACGTTTTCCGTCGCTGCCGTGTACAAGTCTCCACCCGTTCTGGCAGCTACCGGAATGTTGATGGTGAGTCCCTCCCCCTTTCCGGTGCCGCATTCGTCGAGCCAGCCGGTGCCCGGATAGAGCGGATATTCATGCAACGAGATGAAGAGGATGTCGGGATGCTGATAGAGGGAGTGCTGGGTGCCGTTCCCGTGATGAACGTCCCAATCGAAAATGGCTACCCGGCTTCCGGCCTCCGCCAACCAGGCTGCAGTGATAGCAACGTTATTGAACAGACAGAATCCCATTGCGCGATCGGCCTCGGCGTGGTGACCAGGAGGCCGCAGCGACAGGAACGCCGAGTCTGCTATGCCGTCCTGGAGCGCCTGCACTGCGATCGGGCCGGCCCCGGCTGCTCGAATCGCTGCGTCCCAGGATCCAGTTGAAGCTGTGGTATCGGGGTCCAGCCGTCCCCCTCCGGCTTTCGATATTTCTTCGATCCGCTTCACGTAGTCAGGCGTGTGGACCAGGTGTATGAGGTCGAGGTCGGCAGGTTCCGGCAGCCTCTCGATCAGCCGAATGCCTCGAGCCGATCGAACGCCCCTCACAACGGCATCCAATCGCTCGGGACGCTCGGGATGTCCAGGAGGGTTCAGATGCTGATGAAACCTATCGTCGTATACGTGCAACAGTTTCATGGAGATCACCCTACGGCCTGGAGGCAGAACTGTCCCGAGGATCGTTTGAGCACCACAACACCTGGTACGCTCTCGCGGCCTCAACCGGCAGTCGAGCACTTGAAGCGAGGTGATCGGAAGAATGACGACGGTGTCAGATTTCTCGGCGGGTGGCATCGTTCGAGATCCAGACGGACGAATCGCCGTCATAAAGACACATCCCGCCGGCGGTCGGCCGATGTGGGGCCTACCCAAAGGTCACCCGAAGAAAGGTGAAGCGACGCTGGATGCTGCGTTGCGAGAGGCATCGGAAGAAACCGGGCTATCCGTCGAGCCTGTTCCCGGCATCGCCCCCGGTCTCATCACCTATTGGTTTGTCGACTCCGCCGGGGATCGAGTGCAAAAGCGCGTCGAGTTCTATCACATGAGATCCACCGGAGGTGACATAACTGCCCACGACGATGAGGTATCGGAGGTTCGGTGGGTCACGTTGGCTGAAGCTTTGGAGCTGTTGACGTTCGAGAACGAAAGAACCATGCTGGCGGAGACATGCGGCTGACAGGGGAATGGCCAGGCCGGGTTCACATTCGGACGCGCTGGGGGACGGCCGAGGGAAGGCCAAGGAATCATCTGACCGACGATGCCCTGTTGACCGTCGGACGCCAGGGCGAGCGGCTGATCCGGGCTGCTACTCGATCTCTTCACGGGCTCGGGGCACCGGCGATATTCTCACCGCCGGTGTCGTCGGTTTCATTGAAGCCCTGGCGACAAGTCGACTATCGACCATACGTTCGCTTTGTCGTGATGCGAGCTTCACTGGAACGGGCGATCCCGAAGAGTTCTGCCGAGATAACTGTTGCCTCTTCGACTGACGAGATAGCCGCCATACTCGAGGTGGACCAGTCGTCGTTCGCCGATGAGTGGCAATACGACGAAGCCTGCCTGAGGGACGCCTTTTCTGCCACCTCGATCCACGATCTGCTCGTCTGTCGGGACAACGGCGGAATCGCGGGATACGGCGTCATGGGACTCGCAGGACCGCAGGGCTTCCTGCAACGCATTGCCGTGAGACCGGCATACCGGGGAAATGGGATCGGTACCTCTCTTCTGCGGACCGGCATGCAATGGGCTAGAAATCGCGGAGCAAGGGTGATCGTGCTCAACACCCGGATGAACAACGATCCGGCAGCCCGGCTTTACAAGAGGGAAGGCTTTTCGGTGGACGCCGACTCGCTTGTCGTGCTGCGGCATGATCGAAATCCCGGCGGCCTTTAGCCTGACGACATGCTTCCGTCGCGCTACCGGACCGAAATCCGAACAGGACGCGACTTTGACGTCGAGGTGTGGCTGGCGGCAGACCAAACGCTCGACCGACCGGTTCTCATCCGCCAACTAGACCCGACCGCGTCTAGCCACCGCCGTCATGAGTTTCTTCGATCGGTTCGCCAGGCGGCATCGATTTCGCACACGCATCTGATTGATGTCTATGCCGCAGATCAGGCGAACGACATCGCCTACGCGGTGATGGAGTGGTCCGGCGGCATGACGATTGCCGATCGCCTGGAAGCACGTATTCCGATGGACAACAAGGAGTTTCTACCAAACGCGGCAGGTCTGGCGGAAGCCCTCGTCGCCCTCCATGAGCAGGGATATGTTCACGGCGGCGTTGACACGACGTCGGTCTTCTACGCAACGGCCCACCCGGCAAAACTTGGGTGTTTCGGGCGTCCGGCGACCGGGGTCACCCCCCGCGATGACGTTGTGGCGCTTGCTGGTGTCCTGCAAGCTGCGGCCGGAGACGCAGGTTCGTGGGATGACGACATAGGCCCGCATGTGTCCACGATCCTCGATCGCGCCAGAGCCGGCGAGATGTCGGCATTCGAGTTGGCCGAAGCCTTGCATACTGCGCCGGGGCCTGGTCCCTCACCACCCCCAGCCCAAAACTGGACATGGCGCTGGATCGGACCGGGCGGAATCTTGGTTGCGGTTGCCGTTGCGGCCGGCATCCTGGCTCTCCTCACCCAGCGCGGCGACGAGTCTCCGTTCCGTGTCCCGGAAACTTCGACAACCACCACGACGATTCAACAGACCACGACTACTCCCCCGGTTGTGGGTCAGGAGCTACCGGTTACCGAGGTGTCTGTGTACGATCCGCTCGGTGACGGGGCTGAATTCGATCAGCGTCTACCCCAGTTGATCGACGGCGATCTCGGCACGGGTTGGCGGACAGAACGCTATTTCAACCCCCTGAGCAGGATCAAAGCCGGTGTTGGCATCGTGCTGGGCGTCAACGGCAATCCATCGATCGTGTCTCTCACGGGGTCACCGGAAACAACCATTCAGATGCGATGGACGCCCACGGCCATTGCGCCGCAGTCGCCCGAAGATTGGGAAACCGTGGCCGAAGTTGTGCTTTCCGAGGGGGAGAATAGAGTTGACCTCGGCGATCGCGAAGGGGGTCTATGGCTTCTATGGATAACCGAGGTTGCCGAGCAGGACAACGGCGAATTCCACTACTCGTTTCTCCAGGAAGTACGGTTCAGTCGATGACAATGCGGTATCGCGGCTGCCGAGATCGTGACTTCCGGTGCTGCCCGTGACGGACCGCGAACTCGTTGATCGGTTTGTGGCGGGCGATCAGAGCGCTTTCACGCAGCTGATGCAAAATCACGAGGACCGCATTTTTGGCCTGTGTCTGCGCATGTTGCGGGACCGAACCAAAGCACTCGATGCCACCCAGGAAACCTTTCTGACGCTTTACCGCAAAGCAGACAAGTACCACGGAAAGAGCGCGTTTTCCACCTGGCTTTATCGGGTGGCGGTCAACACGTGCTATGACCAGTTGAGAAAAGAGAAGCGTAAAAAGGTAGATGCACTCCCCGCCCACCTCGATCCTGTGGATCCTCACGTCACGGACGAGATGAGAGCGGTGGAGTTGCGCCCCGACATCGAAACGGCCCTCGCGACCCTTCAGCCCGAGTTTCGAAGCGCGGTCATCCTGGTCGACATGGAGGGATACTCCCTGGAGACCGCCGCCGAAATGCTCGAGGTCCCTATCGGCACGGTCAAGTCGCGGGTGTTTCGGGGCCGTCGCATCCTGGCGTCGAATCTCGGGAACCTTTCGAACCCCCCTGCGACTCCAAGAGATGACCGGAATGAGTGACGAAGACAACATGAACACCGACCATCCCCCCTTGCCCGAACCCGATTCACCCGAACGTATCGAGATGATGTTTGATCTCGCAGCGGGCGTACATGATGACGCGACGTTCGATCGTCTCATGGCGGGACTCACGGATGCAGAGCGACATGAGGTCGAAGAACAGCAGATAGTTCACGCACTGCTTGCCGAGGCACCGTCGGTAACCATGGAGGATTTCGAACGAGCTGCTTTGAGAGACGCCATTGGACATGTCAAACCTGGTGGTGCCGTATTTTCGGGTTTGCGGATGCCCCGAGCGATCCAGGGGATCTCGAGCCGCATCGCACTTGGAAGCGTGGCCGCGAGTCTGCTCATAATGGTTCTCGCCGGTTCATTCATCATGAGTGGTGGCCTCGGCGGATCCGATAGCGCAGACCTGACCGAAGCCGCGTCCGCGTCAACGACGATGCAGGCCTCCAGAGCCGAAGAGGGCGCAGATGCAGATACCTTCGCATATGACGACGATCGATTGTCCGCTCCTGACACCGCAGCGGTCGAGAGCTTGCAGGCGATCGAAGAACCAGCAGACGCTTCGAGCGTTGCGGCC
Source organism: Acidimicrobiia bacterium (assembly GCA_041567895.1). Classification (GTDB taxonomy): domain Bacteria; phylum Actinomycetota; class Acidimicrobiia; order Spongiisociales; family SHLN01; genus JABDOU01. Next base: position 8,014 of record JBFGAX010000026.1, read on the forward strand.
GTCGAGGACGTCTCGGTAATTCGCGAATCCGATGTTGAAGACCTCTTGGCGGAGACTCCATCGGGTCCCCGACCGTACAACCCCGAAAACCTGGCTTGCCGCGACGAGCTTCCCTCAAATGACGTCACGTTCGGCTATCTCGGCCAATGGGTGGGTAACGGGGAAGATCAACGCAGCGCGGTGATGTTCAAGATAGAACGCGGCCTTGACGCCTCCGTGCAGGTGCTCGACACTGCTGACTGCTCGCTGCTCTTCGAGTTGGACAACTAGCTAACCTCACCGCAATGGACGACTTGCCGGCGCGCTTTGCCGACTTCCTGGAACAAATTGCCACGACCGTTCGATCTGTCACGGTCGATCGAGCTGCCGGGTGGGCGCGCATGGTTGCTCTCGGAATCGTCGCCTCGGTGTTGGTGATGATGGCTGTCTGGTTCATTCTCGTCGGCATCGTTCGGGTGCTCTCGACGTGGATCGCGGTCGAGTATCTCTACGCCATCATTGGCGGATTATTTGTGATAGCGGGGGCGTTGCTATGGAGCAGACGAACACCGAAAGAGACTTCATGACAGACGTGGAGAAAGTGATCATCATTGGCAGCGGTCCCTCGGGGCTCACCGCTGCGATCTACGCAGCCCGAGCCGAACTCAACCCGCTATTGATCGAAGGCCTCGAACGGGGTGGACAACTCATGTTGACCACGGACGTCGAGAACTACCCGGGTTTCCCTGACGGCATCATGGGACCGGAGATGATGGAGCAATTCCGAAAGCAAGCAGAGCGATTCGGAACCCGCATCGTCTCCAATGACGTGACCCGGGTAGACCTGTCCGAACGTCCCTTCGGTATTTGGGTGGGCGAAGACGAGTATCGAGCAGAGACAGTCATCATCTCCACCGGGGCCTCGGCCATGTGGCTCGACGTCCCGGGTGAGGAGAAGCTGCGGGGGCACGGTGTCTCGGCCTGTGCCACCTGTGACGGATTCTTCTTTCGCGATCAGGAGATCGTGGTTGTGGGCGGCGGCGACACCGCCATGGAAGAAGCACTCTTCCTCACGAAGTTTGCCAGCAAGGTGACGGTGATTCACCGTCGGGATGAATTCAGAGCCTCCAAGATCATGGCCAGTCGGGTGATGGAGCATGACAAGATCGACATCTTGTGGAACACCATCGTTGTCGAAATGCTTGGTGACGCCAACGTAACAGGCGTAGTTCTGGAGGACACCATTACCGGTGAACGGCGGGAGATGGCCACAGATGGCGTGTTCGTCGCAATAGGTCATCGCCCCAACACCGATCTGTTCAAAGGTCAACTCGAAACCGACGAGGTTGGCTATATCCAGCTGCCTGGCAGGTCCACGGCGACCGCCATTCCGGGCGTCTTCGCAGCAGGCGACGTAGCAGACAGCTACTACCGGCAAGCTGTTACCGCTGCCGGTACCGGTTCCATGGCTGCCATCGACGCGGAACGCTGGCTCGCAGAACAAGAGCACTAACCCGCACCGCGCGGAATACAATGTCGCTCCGTGCGTTATAGCCTCAGACCAACCTGGTTGGTGTCAGGTCAACCACGAGACCAGATCTCATGTTTTTGTCAGGAGTAGTGAATGGGTGAAAATACGTTGACGGCAACCGGTGAAACCTTCACCGAGTTGATCAATGGCGACAAGCCGGTTCTTGTCGACTTTTGGGCCGAGTGGTGCGGTCCCTGCAAGGCAATCGGCCCCGCTCTCGAAGAGATCGCCGGCGAACAGGAAGCCATCGAAATCGCAAAACTGAACGTCGACGAGCATCCAGACACGGCAAGAAATTTCGAAGTAATGAGCATTCCGACCATGATTGTGTTTCAGGATGGCGTCGAAAAGAAACGCATCGTCGGCGCACGACCCAAGCAGGCGATTCTCGAAGAGTTGTCGGAGTTTCTCTAGCCCCGTAGCCGTAGCATTGAGGTCGTGGACCTCTATCGAAGAAACGACTCCGGCGACGCGGTAGCCGACATCCAATCACGGCTGCAAGCCGCCGGATTCGCGTGCGATCCAGATTCACCCGGGGATTTTCTGGATGGAACGGATAAGGCCGTGCGGGAGTTTCAGCGCTCGAGGAATCTGGCCCAGGACGGCATTGTCGGGCGGGATACCTGGCGCCACCTGGTCGAAGCCGGGTTTCGTCTTGGCGAACGTTATCTCTACTACCGGAGACCGATGATGCGCGGCGACGACGTCGCCGACTTCCAGCGTCATATGAACATGCTCGGGTTTGACGCCGGCAAAGAGGACGGAATCTACGGCCCGAACACGCACCGCGCCCTTCTCGAATTCCAGGAGAACCGCCAGATAGTTGCCGACGGCGTGGTTGGTCCCCTCGTCTGGAACGAACTGTCCCTCATCGGGCGGGTCATCGGCGAAACGAGCCGCGTTGCACTCAGGGAGCGGGAATGGCTCCGCACCAAGCCGCGCCATATGGCAAACCTACGGATCGTGTTCGATCCGTTCTGCCGCTCGGAAACAGAAGCTGAGCTTGCCTGGGAAGCGGCAGGGGCTGCAATGCTGATGGCGAGGGAACAGGGTGCCAATCCGCAGTTGTCGCGCGCTGTGGACGTGTATCCGGACGAATCCAGCCGCGCTCAGCGCGCAAATCTGCTGGACGCGGAGCTCGTCATCGCACTGGCTGTCCCCCAGGTCGAGGACGATGCGGGGGTGTACTACTTTGCAACGGCACGAAGCCACAGTCCAGCCGGAGCGGTATTGGCCGGAAGGTTCGCAAAGGAACTGGGAGTTCACCCGGTAGGGCGCGCTATCCCGATTCTCCTGGAAACCAGAGCGCCTGCGGTGGTGGTTGCCGTATACGACCTCGGAGCTCATACTGCTCATGCGATCATCAACGGCGTTCAGGGATTCCTCGCAGAAGATTACGAGCGTGGATCTGAAGAACTTGCTCAGTCGCCGCCGTGATGCGCCTCGGATGCCGCGCTCGACGCACCCCCGATTCTCTGAAAGATCGAATCGAGTTCTTCCAACGATCCGAACCGGACTTTGATGCTCCCCTTCGAACCGCTGTAGAGAATGTTGACCCGCGATCCGAGGATTTCGTTGAGCCTCTCCTCATATGCGATGATCTCGGCCGGGCGATCCGATACTTTGCGGGCGGCAACCACGGGAGCAACGCTGTCGCGCGATCGGGCAGCCTCTTCGATCATCCTCACCGACCAACCCTCTTCGGCGGCTCTACGTGCGATGTGCTCGGCGTACGCACGATCCTCGACGCCGGCCAGAACTTTCGCATGAGCTTGTGAGATCTCCCCTCGTTCCAACAAACCCTGAATTGCCGCCGGCAGGCCCAACAAACGAAGGGCATTCGTGATGGTTGGTCGGGCCTTGCCGACCCGGTAAGCCAGTTCTTCGTGAGTCCATCCAAAATCTTCCAGAAGTTGGCGATAGGCAGCAGCTTCTTCGAGCGCACCCAGATCTTCGCGCTGGATGTTTTCGACGAGAGCCTCGGTGAGGCTCGACCACGCTTGTTCCTCCGCTCGCACCATCGCCGGAACTTCCACTAGTCCGATGTGCTGTGCCGCACGCCATCGTCGCTCCCCCGCCACCAACTCATACCGACCGCCTCTCGGTCGAACGATCAAAGGCTGAAGGATCCCCACCTCTTCGATCGAGGCTGCAAGCGAGCGAAGGGCATCATCGTCAAAATGCGTCCTGGGCTGGTTGGGGTTGGGATCGATAGCTTCAACGCGAATCATCGCAAAGCCCGTCGAGCCTGACTCGGAACGGGGAGGGATCAGAGATTCAAGGCCCCGGCCCAAACCTCGCTTGTCAGTCGTTTTCACCATTGCAGGCTCATCTGCCATGTCGCTTTCTCCATTCGATAGTCAGGTCTCCGTATGCACGTGCGCCTTTGCTGGCCGGGTCGAGCACTTCGATCGGCTCGCCATAAGACGGAGCCTCAGAGATGCGAACTGCTCGCGGAATGATCGTTTCGTAAGCAGTGGCACCGAAGTAATCACGCACCTCTCGTACAACATCTGAAGCCAGCGTGGTCCGTGCATCAAACATCGTCAGCACCACCCCTTCGATCTTCAGCGTCGAATTGAGGCTTCGCTGGACCAGAGAAATGTTCTGCAAGAGCTGGCTCAGCCCCTCGAGGGCGTAGTACTCGCACTGAATTGGGATGAGTACTTCGGTCGCAGCCGTCAACGCATTGATGGTCAGAAGCCCGAGACTTGGAGGACAATCAATGATGATGGCATCGTATGCGGTCGTGTGCTCCAAAGAGCGATGCAGACGACCTTCTCTCGAGAACGCCGAGACCAGCTCGATCTCGGCCCCGGCCAGGTCGATCGTGGCGGGAGCAACGTGCAAGCCGTCGAGTGAAGTCTCCTGGATCACGCCGTTGACATCGACCTCCTCGGTGAGAGCGTGATACATCGAGTATTTGATGTCATCCCGATCGACTCCCAGACCCGAGCTGGCGTTGCCCTGGGGATCGAGATCGACGAGCAAAGCACGTTCTCCGCGGAGCGCCAGCCCCGCTGCGAGATTGATGGCAGTCGTCGATTTGCCGACGCCACCCTTCTGATTCATGATCGCGACTCGAATCGGCGACGACGGCTGTCCAGCGCGCCCGACTCTGTGCTGTTCGAAGGGTCCCGCTTCAGTCATCCAGGCGCATGTTAAGCAGCCATGCCGTATGTCCAAGGACTCCCGGTGGAGTTTCTTGCAACTCGGTCCGCATTCCTTGGAGGCGGGGGACCGGGGGAGGATCGGGTTTCGTGCTGTAACCGAACACCGCGACCCCGGTCGGCATGAGACAGCGCCGGATCAGAGGCGCGGCGACCTCCAGTCGCAGCGACCCCCGAAACGTCATTGCGCGCCATCGTTCGTCCAGGGTCAGCGCATCCTCATCCCGGACCAACGCATTTTCCAACCCCAGTACTCGAACGGCGCGCTCGAGCAGCCTCACCCGACGGCCTCCCCGATCCAGCAATGTCACCTGACACTCTGGAAACACTATGGCGAGGGGTATTCCAGGAAGCCCGGATCCGGATCCAACGTCTAGAAGCTCATTGGGTGAGAGATCATCGACCCACGCCTGGGCGAATGCCAACGAATCCCCTATATGTCTCGTCCAAATTCGTTCGCCTTCGCGGGGACCCAATCCGCCGGCAGGGATCGCCTCATCGACCAGCCAGGACGAGAACCGGTCCAGGAGGGCGAGCTGATCGTTCGTAGGTTCGAGACCCAGCCAATCGAAGAGAGGGTCTAGCAGTTCCATGCAGAACAGCTCACGTTGTGTGAGTCACTCAGCCCCGGAGGCCGCCCGCCGGCTCATCTGATGGCCCGGACTCGTTTCCGCCGGCATCGTCTCCGCCGGCATCGTCGCTGCCGTCGGATCCTGCTTCAGCTGCTTTGACATCTGCGTCTGCTTCGACATCTGCTTCGCCCTCGTCTGGACTTTCCTGGTCAGATGAACTGTCGTTGCCCTCTTCACCCGTGACAGATTCTGCATTGCCCGCTTCGTCGCTTGGGTCGTACCTGGTGTCGTCGCTGGTGTCGTCGCCTGTGTCGTCGCTTGCATCACCCGCGACCCAATCATCCTCGTCCTCTTCGGCTTCGTCGCCTTCTACCGAATCATCAGGGGCAATCACAACCGACCGGTGGGGCTCTTCGCCCTCAGAGAAAGATCGGACGCCCTTGATTTCCGCAACGGCATCGTGCACTACCTTTCGCTCGGCAGGATTCATCGGTTCGAGCATCAGCTCGCCACCCTCTTCCTTTACCTGAGCAGCCAACCGTTCGGTATAGATCTTGAGGGCGGCACGTCGACGTTCGTTGTAGCCGCCGATGTCGAGCCTGAGGCGCGCCCGCCGATGTGTTTTGCGTTGGATGATCGTTCGTAGAAGCTCGTTGATTGCCTCGAGAATCGATGCCTTTGGCCCAACCAGGGCTTCGGTCTGTTGCCCGGTCACTGTCGCAAAGATGATGTCGTCTTCAGTACGAGTCTCGACGGTCCCTTCGAGGCCGAAACTCTCGAGTAGGCCCTCCAAGAAGCTTTGCGCCACCGCCGCCTGTTCGGCCACGTCCACGGGTTCCTCCGATCGGGATGATTGACGGTTGCGGCCGCCCTGTTGTTGTCTATTGCGGCCGCCTCTACCTCCAGAGGAGCTTTCTCGCGATCCTTCGCGCGAACCGCCAGATTTGCGTTGACCCTGGTTCCGGCCTTCGCCGCCACCCCGGCCGCCGCGTCCGCCGTCGCCACGACTCTGGCCTCCCTGCCCGGATGCACTCCGTCCTGACGAGCTTTGTTCTGGCCCGGAACGACCTTTGCCACGGCTGCGGCTGCGCTTCTTCTTCGGTGCGGGCTTGGGCGAAATGCGTACGAGTGCCGTCTTTGAACCGAGGCCGAGAAAGCCTTTTGCAGGCTCCTCGATCACCGTGATTGCGGCTTCGTCGCGTTCCAGTCCTAGCTCCGCCAGACCGGCTTCGACAGCAATCTCGACCGTGGAACCTCGCACTTCAACGAAATCCACTTATTTCCTCCTTCGGCGATTTTGTTTCTTCTTTGAACCCTGAGGCTTTTTGACCTTTGCCTCGACGATCTCCGGTGGTTCCGGGATGGGCCCGGGGTCGGCTGACTTCCCGTTTGCCGCCGCCGCCCCACGCGGATCCGGACCTTCCATGAGGTCGATCACTTCCTGGCCGCCCATCCGTACGAGCTGGCCTGATGCGATATACAACGAGACGCCGGCCGGCAATGTAAAGCCAATGACACCAAACATGAGGGGCATGTATTTGAGAATCGCTTGTATCTGTTGAGCCTGTGAGCTGGCGTCCGGGTCCTTCTGGTTACCACCTCGCTTCGCCATCTGCAGCCGTTGGGAGTAAAAGCCCGTTGCAACGATCGCAACGATGAGCAACAAATAGGGGATTCCGCCGATGATGTCCGTCGGAATGATTTGGGACGGGACGGCTGTCATGTCCATGCCCCAGAACCGGGTTTCACCGGCCGCTATCGCCTCTGCCAGACTGCCGTCGACGAACCGGGTGGTTTCGGCGCCGGCATCAGAAAAGCTGCGAAGAAGCCGAAATAGTCCATACCAGACCGGTAGCTGCACAAGCGAGGGGAGACATCCTCCGAGAGGATGCACTCCCTTCTCTTTGTAGAGCGCCATGAGTTCTTCCTGTTGGCGCTGCTTGTCTTCTTTGTGTTCAGCCTGGATTCGTTTGATCTGTGGTTGCAACTCGGCACTCGCACGCATGCTCCGCGTCTGACGAAGCGTCAAGGGGAAGACGAGGAGGTTGATGATCACGGTGAGGGCAATGATCGCAAATCCAAGAGACGGGATGAGCTGGTAAATAATGGTAAGGACGCCGCCGAGGGCGCCGGCAATCGCGTCGATCACAGCCGACCTCCCATGTCGGTGTGTGCCTCACGTTCTGGCAGCGGCACCGGGTCCAACCCGAGACCTCCCCACGGATTGCAGCGTCCGACCCGCTTCAGGGCGAGCCAGCTTCCCCTCATGGCTCCGTGCAGCCTGATCGAGTCGTAGGCGTACGTGGAACAGGTGGGGTCAAAGCGACAGCTCTGTCCCAGCAGCGGTGACAGCGTTCGCTGGTAGAGCCTGATCGTCGCCATCAGCCAGTAGGACAGCTGATAGGGCGCCGGGGAAGTGAGTTCGGGGGTGGTCATGAAAGTGTTCGCTTCTAAACTTCGCTTGTAGGTGATGGGCCGGTCGCCCGGTCAATATGGTCGGTATCTTCGGTTTCGGCTATCGCTTCTCGGAGGTAGCTCGCGCTATCCCTTCCTGCAGCTGTTTGACCAGCTGGTCGAACGGCTCCGTAACCGTTCCTGCCCGGGCCGAGATCACGAGATCCCATCCGTCTGGCACCCGTGCCATTCGCACCGCCTCACGGAGGCGCCGTTTCGCCCGGTTACGGACGACTGCATTTCCAACAGACCGTCCAGCTACGAACGCTAGCCGGGAGGGTGCTCTAGCAAGAGTCCCGGCATCATCCGTTCCGACCGCATGATCGGCGTTTCGAGTCGGCGACTCGATGGCGACGATACCTGCGGCAGCCATGTGAACACGGTTCCCTTGACGGTACACCCGATCGAAGTTGCGTTTTCCCGTCAGGGAGACGTTACGCGGCGAGGCGCTTCCGGCCTTTTTGTCGACGGCGTTGCAAAGTCGCACGTCCTGCTCGGGTACGCATGCGCGTCCGAAATCCATGGACACGTTTGCGACGACGATTCTTCGGTTGATAGGTGCGTTTCATGAGGTTCCCAGGTCACGCGGTCGCCGCAAGACTAAGGAGCCGCTGGGGTTATGTCAACGAGGACCTCCAGAGGCGCGTGTCGCGAAACTTTTCCTGGTCGAAGTCGCGGAACCAAATCGCGTTCTCCTCGGATCAAACATAACGGAAGTAGCCCATCGCGCCCATGTTTCGGGGATTTTTTCGGGTAATTCCATCCCTGGAACGCGAAGCTAGCCGCACTTTTGGCGGACTTGAGCCGCCGGCACCAGGTTCTTATACTCGGCCGCCGCAGACAACCGGACTTCGTCACACTTACGTCCGGACGGGCACCCGCTACACCCGGCATTTGGCGCGTCAGCTGAGGACGACGCACCAGCGCATGGGCGGGGAGAGAAGAGGAGCTGTCCTGTCCACAACTTGTGGATATGTTTGTGGAAACGTGGGCGTTCTAGAGGGCATCCGCGTGATGGGACCGTACGGGTCCCCCTGGAGGGGAACTGGTCGCCGGCCGGTTCTATGAGTCGCAACATGCGACAGACATATGCGGAGGACAATTGCAGCCAGATTTTCAGTCTGGGGACCCGAGCGAGCCCGAACCTTCCCCGCGGGACGCTTTCCAGATCATTCTCGAAGGCCTCGTGACCAAGGTCACCTGGCAGACGTGGCTCGAGCCACTCGTTATCGATGACACAGAAGACGGCGTCGTGATAGTCAAGGCTCCGAACGATTTTCACGTTCGGTGGATTCGCGACAAACACCTCGAGACCATTGAACACGCTGTAGAAGCTTCTTACGGCCAGGCGCTCGATATCCGATTGGAGTCTCAACCCCCTGAAGACGTGACGGATCTCGAGATCACCTACGACGACGACGCAACCGGAGAACACGACCTCGGGCAACTTCCACTCTTTACCCCGGAAGCTCCCAAATACTCGTTCGAGAATTTTGTCGTCGGTCCGTCAAATCGCTTCGCATGGGCGGCATCCATGGCGGTATGTGAACAACCCGGTACGCACTACAACCCTCTGTTCATCTACGGACCGGCAGGCCTCGGCAAGACCCATTTACTGAAAGCCGTGGCTCATCAGGTTGCGGTATTGGATTCCCGCCGCACCATCAGGTATGTGACGTCGGAGGAGTTCTTCAACGATTTCATCGACGGAATCAGACGCAAACGCATGGACCAGTTCAAACACACGTACCGCACGACCGACGTACTCCTCCTCGATGATGTGCAATTCTTCGACGGTAAGGAACAGATTCTCGAAGAGTTCTTCCACACCTTCAATTCACTGTACGACGCAGGCAAACAGATGGTCATCACCTCGGACCGCCATCCCAGGAACTCGACGTTGCCCGATCGGCTCCGCAGCAGGTTTGAGTGGGGGCTCCTCACCGACATCCAGCCTCCCGATATCGAAACCAGGCTGGCAATTCTGAGGACCAACGCGGCGTTTGCCCCGACCGAGATACCGGAGTCCGTGCTCGAATTCATCGCCGGCCAGGTGTCAGACAACATTCGCGAGCTCGAGGGTGCGCTCACCCGTATCACCGCATACGCCGCACTACACGCCGAAACCATCACCCTCGATATGGCTCAGGACGTTCTCCAGGACCTGGCGCCGCGGTCGCAGCCGAGGATGCTGACGGCAGAAGAGATCATCCACGAGACGGCGTCAGCGTGCAACGTCACTCCGGCTGAGGTCATCGGAAGCTCACGGCGTCGTGATTACGTGCGAGCGCGCCAGATCGCTATGTATCTATCGAGGGATCTCACCGACCTGTCTCTGCCGAAGATCGGCGCCAAGTTCGGAGGCCGGGATCACACGACCGTCATGCATGCGCTCGACAAGGTCAAGAGGTTGATGGCATCCGATAAAGAGGTTTTTGACCAGGTCACAGCCCTATCTCAGAAGCTGAGGGAAACGTGACAAGTTATCCCCATTGTCCACCGCGGGAGCCGCTGTCACAAAACCGCTGTGGACAAGGTCGGATTTTCTACACAGGCTCAGATGGGCAACGCGGCCCACAGCTGTGTACTTTTCGTGTACCTTTCCACAATCCACAACGCCTACTACAACTACTAACCAATTAATTTCAAATACTTAGTACTTAGAAGTGAGGAGAACTTCTGTGCACATCAGAGCCGAACGAGATGATCTTGCCGACGTTTTATCTCGTGCTGCTCGAGCCGTCGGAACACGATCTCCGATAGACGCACTTCAGGGAGTTCTTTGTGAGGTCTCGGGAAAGAAGCTCAGCGTCACCGGAAGCGATCTCGAGATGACGGTGCGGACGAGTCTCGAAGTCGAGGTCAAGGAAGAGGGAACGGTTCTGATCCCGGCCCGGCTTGCAGCCGAGGCAGTGAAAAAGCTCCCGCCGGGGGCGGTCACCATGAAGACCGATGACTCGGAGGTCGAGATCACCGGCCACGGTCCCAGCATCAGGCTCAGACAGTTGAATGTCGATGACTATCCGCACATAGAGACGGGCGATGACGCTCCGGGTAGCGAAATCGGGGGCAAGGAGCTCGTGGATGCCATCAACCAGGTGGTCATAGCGGCGTCAGGAGACGACGCCCGTCCCATGCTCACCGGGGTCAAGGTCGAGCCGATCGAAGGCGGATTTCGGATGGCTGCAACCGATTCTTATCGCCTTGCCGTACGGGACCTCCTTGGCAGTGATCTTCCCGTGGGGGGGTTGATTCCGGCCCGGGGTCTCAAAGAGATCAGTCGAACGGTCACCGATGACAAGATCCGTTTGTCGGTTGGCACCCGGATGGCGACGGTTTCATCCGAGCGCGGCTCGCTGACGGTCCGGCTCATCGAGGCGACCTTTCCCAACTATCAGCAATTGTTGCCGGATTCTTATCCCAACAGCTTGACCGTCAAGAAGGGGGATTTACTATCTGCGATCGACCGGGCATCGCTGGTCGCCGAAGACCACATTCCTGTACGCCTCGAGGTGGGCGACAACGGCGTCACCGTGAGCGTCACGAGGCAAGAGGTTGGCGGAACTTCTGAACGCGTCGAGGGCTCCTTTTCAGGCGAACCGTTTCAGATCGCTTTCAATCCGCGCTACCTGGCCGACGGTATTTCTGCCGTCGAGGACGACGAGATCGTGCTTGACGCCCAGGATGGACACAAAGCAGGCATTCTGCGCGGAGCCAATACCCCAGGGTTCACATATTTGTTGATGCCAGTGCGCATCTAGGGGCCGCATGCGGCTCGCGTGGTTAGAACTCACGGACTTCCGCAGCTATCCGGATCTCCGGTTCGATCCGGATGATGGGATCAACCTCCTGATCGGGCCGAACGGGTCGGGAAAGACAGCGGTACTCGAGGCTGTTGCCTATCTCGGCTACCTGCGATCCTTTCGCGGAGTTCCGGACGAAGCGTTGGTTTCGCTGGACGCCGATACATCTGTGCTTCGAGGTGAGGTAGACGCCGCAGGCGGAACCCACGTCATTGGTGTGTCTCTCCCGCGCGCGGGTCGTCGTGCGGTTCAAGTCGACGGAAAGCGTCCTCGCCGAAACCGCGAACTCCGACGATTTCTCCGAGCCGTGACGTTTCTCCCCGACGACCTCAACATTGTCAAAACCGGCTCGGCCATCCGACGGAACTTGCTCGACGACATTGCGGGCGATCTGCATCCGACGGCGCTGGCAGATCAGAGCGAATACGAAAAGGCAGTACGGCAACGCAATGCATTGTTGAAACAGGACTTCAGACCCAGCGAGCCCGAGCTGATGGCCTGGGACGAGCAGGTAGCCCTGACTGGTGCCCGGGTGCATATCCGCCGGATGGAAGTGATCGACCTCCTGGCACCCCTTCTGACCGGTATCTATCGAGACCTGAGTGGATCCGACGAAAACCTCGCATGGGCGTACGAGAGCAAGTGGGCATCTGGCATCGCGACAGACGAACAGTCCTTATCGGCAGGCCTCGTCGATGCGCTTCTCGAATCGAGGGCGATTGATCTGGCAAGACGAAGCACCACAAGAGGACCCCATCGCGATGATCCAGCTCTTCGGATCGGAAACCGTGACGGACGTGTGCATGCAAGCCAGGGAGAGCAGCGTTCCATCGTGCTTGCGTTGAGGTTGGCAACATTCGACTTGCTACGTGATACGTTTTCCGAAGCACCGATCATGCTGCTCGACGATGTCTTCTCGGAGCTGGACGTTGCGAGATCAAAAGCCTTGCTCGAGCGGCTGCCAGGGGCGCAGGTGTTCATAACTGCGGCCCGCAGGGAGGACGTTCCTGTCGGTGGCCGCATGTGGGATGTATCGATGGAAGAAGGTCAGAGTCGTGTCACAGCCAACTGATACCAATCCGTCCATGAACCATCCGGCGATGAAGCCTTTGGCCCAGGTCCTCGAATCTGTCGTCGAGGAGCTGGTCGATCAGCGGAAGTCATCTACGTCGAGTCTCACAGTTCTGGCGGACTGGGAAACACTTGCTCCACCCGTGTGGAACGAGCATGGACGTCCGATTCGCCTCGAGAATGGTGAGTTGTTGGTTGCCGTGCCGGATGGAGCCACTGCATCACTTTTGCGTTTCCGCGTCGGCGAACTCATGGACGCAATCAACGGTCGGCTGAAGATTGAAGCGGTCACCACGGTACGCGTGATTACCGAACGCACAGTATGACATTTGATCTGGCCTCACGAAAGATTTGCATTTCTGTGGATAACTCTGTGGGAAACGTTGTGGTTAGTGGGTCGAATCGGTGGAAATCTCTGTACGCGAAACGTTGGACACGAGGCTTCAAAACGCATGAATGGTGCGGTCGGCGGACTATAATCACAGCTGTGTATTTCCGGGATACACGAATTCCTCAGGATCAAACTGGGGAGCAAACTGGGAGAGAACTCGCCGAGCCGATGCCGGTCCTCACGGGCGACATTCGGTCCGACACAATCTCGAACAGAGGGGGCCTGACAGTCCGAACGGGATTACCGACCAGGATTACCCGACAAGATGTGCACACGAACACGTTGCTCCAGCAATCGGCCATCCGGAATGTGGTCTCAACCGGCCAGGCAACCCAATCAACTCGCACGAATCAGCCGAGACCAATCAACCCGCACGATCAAGCACGGAGAAATTCAATAGCCAGATCGCACGCAGTGCCAAACTCGCCCGTCAGCGATGACAGGTGCCCTGGCACGGCCCGATATTGACGTTGATTATTTGACTTTTGTTTACTGACTCGTCGACGCCGGATGCGTCGCGACTGAGGAGCTAGATGACAGCCGCCAAAAACGCCGATGAAACGGAAAAGGCGCCGTCCGTGACCGCCGACAGGGCGAGCACGGAAAAGGTGTCATCCGGAAATGGGAATCCGACACCGAAGAAAGCTCGTGCCGTCGCCAAGACGGCTGCCAAATCGGGCACCGCCGCCAACGCCAAGTACACGGCAGCTGATATCGCCGTACTCGAGGGCATCGAGCATGTGCAGAAGCGTCCCAGCATGTATATCGGGTCGACCGGTCCCAGGGGACTTCATCACCTGATCTGGGAGGTCGTCGATAACGCGATCGACGAGGCGATGGCCGGATTCGCGACCAGGGTCGAGGTGAGGCTGCTGGCAGATGGCGGATGCCAGGTTTCGGATAATGGTCGTGGTATTCCGGTCGACAGGCACAAGAAGACAAAGGAATCGACACTCACCACCGTCATGACCCGATTGGGGGCCGGCGGTAAGTTTGAAAAAGGTGCGTACCAGGTCTCGGGTGGCCTCCACGGTGTAGGGGTTTCTGTGGTGAATGCACTTGCTTCTCGTCTCGAAGCTCGTGTGGTACGAGATGGTTTCACCTGGACCCAGTCATACGAAATGGGAAAACCGACCGGTCCCGTCAAGAAGGGTAAGGCCGCCAAGAAAACCGGAACCATGATCACGTTCTGGCCTTCGGCCGAGATTTTCACCGATACACAGGAGTTCGACTACGAAACCGTTGAAACGCGCCTTCGCGAACTCGCGTTTCTCAACCGTGGGCTCGAAGTCCGTTTCGCAGACGAGCGCGATCCTGAAGTAGACGACGTGTCGTTTCAGTTCAAGGGCGGCCTCAACGACTTTGTGAAGTATCTCAACCAGTCGAGAGAGCCACTCCATTCACACATCGTGGCGGTGGAAGACAAGGGAGACGACAGCGAGCTGGAAATCTCGATGCAATGGACCACCGGCTACACCGAGTCGGTGCAGAGCTTCGTCAACAACATCAACACGCACGAAGGCGGTACACACGAGGAAGGTTTCCGTCGGGCGCTCACCCGGGCCATCAACGACTTTGCCAAAGCCAAGAAGCTCCTCAAGGACAAGGATCCTGCACTGGCCGGCGAAGACATACGCGAGGGATTGACAGCCGTATTGAGCGTCAAGGTGAAGGAACCCCAGTTCGAGGGTCAGACCAAGACGAAGCTCGGCAACACTGAAATCCGGTCCTATGTTGAAGTAGCTCTCAATCGGGTCCTGCCGGAATGGCTGGAAAAGCACAGTGGTGAGGCCCGCAGGGTCGTTGACAAGTGTCTCAGCGCAGCTCGAGCACGTCTGGCAGCAAGGGAGGCCCGCGATCTTGCTCGCCGCAAAAGTCCGTTCGACGGCGCCGGCCTCCCGGGCAAGCTCTGGGACTGCACCAGTCGCAAGCCAGAAGAGAGCGAATTGTTCATTGTTGAGGGCGATTCGGCCGCAGGCCCTGCCAAGCAGGCACGTGACTCGCGTACACAGGCGATTCTGCCGATCAGGGGAAAGATTCTCAATGTCGAAAAAGCGCGCATCAACAAGATCATGCAGAACAATGAGATCCAGTCGCTGATCACTGCGATTGGTGGAGGTATCGGCGAGGACTTCGATGTTGAAAAGGTCAGGTACCACAAGATTGTGCTCCTGACGGACGCCGACGTCGACGGAGCGCACATTCGCACGCTTTTGCTGACCTTCTTTTTCAGACACATGCGTCCCCTCATCGAAGCAGGCTTCGTTTACGTTGCCGAGCCACCCTTGTACCGGGTTCGCGACGGGAAGAAATACACCTACTTCAAGAACGAGGCACAGCTCCAGAAGTGGCAGAAGAGCAAAGCAGGAAAGCAAGGCAAGAACAAGCCGACGCGATTCAAAGGACTCGGTGAGATGAATCACCCCGAGTTGGGCGAGACAACCATGGAACCGGAGACGCGGAGCCTCGTGCAGGTCGAGATCTCAGAGGCAGCCGAAGCCGACAAGATCGTCAGCTGGCTCATGGGAGACAATGTGGACCTCCGGCGCACATATATACAAAAGAACGCCAAAGATGTGCGTTTCCTCGATATCTAGGACTGGATGATGGTTAGCGAAGTTCCCTCAATTCCGATCCGGACCGAGATCAGCGATTCGTTCCTCGAATACTCGATGTCGGTCATCGTCTCTCGAGCCCTGCCGGATATTCGCGACGGTCTCAAGCCGGTTCATCGACGCATCCTCTATGCGATGCACGACGCCGGGCTGCGCGCCAACACGGGGTTCACAAAGTGCGCCAGGGTGGTCGGCGATGTCATGGGGTCTTATCACCCACACGGAGACAGTGCGATCTACGACGCGCTGGTACGGCTCGGTCAGGATTTCGCCACTCGCTATCTGCTCATTCAGCCTCAGGGAAACTTTGGGTCTCCCGACGATCCTCCGGCCGCCATGCGATACACCGAGTGTCGCATGCAACAGCTCGCCGAGCGAATGTTGGAGGGCATCGATGAAGAGACCGTCGACTACAAGGACACGTACGACGGTAAATCCCTCGAGCCTGTGGTATTGCCTGCGCGATTTCCGAATCTCCTCGTCAATGGTTCAACAGGCATCGCAGTTGGCATGGCAACCAATATTCCTCCGCACAATCTGGAGGAGGTTGTCGACGCTATAACGCACACGCTCGAAAACCCTGATTCCACTGCCGAAGAGCTTTCTCAGTTCATAAAGGGTCCGGACTTTCCGACCGGTGCCTACATCTTGCAGAATCAGGGCTTGCGGAGCGCGTTGACGACCGGCCGCGGCTCCATACGGATGCGAGCCAAAGCAGACGTCGTCGAGGTCAAGAAGGGCCGGACAGCCATTGTCATAACAGAGCTTCCATACCAGTCGTCACCCGATCGCATCATGCTCAAGATCGCGGAGCTGGTGAGGGACAAGAAGATCGAAGGCATCCGGGCGCTCACCGATCAATCCTCCGGCAAAGTGGGTACTCGCATTGTCGTCGACCTCAAAAAGGATGCGAACCCGAACGTTGTCTTGAATCAGCTCTTCAAGATGACGCCGCTCCAGGACACGTTCGGTGTCAACTTTGTTGCCCTGGTCGACGGTGTCCCACGCACGTTGAACATCGCGGAAGCAATCGGCTATTACATCGATCACCAGATGGAAGTGATCGAAAGGCGCACCACATTCCGTCTCAAAAAGAAGCAAGATCGCATTCACATCGTCGATGGGCTTCTCATTGCTCTCGACAACATCGAGGAGGTCATCCGGATCATCCGCCAGTCGAAGGACGTTGCCGAAGCCAGAGCATCCTTGATGGAGAATTTCAAGCTCTCTGAAGTCCAGACCAACCACATCCTGGACATGCCACTTCGACGCCTGACAGCGCAAGACGTCTCGACGCTGCGCGCCGAACAGGCCCAGCTGAAGAAGGAAATCAAGGAGCTCGAATCGATTCTCAAGAGCCCGGCCAAACAACGAAAGATCATTGCGGACGATCTGCACGAGATCCGCGAGAAGTTCGGGAACGGCAGGCGCACACGGATCATTCCGGACGAAGGCGACTTCTCTCTCGAGGATCTGATAGCCGACGAAGACCTGGTCGTGACGGTCACGAACGCGGGCTACATCAAGGCGGTACCTGCAGCCGTCTATCGGGTCCAGGGCCGTGGTGGCAGGGGAGTGAAGGCCGCGAAGCTCAATCAGGACGACGTAGTTACGAAAGTCCTCCACACCTCGGCGCACGCTTTCCTGCTCTTTTTCACAAACCGTGGCAAGGTATATCGGATCAAGGCCCATGAGATTCCGAAGCAAGATCGCACAGCGCGGGGAACCCTTGCCCAGGCCGTCATGCCGCTTGCTCCTGATGAGCGGATTGAAGCGGTTATCGACACCCGGGACTACGAAAGCTGGAAATACCTCGTGATTGCTACAGCCAAGGGTCAAGTCAAGAAAACCAAATTTTCCGACTACGACAGCCGTTCGAGCACGCTCATTGCCATCAAGATCGGTGAAGATGACGAAGTGGTCGCCGTCAGGATGACAAACGGCGACAATGACCTGTTGTTGTTCACCAAAGATGGAATGGGCATCCGTTTCGCCGAAAGTGACATCCGGGCGATGGGCCGAGACACCCAGGGCGTTCGAGGGATCAAATTGCGTGAAGGCGATCTCGTGGTTTCTGTGGCGCGGGACGGCGAAGGCGACGAGGTTTTGATTCTCACGCAACAGGGTTTCGGCAAACGAACCAGAATGGAAGAGTTTCCGAAACAGAAGCGAGGCGGCATCGGAGTCAAAGCCATCAAGACGACTGCGTCCCGGGGCGATCTCGTCGCTGCGCGAGCCGTGGCGCCCGGAACGGAGATATTTGTCATATCGAGCGATGGCATCGTGATTCGCCAGCCGAGTGACAAGATCAGCCGGCAAAAGAGAGCCGCTCAGGGTGTCAAGATCATGAGCCTCGAGGACGGAGCGTCCCTCTCGGGATTCGCATTGGTACCACGGGAAGAAACCGAGGAATAAGCCAGCGTCAGACGGTTCAAGGTACCGCACGCATGAACCACGAGAATTCACGGACGTGCAAGGGAACCCTGGCTAGCGAGCAAAGCGTCGGTACACTATCGACCGATCCCAACTTCAATCGAAACACAACGACGAACATCAAGACGAGGTGAACATGGCGGTCCGGAGAGTGCGACGGATAGTCAGAAAGATCGATCCCTGGACCGTGCTGAAGGTTTCATTAGTCCTCTGGACTGTGGTGATGCTGGCGGTGTTGCTGGGATTGGTGATCATGTGGAGTCTTCTCCGCAATGCGGGAACGCCCGACACCATTCTCGACTTCATAAACGGATTCGGCTTGTTCGAGCCGATAACGCTCGAGGGGCAGAATCTGTTTCGGGCCGTGCTGTTCATGTGCATAACGTCGGCGATCCTTCTGAGTGGTGTTTCTACGTTGATGGCGGTGTTCTACAACTTGATTTCGGACATCGTTGGTGGCATCGAGGTGGTTGTGCTGGAAGAAGTTCTTCCCCAGCCGGCAGCATCGCGTCCACCTGCGCCGGTGAGAACGCCGGCCAATTACACGACGGCCGAACGTCAGGAGCACGCCACACAGCCGACCGAGGAGACCGTTCTCGGTTAGTTGTCGTTCGGCGACCGCCTGGCCTGGATCCGGCCGGGGCGTGAATCTTCTCGTGGCTGGCATCGTCGTGTCTGTACAATCGCGTGATGCGAACTAACAACATTCTTTTTGCGTTGCTTGCGGCAGCGGCGGCTGCCATCGTGGCCTATCTCGAACGACCGACCTCACCGCCGGAGTCGACCGGTTCCTGGAAGCCATCTGACACGTAGTGCGAATAGCCTTCAACGTCAAAGGCGACGTCGGTGGTCGGGCCGTACGAGCTCTCCTCGGAGTCTCGGATGTCGCCGGTGTCGGAATCTGGAAGTCCAATCCTCGCCTTCCGCACGACCGTCGGCTTGGTCCCATTGAAGATCTGCTGGGATACGACGTCCTCGTTACGGACGACAGCTCCATACAAACCGTGTTGGCCGACGCCGTCGATGCGAGGGTTCCCCTCGTCGTTGCAACCGACGACCTCGACAAAAGCTCGATTGCCGAAAGCCTGATTCAGGCCCAGGTCCCTGCTCTCATTGGAGCCAACATTCGATCGGGGCTCGCGCACGCGCTCCTCACTCGCATGCGATCAGACTTCGACGAAGTTCTCGAGGGTTCGGTTTCGTGGACGGAACCGGGGAGGCCATTTCGACTCGGCCGTGGTATCGACTTTCCCCGGCCGGTAGGACCTCTCTGGGCAAAAGAGACCGCGAAAGAGTGGTTTCCTCCAGGTCCCGTTAGAACCAGACGGCTGCGAGCGCCGGTCGAAGGGCCGTGGGCTGCATTAGCCATCACGCTCTCGGGTCTTGTCAATGACGGAATCGTTTCTAGCACCCTGGGCGTCTCTGATGACCGGGAGTACCTGTCAGCGATCGCCCTCGCATCCGGGGCCGTCGCGATGGCTCGACACGGGTTGCCTGCCGGCCTGTGGTGGGCTGGAAACCTCGCTGATCCTTTTCTGCATGCAGCTACGGCAATGGGACTCGCTACGGCAACATTTGTCCAAGCACACGACCGTACGACGGCTACTTAGCCCATGTGTTGTCGGCATGTCGGAATCAGAAGTGGCCGTTGCTTGCGCAAGGGCCTCCCCGGGTAGCTCCCTCCAAGGACTACGACCCCTTCAGTCGAGCGCGCATGCGCTCAACTGCCTCAGCTGCTGATCTTTGAGTGGCCTCGGCCTCGGCCAGCCGGTTTTCCGCGGCAGACAAGTACTCCTCGGCAGACTCACGTGCGCTTTGCACGATTCGCTCCGCCCGTCGCTCGGCGTCGGACAACGATTGTTCTTTCTCGGCGACAACCGCCATACGGCTCGCAATCTCTGCTTCGCGTTCTTCGAGATTGCGGCGCAACTCCTCAGTTTCGCGCCTGGCTTGAGCTCGCATGTCGTTGATCTCGAGTCGAATCTTCTCGGCATCTGCCTGGGCGAACGTCACGATCTCGGATGCTCGCTCTTCTGCGGCCTTGACGATCTCTTCACGAACCGAGGTGAGCTCGGCCTTTGCAGCTTCGATCTCGTCACGGGCTTTTTGGATCAGCTCCGTCGCCTGCTGCTTCGCAGCCGCTTTGGCCCGCTCGGCTTCTAGTGCTGCCTCGTCGGACTGGCGCTGGAGAGCTGCAACTCGCTCAGCGGCGTCCGCCCGGATGCTCCTGGTCTGCTCTTCTGCCTCGAGGCGAGCGGTTTCGAGGACCGCCACAGCTTGCTTGCGTGCATCGGCTTCGCGCTCCCTGGCCTTCGTGATCACCTGGTCTGCTTTGGTCTGTGCGCCCTGGAGAATCTTGTCCGATTGAGCTTTGAGCGCTTCGGTTTCCCGCTTCGTCTCTTCTGCTGCATTCTCTAACTCCACCAAACGGGCTTCTGCTGCCTTGGCCTTCTCCTCGGCGCGAACCCGTGCGCTGTCAGCCTCCTGTGCATCCAACCCGGCCTTGTCGAGCAGCTCGTTGGCGCCGCGGGTTATGCGTGCGGCATCGTCACGAGCTGCCTGGATGATTTCCTCGGCCTTTTGCTTGGATTCGGCGACCATGCCTTCTGCGGCTGCAACTTCGGCAAGGCGGCTCTCAGCGTTTGCCATTACCTGCTCGGCGCCTCGTACCTTCTCGGCCGCGACCTTGTTCGCCTCCCTCGCATTCGCGAGTTCTACCTGGGCGCTCGAGCGGATACGATCAGCTTCTACCCTGGCAGCCTCTTTGGCTACCCCGATCTCGGCGTTGACCTTCTTGAGTTCGTCGTGGCGCTCCGTCAGCTGAGTGGCTGCATGAGAGATCTCTTGTTTGATGGCTGCAAGTTCTTCGTTGGCGGCTGCTCTTGAGCGATCAGCACTAGCCCGAACCTCGGTGAGTTCCTGCTCGACCGAAACACGTAGCTGTTCGGCTGACTCCCGCAGTGCGGTGGCATCCTTGTTAGCCGTCTCCAACAACTGCTGAGCCTCGGCTCGCGCAGCCCTGGCTTCCTTGTTCAGCTCATCGGCCTCTGCCCTCGCCTGCAAAGCGGCTGCTTCCGCCGATTTGGTGAGTTCGGCCGCAGCGGCCTCGGATTCAGTTCGGATTCGTTCCGATTCGGCCCTGGTCTCTTCCAAGACCTTGAGTTCGTGCGCCAGATCTGTGTTGATCTTGTTCAACCGGGTCTGCGCATCGGCTACCCGCTTCTCGGCTGTTGAGACGTTGGCCTCTGCGACCTTCACCGCCTCTTCGCGCCGCGATAGCTCTTCGCGATCGGCATCTGCCTGATTGCGAAGCTTTGACGACTGCTCCTGTGCGTCAGACAGCTCCTTTGCCGCGCCTGCTCGGATGTGTTCTGCATCCTCTTTTGCTTTAGCGAGAATGCCTTCAGCTTCTCGATCGATCTCGGCTTTGCGAGTGGTGTACGTATCGACGAGCGTCTTGGCTTCGGCGTTCAAGCCCTGCGTTTCGGTCTTGAGTTCCTCCACGAAGGCAAGCGTTTTGGTGCTCTCAGCCTTCGCCGTCTCTAGAAGGTTCCGTGCAGCTGCGCGGTCGGCTTCGACAGCCTGGCGGAGGCGATCCGTTTCAGCCTGTGCGCCCTCGAGTAGCTGCTCGATCTCTGCCTCGGTCTCGGATTTCTTGGCCTCGGCTCCTGCGATGAGCGATGCTGCCCGGGCTTCCGCGTCCTTGACCAGTTCGGCCTTCTGGCTTGCTTCCGACATGAGCGCGGCCGCTCGAGCCGTGTTCTCTTTCGCCTTGGCCTCCTGTCCAGCGAGGAGTTGAGACCTGGACTGCGCTGCCGCCATGAGCTCGTGGGCTTCAGTTTTTGCGGCCTTCGCCTGGTTCAACTCGGTTTCGGCTGCAGCCCTGGCGGCTTCGGCGGTCTCCTGGAGTTTCGCCGCCTGATCCATCATTTCCTGTGCCGTCGCGGTCACGGCCTCGGCCTTCTGCTTGCTCTTCGCTAGTTCGGTTTCGGCTGCATCTGTGATCGCCTTGGCACGGTTCTCAGCATTTGCAATCGACTCGTCAGCCTGCTTCTGGAGAGCCTGAGCAGCCCGGAGTTGTTCGTCGGCATTCTTTTGACGCTCGCCGGCAGCGGCCTCGATCTCCTCGGCTTTGGCAATCCTGGTATTCGCCTGCTCGATCAGAGCCGTGGCTTCGGCTTTGGCGCTGAGCGCATTCTCGTGGATCGAGACGACGTTTCGTTTGGCGGTTTCGATACGATGCTCCGCCTCGTTGACAAGCTCCTTCGCTCGAGCTTCGGCATCTGCGAGCTTCTTCTTCTTCTCGGCCTCGACGTCTGCCAGAGAGGCTTTGGCTTGCTGGTTGAGAGAAGTTGCTTCACGGAGTGCTTGTTCGGCGTTCTTGCGGTCTTCGAGCGCAGCGGCCTTGATAGAGCCGGCCTCAGATTTGAGCGCCTCGGCCTGCTTCTTCGCCTCGTCGAGGATCGTGCCGCTCTCTGATTTGAGATTCGCGGCCTCAACCCGGATTTTGGCTGATTCCTTCTTGGCCTCATCCAACTGCTGCTTCGCCGTTTGGAGATGAGTCTCTGCGTCCTGGCGAACCGATGCCACCTCTTTGTGGGCGTCGGCCAGAACTCTGCGGGCGTGAGTACGGTCGTTTTCTGCCTCGGCCTGGAGTGTCTGTGCTTTCTGTTCGGCGTCTGCGAGCAGAGCCTCTTTGTCCTTTGCCTCACGCAGCAGACGATTCGTTTCAGACCGCAGGCGAGCAGTTTCGGTCTCAACAGCCGCCTTTACCTCGGCGGCGCCGCTCTTGATGCGCGCCGCCTCGGCCCTGGCTGCCTCTGCTTCCTTGCGGGCCTCGTCGATCTGCGCCTGGCTCTTGGCGAGAGCGTCTTTGACGCTTTGAGCGCCGTCCTGTTCCGCTTTTGCCCGAATCTGCTGAGCTTCTTCGATCAGCGTCTTGGCTTCACGCCTGGTGTCTGCCAGCAGTTTTTCCGACTCGGCCTGTGCGCTGGAAAGCGTCTCTTGAGCACGAGTCCGAAGTCCTTCGGCCTCTGCTTTGACGGCATTGACCATCTGCTCGGCCTTGCGCTCGGCCTCCCTGCCCGCAGCTCTCCGGATTGCTTCGGCCTGCTCTTTGGCATCCTCAGCTTGCTCGTGGATGATTTTCGCCTGATGTTCGGCATCGGCGATGATGGCTTTCGCCTCCTGGCTCGCCTGAGAAGCGCGCGCAACCTTGGACTGAACCTCGGAGAGCGAACTCTGGATCTCGTTGCGGGTTTCTTCAGCTTGACGTTGGCTCGAGCTGAGGAGGTTGCGGGCCTCACGCTTTATCTGCTTGGCGTCGCGCTCGGCTTCCTGGCGAATTCGCTGCGCCTCGGCCTTGGCCTCGGCCATGATTTCCGCTGAAGCGACATCCGGATCCTGTGCAGAATCTTCAATCGATTGAGCCCGTTTGCGGGCCCGGTCGAGAATCTCCTTCGACTGCCGTTCCGCTTCGGCGAGCTTGGTTTCGCGAAGGCGACGCATCTCGGCGTCGAGTTCGGGGGATCCGGCCTGGCGTGCTTTTGCAACTTCTGCTTCGAGCTGAGAGATCCGTGCATCAGCCGCATGCCGCTTCTGCTCCAGCTCGAACAAGAACGCATTCACCTGGTCCTTGTTGTATCCGCGACGAGTCGTCTCGAATGAGCGACGTTCGTTTTCTGACGGCTTGCTAACCATGTTCAAAGATCTCCGGTGTTCTGGTCGTCCCGCATCTCGTGCACCCGAGGTAGTAACCCCGTCACTTCATTTCAGCATATGAAGCAAAGTCCAACCGTTTGCCCGGTTTTCGAATGTTTCTGTTCCGGTAGAAGTGCAGCGCCAGGCCATAGTAAATGAAATCGGTCTGTCTTGCCCAAACCATGAGGAATACGTGACCTGGCGTCCGCCCCCGGGGTTGGGAGCGGCCGAAAGGGGAGTGGTATCATCGCTCTCGCCCTTGGAGGCATTCGACACCGTCGAAGCCGTAGGGTGATGGTTCGGGCCTATAGCTCAGGCTGGTTAGAGCGCATCCCTGATAAGGATGAGGTCCCTGGTTCAAATCCAGGTAGGCCCACGAATCGAGTGCGGTTGACGTGTGCGCGTCCGCTCACTGGATTTGAACCAGGCATGCTTGTTCTGTGTCCTCACCTTCGGTTCGGACGGG
>JBFGAX010000027.1:0-30930 GCA_041567895.1 Acidimicrobiia bacterium
ATGCTCTGGTGGATGCGTACCAGTTGCTCAAATGCACCGATATCCCCATCCTGGGACCTCTCTATCAGATCTCGCTCTGTTGGCTCTTGTACATCCAGTGGGCGGCCCTCCACGGACTTGCTCTCATATCTATTACACCGCCGGCATGCGTCCCGTTCCATCTCGTTCTTGTGAACCCTGGAACCGGGGGCGGCCGACCGGTGTAAGGACATTAGAAGCGAAAAGGAGATGAACATGCTTCGCAGATTGACGATCGCTGTGGTCGCCGTCATTGCCGTGCTCACGGTGGCGGGTACGGCCCTGGCCGGAGGATGGGCGCTCACCCGGATTGACGATGCGCCGGCCACATTCGAAGCCAACACCACGTATCAGGTCGAATACACGATTCTCCAGCACGGTAAGACTGCCGTCGACGTCAGCGAGACTTCGCTGACCTTTGTCCATCCTGACATGAAGCAGCCGCTGACGTTCTCGGGTGAGCGAGGCGCCCGCACCGGACACTATGTCGCAGAGGTGACGCTGCCGATTGCGGGTTCGTGGGAATGGAGGGTCGCGCAGGGTTGGTTTGGTGAGCAGGAACTCGGGACCGTCGAAGCGGTGACACTTCTTGCGGCCCCGACAACCGGAGTCAACGTGGCCGGAGTAGCGCTCTCACTGGTCACGCTGGCTGTCCTGGCGTTCTTCGTCGCCCAGATTGTTGGCAGCAGGCGCCAACTGGCAGACCCAATGCATGCGGAGTAGCCAAAAGCCACGTATGTCCGGATGGAGCGTTTCATCGCGGAGGGCGGGGGTCGGCGCTCTGCTCGTGGTGCTGACAGGCCTTTCGCTGGTGGCCTGGCTCCGTCCGTCACCGGGATATGCGCCTGCAGGTCCCGTCGATGGAGCCAATCTCTTTTTTACTCGCGGATGTGTTGGATGCCACGCGGTTCGCGGTTCGGTAGGGTCCTCGTTTGGTCCCGATTTGACTGACCTTCCCGATCGAGCCGGCGGACGGGTCGAGGGAATGACAGCTGAGGGTTATGTGCGTCAGGCCATTCGCGAGCCGGGGACCTTCGTCGTATCCGGTTATTCGGCAAAGATGATGCCGAAGCTTCCGCTCACCGACGATGAAGTCGACGCGCTGGTCGACTTTCTCATGAGTGTCTCCTGATCTCGATCCGACCTGTCAGTCGGGAGGCCGCCGGAGGCTGGTCGAGACCGCGTGGGCAACCTGATCGGTGTCAACCTCATCGTGGTCGGCGACGGCGAGCGTTCCATCGGAAAGTTGCCCTCTGACCAGTTCCTGAAGTGTTGCCAATCCTTGAGACAGGTTCGAGCTGACCACACGACGCCCGACCAGGTTGCACGCGATCCGCCTCAGTAACGGACCACGAGCTTTGCTGACTCTCACGAGTACATGGGTGCCGCCGGTGAGTGGTGTCAGCGCGAACTGCGTGAGCACGGTCGTCCTCGCAATGGGAGTTGTGTCCTCAGTCGTGATCTGTGCAAAGGGGTGCCAGTCGAGGATGGTCTGGGTCGTGACCCTGTTGTTGCCATGGAAGCACTCATAGACGCTGCCGCTGGCCAGGCGGCCTTCTTTGTGATTGAGCGTGCGTTGTTCTTTGGAGTGGACGAAAATCGCCCGATACTCGGGTTGTGTGAGGACTTCCCAGGCAACCGCAACGGGAATGGGCAGATCTCCGGCGATTTCGACCAGCGTGTCATCGGCTGAAATCTCTATGCGTAGCTCGTCGGCTTTTTCCTCCCATACCGGATGCATGTCCTGTACCCAGAGGTCGAGCGGTCCCACGTCCTCATAATGCTCCCGGTGGTTCACCAATCGATCCGTGAATCCATCGAGCTCGAGAGCATCAATCGCCGGCCGGGTGTACAGGGTGTATGCGCGCAGGCCGGTCGTTTCGGTGATCGAGTTTTTTGTCAAACGGTGGACTGTGATGACCTCGGGTCCGAAAAGCTCGTCTCTACCGTCGAGGTCATGCAGGGAGAACGCGCCGTGATGCACGAAGAACTTCAGGTCGAGGCTGGAGATGTTTGCGCATGCATTGCAGTCGCATGTCGTGTTGAGCACCATGAGGTTGATCGCCCGTCTGAATGCCACATACGTGTCCTCGATCATTTCGACAAAGGTCTGGCCACCCAGCGACTTGCCTTCGAGCCCATAACTGAAGACCGCGTCGCCCTCCAGTTTTGAGACGACGAGAGGCGGCCGGGCACCTTCGATCAGCAGCTCCATGAGGGAGTGGAGTATGCCTTGAGCATGCTCGAGTTCAGATGAGGTGAGGTACCGGGTGTAGCCGGTGATGTCGGCGATCAGCAGGAATCCCTGCTTCGTAGAGCTCACGGCATTCTCCTGACGACGGCAATGAGTCTACGCACGGGCCTTTGTCCGGGCCCTTTGTCCGGGCCCTTGGCCTATGACGTTCTGGACGAGCCTTCTTGCTTTGCTGCGCTCACGATCTGATCGATGCGTTTTGTCCGCGTCGCCGGTCGCCTGGCGTCTGCCAGATAGACCAGCGTGTCCTTGCGGCGTGAAGGCCGCAGCGCCTCCCACGCCTCCCATGCATCACCTTCTCGCAGGGCAGATTCCAGGTCGGCGGGCACATCGGGCATCCGGTCTTTCGGATCAAATGCAATCGTCATGTGAACCCGGTCTCCGGGGCCCTTGGCGATGGCGGCCCGGATTTCGGCATTGAGAAACAGCCGGTGCCTACCTTCACCGACCGGAACCAGGGTAGACCTGAAAGAGGCTGTGTCTGCAGTGCCGACTATCGGGATGTGGCCCCGGATGCCGAATGTCTCGCTCGCATGTCGCGGAACGTCCATGGCGACGTTCATGATGTGGGCGTAGTTCGACGGAGTTTCGTAGAGAACCTCCGAAAACGATATCTCGCCCGGGTCAGGCCCATGATCTCCCATTCGGAAAGGCTACCGACCCGGGTCCCGGAAGGACGGCCCTCCACCCGAAACTCTGTGCTCGTGATTAGCGTCTCAAGGGTATGAAACGAATCTGGCTGGTTTGGATCATCGGATCGATGCTGGCGATTGTGGGCTGTGGCGAGGACACTGCGGCTTCATCGACATCCAGCTCGACGTCGACGTCGGTTCCGTCGTCGACCACCACATCGACGACCATGCCAGATGGGGGCGATGAGATTGACGTCGACTGCTCCACCACCTACGGGCGAGTCGCTTTCATCGAGCTCTTCGATACAGGCGAACAGGTCTGCCGACGGGTTGGTGACTATCAAGAATTTGTCGTCGTCAACCAAACGTCCGAGACGGTCGAACTCACCTGGAACGATTCGACAGTGTCGATTGAGGTTGGCGAAGTTTTCCAACCGGTAGGAGCGGTGTCGGACTACCTCGATGTCGGCGTGCATCGCATACAAACCAATCGGTCACCGATGACGATCGAGGTTGTTGATCCGGAGCGAAGCCGATTCACGGATCAACCGCTGCTCTTGCGAAAATGGGCTGATATTCGGCCTGGCGACTCGGTGGCCGATGCCGAGTCGAGACTGGGAATCCAGATTGTTGTTCCCATGGATGAAAGCGGCACAGACGATGAGTTTTGTGAATATGGATTTGTGGAAGGCGATCCGTATTCGCCCGGGATCATGATTCACGAAGGCACCCGGATCGTCCGCCTCGACGCATACGCTCCCCAACATCAGACCGCGTCAGGTATCCGCATCGGCTCAACGACCGACGACGTCCTATCCACGTACCAGGGCAAAATCGAGCGGCGTCCGCATGAGTACGTCAGTGACGGCGAGTATCTGGTGTTCGTTCCGGTTGATGCCGTAGACGCCGATTACCGGGTTGTATTCGAGACCAACGACGAGGGCATCGTCACCACATTTCGCAACGGTCTCGCCGGACCGGTGTCGTGGATCGAAGGCTGTCTCTAGCTGCTAGCGCAGGGCTGTGGGGATTCGGGCAGTCAGGATCCGGTAGCCTCACGGCGATGACATCACTCGTGAACTCCTCGCGCCGAACCCTGGGCAGCCTGTCGGTTGGGCCAATCGCGTATGGTTGCTGGCGATTCGTCGGCATGCCGGTCGACGATGCCCGGCACGTGCTGGAGTCGGCGCTCGACAGTGGTATGAATCTCGTCGACACCGCAGACGTCTACGGACTGGATTGGGGAGGAACCGCTTTCGGCCAGGCCGAAGCATTGCTGGGAGAGGTGCTCGCATCCGACCCGTCGCTGCGCGATCGCATGGTTCTGGCGACCAAAGGTGGCATCATGCCCCCGATCCCGTATGACAGCAGCGGTGAGTATCTCGAGACTGCATGCGACCGGTCTTTGCAGCGGCTTCGCACAGATACCATCGATCTCTACCAGATCCACCGGCCCGACCTCTTCACCCATCCAGCCGAGCTGGCGTCGGTGCTGACGTCTTTGCGGACTTCGGGCAAGGTCAGAGAAGTGGGCGTTTCGAACTACACCCCTGCTCAAACCCGGGCGCTCCAGGCTCACCTCGGGTTTCCGCTCGTGTCCACCCAACCTCAGTTCTCTGCTTCCCATCTAGCACCCTTGCGGGACGGCACCCTGGATCTCGCAATGGAACTCGGCCTCATCCCCCTGGCCTGGAGTCCGTTGGGTGGCGGTATGTTGGCCACCGGGGAAACCGGCGAAGGAGGACCTCGCTCAGAATTGATCGACACCCTCGATCGGCTCGCCGAACGCGAAGAGGTGGATCGGGCGTCGATCGCGCTTGCATTCATTCTTGCCCATCCGTCGACACCGATCGCGATCATCGGCAGTCAGAAGCCGGACCGGATCACGTCGTCGACCAAAGCCTTCGGAGTCGACCTCGATCGCAACGATGTCTACGACATCATCGAGGCATCCGAAGGAGTTCCGCTTCCCTGATCGTGGACGAGTTGGTCGAACGCTACGCCACGATGGAAGATCTCGACGCCTTCATCGAGCTCTTTGCGACGTCCGACCGCAACGATATTGGCGAGCAGTTCCTCACGAGGGACGACATCGAACCGAGCTGGCAAGCGCCCGGCTTCGATCTCGAGCGACACACGCGGCTGATGTTTTTCGATCGCGCGCTTGTCGCGGCGGGCATGGTCATCGATCGTAAAGCCTGGGGAACCGTGCACCCCGGCTTCCGGGGCCGGGGCATCGGCACCCGCCTGATTGAGTGGACCGAACGATCAGCAACGTCGGATCGTATCGGCCAGTCCGTCGTCGAAACTCTCGAAGACGCCAGGGCGCTTTTCATCGGTCGCGGATACGAGTCGCTCTATACATCGTGGGTGCTGCGATACGACGCCGACCACAATGTGCCGGACTTTCTCCCGCCCGATGGCATCGTCATCCGACCTGTGCAAGCCTCGGAAGAGAGGGCGGCGTACCAGGTCATCGAGGATGCTTTCAACGAATGGCCGCATCGCACTCCAATGACATTCGAGGAGTGGCGTGCGGATACGGTTGGGAGGAATGATTTTGATCCTTCCCTGCTGCGGGTCGCGGTTGACGGGGATCACATTGTGGGTTCCATCTTCGGCATCCACTATCCGGAGGAGGGCTGGGTGGATGAACTGGCGGTTGTTCGGCAGCATCGAAGACGCGGGATCGCACGAGCGTTGCTGTCGAGTATTTTCGGTGAGTTCCGCTCGAGAGGCCAGGGTCTGGTTGGGCTCAACACCGATTCGCGTACAGGCGCGCTCGATGTCTATCTCGGCCTCGGGATGGAGCTGAAACTGACGTTTGTCCACTACTCCAGGCATCTGCACATCGATTAAGTTCTGGTCAACCATCAAGGAGGAGCTGTAAATGGAGGTGTCGTGGTTCGCAGCCCTGTGCGATGATGATTATGAGTTTCTGGGGGTTCCTGACCCGAAGCTAGCCAGCTCATTTGAGCATTGCCGAGATATCGCGGTCACCGCTGACAAGAACGGATTCGACAACATCCTGTTGCCGTCGGGGTACGCACTGGGTATCGATTCGATTGCGTTCGCCGGTGGGGTAGCACCTCTGCTACAGCAGATGCAGATTCTGGTTGCTGTCAGGATGGGCGAGATGTGGCTGCCGCAGCTGGCCCGGCAGCTTGCGACCCTCGATCAGATGATGAACGGCCGTCTAACCATCAACATCATCTCGAGCGACATTCCGGGCGAGAAGCTCGAGTCCGAACCCCGGTACCAGCGCACCAGAGAGTGGATGGAAGTGCTGCGGGCGTTGCTAAACGGAGAATCGATCGACTTCCATGGCGAGTTCGTCGACCTCGAGCTCGATCCGCCCCGGATTCGGACCGTATCGGGTGAATGTCCGCCTTTCTATTTCGGCGGTTTTTCCCCCGCGGCCAAAGACACTGCGGCGGAGCATGCGGATGTGTTCTTGACGTGGCCGGACAAGGTCGCCGCCGTCGGGGAGTTGGTGAAGGAAATGGACCAGCGTGCGGCGGGTTACGGTCGGACTCTCAAGTACGGGGTCAGGAGCCACGTGATCGTACGCGAGACCGAGGCTGAAGCCCGCGCCGCGGCCGAACGGCTGGTATCCAGGCTTGATGACGACAAGGGTGAGGAGATTCGACAGAAGTCCCTCGACACTGCCTCCGCGGGCGTAGGCCGTCAATCCGAACTACGGGCTGAAGCCGGGGACGACTGGTTTGTGGAAGAGAATCTCTGGACAGGAGTTGGGAGAGCCCGGTCCGGTGCAGGCGCCGCCATCGTCGGCGATCCCGACCAGGTCATTGCGAAACTGAAGGCGTATCAAGACCAGGGTGTCGACGCATTCATTCTTTCGGGCTACCCACACATCGACGAATGCAACCTGTTCGCCAAATATGTCCTACCCAACCTCGATCACGGCAAGCTCTTTGCCTAGGAGAGGCCAGTGGTGACGATATCTCGAATGCGGCTGATAACCCTGTCGTCGCGAACGAGATCGAAGTGATTGAGATCGCCGATCGTCATGTCCGTGGTCGGATTGAGGTTCCTGCCGTTGGCGCTGGTTGAGCGCACGATGAGATCCCCCAGCAGCCTTCCGACCGGATGACCCGGGTCGGCCGTAACGGAACCGGCTATGAA
Organism: Acidimicrobiia bacterium; assembly: GCA_041567895.1. Lineage (GTDB taxonomy): Bacteria > Actinomycetota > Acidimicrobiia > Spongiisociales > SHLN01 > JABDOU01. Next base: position 7,051 of record JBFGAX010000027.1, read on the forward strand.
ATGGTGGTCGACGCCCTCTGGCAAACCAGGAGCCGTGCCGTCAGAGAACAATGCATCGGGATCAGCGGGTCCTGGATCGTATTCGCCGAACCGCATGGCCTTTATTCCGGCACTTCGTGACTTCAAGAAGCCGGCGAGTGGCCGGGTCTCAGGGGCGGCACGGAGCCCCCATGCCAGCGTGTTGACGAGCTTTTCGACCGGCGAACCTCGATGGGGCGCCCCGATGGTTATCACGTCGACGTTGACGTTGAGCCAATTCCGGTTCTCGTCGTGACCAATGCTGCAAGCACTGCGAACGACAAGGCCACCCATTGAGTGGCCAATCAGAGTGATCGACTCAGGCATCCAGGCCGCGACCAGGTCGGTGACGAGATCGGCGAGGTGGGATCCGTTTGCGGCAATCGACAGGCCGCTGTTGTAGCTAATCGAGACTGTCTCCACTCCTGGCACGTCTTCGAGACATTCGATGACTCCTGGCAGGGATTCGGTCGCGTGCCATATGCCCTCGGTTTCAAAGAGTCCATGAACGAGAACGACCAGGTGATCAACGTGGGAATGGACTCCGGCGACGCTTTCGGGATCATGGTCCGGGGTGCCGGCGGCGCCAAGGTGAACCGTCATGGGGATTGCGAGCTCGATCTCGTGGCGCCCGAGATCGTCGCCCCACAAGCCGTTGACAACGGCGCGCATTGAATGAACTGCGTCTGATGAGAGCGGGTAGCTAGCGGCGAGCCCATGGCCGACAGCCCGCCCGCCAAATCGGATTGAACCGTAGACCGCTCGCGCGATCCCATCATGTAGCAGTCGAATCGGTCGACTGGCAGGCTCGAATGCATCGAACCAGCGTTGAGAGATGGCGCGATGCATGCCCTCGACCGGCTCCAACAGTCGTTCCGTGGCGAGCGCGATCGCCGCTGAGATGCTCATGAGGTCTCCAGGATGCGTGACCCGCAGAAGCTAGCTGGTGGCGACGGCCCGGTCGCCGGCTCTCAGCCAGCAAGCGGCCTGGTGTTCGACATCTCCGCGGGCATCCATGAGTGAGGGCGACTCCACGTCGCACAGGCCTTTGCGCGCAATCGGGCATCGCGGGTGGAAGTGGCATCCCGATGGCGGATTGATCGGTGATGGGATTTCACCCTGGAGGATTGTCCGATTGCGAGGCCTGTCCGGATCGGGGATCGGGATGGCCGACAGCAACGCCTGGGTGTACGGGTGCAGCGGATTTCTGTAGAGCGTGTCGCGGTCGGTCAGCTCGACGATGCGACCGAGGTACATGACGGCGATCCGGTTGGAAATGTGCTCGACCACCGCCAGATTGTGGGCGACGAACAGCAACGTGAGCGAAAGCTCTTGCTGAATCTCCTTCAGCAGATTCAAGACCTGAGCTTGCACGGAAACATCGAGAGCCGACACCGGCTCATCCGCGACGACCAGGTCGGGTTTGAGGATCAGTGCGCGGGCGATGCCGATGCGCTGGCGCTGGCCGCCGGAAAACTCATGCGGGTAGCGTCCTACGTGAGCTTCCTTCAATCCCACGAGCTCCAGCATCTCGACGACTCGCTGGTGCCGTTCGTCCTTGTCGGACACGCCGTGCAATCTGAGTCCCTCGGCAATGGTGTCTCCCACCTGTCCGCGTGGATCGAGCGATCCGTATGGATCTTGAAAGATGATCTGAACCCGGCGTCGGAATGGTCGCAGGTCCTTTCCGTGAATATGGGTGACATCCTCACCATCGAAGCGAATCGTTCCACTTGTCGGTTCCAGCAACCGTACGAGCATGCGGCCGAGGGTGGTCTTTCCGCACCCGGACTCGCCGACGAGGCCTATCGTCTCGCCGTGCCTGATGTCGAGGTCGACGTCGGCAACTGCCTCGACCTTGCCGATCTGGCGCTGGAAAAGCCCTCCCTTCACGGGAAACTCCTTGACCAGATTCCGCACTTCGACGAGGTTTCCGGCCATCACTCGTGCTCCTGGTAGAGCCAGCAGCGAACCTTGTGGCCCGGTGCGGTCTCGATGAGATCTGGCTTGATCTGGGTGCAGATCTCGAGATCGTGTTCGACGCGGCTCACACAACGTGAGGCAAACCGGCAGCCCGGTTCCAGATCAATGAGCGACGGTACGACCCCCGGGATGGTGTCCAACCGCTCTTTGAGCTCACCGAGAATCGGGATCGAACCAATGAGGCCCTTCGTGTACGGGTGGAGAGGGTTCTTGAACAGTGTCCTGACGTCGGTTTCCTCGACGATTTCGCCCGCATACATGACTGCAACCCGATCGGCCAGCTCGGCAACAACACCGAGGTCGTGAGTGATGAGAATCACCGCAGTTCCGGTCGATTCCTGCAACCCCCGGATGAGATCGAGGATCTGAGCCTGAATTGTGACGTCGAGGGCCGTGGTCGGCTCGTCGGCGATGAGCAATTCGGGCTCACACGCCAGCGCCATCGCGATCATGATTCGCTGCGCCATTCCGCCAGACAGTTCGTGCGGATACGCCCTGGCACGGGACCGGGGATCGGGGATGCCGACTCTTGCCAGCATTTCGATGACCTTCTCTTCTTCAACCTCCTCCGTCCATTCGCGGTGAAGCTCGAACACCTCCTTTATCTGTGCACCGGCCCGGTAGACCGGATTCAGCGCACTGGTCGGCTGCTGGAAGATCATCGAAATTCGATCCCCCCGAAGCTCGCGCAGATCCTCCCGGTCGAGTTTGGTGATGTCCTGACCGTCAAAGAGGATTTCACCGGCCACGACTTTGCCAGGGTGGGAAACCAGTCCCATGATCGAAAACGATGTGACAGACTTCCCACATCCGGATTCACCGACGATTCCGAGCACCTCGCCCCGGGTGACGTGAAAGTCGACTCCATCAACGGCTTTGACGATCCCATCCCGGGTGTCGAAGTGCGTTTCCAATCCCCGGACTTCCAACAACGGCCGTCCCGTCGCCTCGGATTGAACTTCGCCGGGGCGGGGGCTTGTGACGCTCACAGGTTGCTTCTCATCGGTTGAGCGTTGGATCGAGTGCGTCGCGCAAGCCGTCGCCCATGAGGTTGAAGCCGAGGACCGTCAACATGATCGCTATCCCGGGGAAAAAGACGAGGTGGGGGGACGTAAACACCTGATTGCGTTCGCGAGCCAGCATCGAACCCCACTCGGCGGCCGGCGGCTGTGCGCCGAGCCCGAGGAACGACAGCCCCGCTGCCTCCAGGATGGCGGTCGCAACTCCGAGTGTCGCGAGAACCACGAGCGGCGTCAGCGAGTTGGGGATGATCCGTTTCAACAGAATCGATCGGGTTGACGAACCGAGCGCTCGGGAGGCGGTGACATAGTCGTTCTCTTTGATCGCCAGCACCTGCGCTCGCATGACGCGCGCGTACCCGGGCAGGGTCACGATGGCGATGGCAAGGAGTGCATTTCTCAGCCCCGGTCCAAGGACTGCAACGATCGCTATGGCCAGCAGCAGCGAAGGGAAACCGAGGATGACATCCATGATCCGCATCAAAATGTTGTCGAGCCAACCGCCGACGTATCCGGAGATGGCTCCGATGGTGGATCCAACTACCAGGGCGAGCGTGACCGTGAAGAAGCCGAGCGTGAGGCTGACCCGCGACCCGTACACGATACGCGAGAACACGTCGCGTACGTTCCCGTCCACTCCCATGATGTGCTGGGGTGTCTCCTCAGGACAACCCAGGAGATGGATACATGGCGGGTCGCGACGGGTCACGTCCTCGACTCCGATCAGGATCTCGTTTGGTTCGTACGGAGCAATGACCGGGGCGAAGATAGCGACGAGGATCAAACCGACGACGATGAACAGACCCGTCATGCCCGAGCGCCTACCCCGGAAACGACGTAGGGCTAGACGCCACTGACCGGTTGGCTTCTCGAACAATCGCGTTACATCGCCCGCCTCATTCTCGAGGATCTCAATGGCTTTCTTCTTGGAGATGGTCATTCGAGTCGGATCCTCGGGTCGAGATACGCGTAGGAAAGGTCAACGAGCAGGTTGACGATGACGTAGATGCTGGCGATGACGACCGTGAATCCCTGGACTACGGCGTAATCGCGGGCGGTGATCGCTTCAAACAGAGAGCGGCCCACACCAGCGAGATTGAAAACTGTTTCGGTGAGGATGGCACCTCCCAGGAGAGCGCCGAGTTGGAGGCCGATGATGGTGACCACGGCCAACATCGAGTTGCGGAGGGCATGGCCTCGCACAACCATTCCCTCTGTCGCTCCTTTGGCTCTGGCCGTTCGGATGTAGTCCTTGCCCATGACCTCGAGCAGGGATGATCGGGTGATACGGGCGATGATCGAGAGAGGAATCGTCGCCAACGCCACCGCGGGCAGGATCATGTGTTTGACCGCATCCCAGAAGACTTCCCATTGTCCCGTTATGAGGGAGTTGACGATGAAGTGGTTGCCGAGGTATTCGTTGAACTTGGCCCACGTGCTGCCTTCGGTCAGCTCCCAGCCCCATACGTCGTAGTACGCCATCGGAAACACGCCCGGGCTCAGGCGTCCTGAAGGCGGTAGGACGAAAGGTGTGTCGCGCAAAACAAGCGCAAAGAGATATGCCAGCATCAAACCGAGCCAGAAAACCGGCATGGAAACGCCCACGTTTGCGAAGGCCATGGTCGCGGTGTCCACGATCGAGTTGTGGCGCCGTGCAGCCACGATGCCAAGCGGAACACCGACGATCACAGCGATGAACAGCGCCGAGAGCGCCAGTTCGGTGGTGAGAGGAAGGCGCTCGATGAGCATTTGCGTAACGGGACGAGAAAAGCTGATCGAGTCGCCGAGGTTGAATGTGAAAACGTTCTTGATGTACACAGCCAGCTGAACGGGGAGCGACTCGTTGAGCCCATTCGCCTCATTGAAACGTTCACAGGCTGCTTCCGTCGCTTGCTCGCCGAGGATGGCCGTGCATGGCTCGCCGGGGATTGCGCGTACCAGGAGAAAAACCACGATCACGATCCCGATGAGCACCGGAATGGCGAGCAGAGTTCGCCGTGTGATGTAGCTGATCATGTAGACCTTCAAATATGAGAAAGGGGAGACGCTGTGCGTCTCCCCTTTCTACTAGCTCGACTCTGCGAATCAACCTGCGTTGATCAGCCCTCCGAAGATGTAGTCGTAATACACCCACGACCCGGTGGAGCCGGTGTGGAGCGGGCTCGATGCATCGAGACCTGCTGTGTACGAAACCACGACGTCGTTGGCGTCGAAAGTCGAACCGTCGTGGAAGGTGACGCCCTCACGAAGGGAGCAGGTCCACACGGTCAGATCCTCATTCGGTGCACACTCGGTCGCCAATCCGGGCACCACTTCACCGTCGATGGTGTAGCGGTACAGAGCTTCGATGATCTGGCCGCAAACCCGCAAGGATTCACCGTCTGTCTCATCTGCGCAGTACAGCGATCCCGGTTCGGCATTCTGGAAGAACACGAGCGTATCGCTGCCGTTATCCCAGAGGTTGAACTGGATGTGTCCCCATGGTGGCGCATGAGCGCCCTCGATCCCGGCACGGGCTGCGACAAAGGCGCCCGAATGGGAAACAGGAACCATCGGCACATGCTGCCTGATTGCGTTGTTCGCCGCCTCATAGAACGGAGCAGCTTCATCCGGGTCAGCGATCGACGCAGCCTGATCCAGTGGCCCGGCGATGTCGTCAAACGGCTCACCGAACTGCGTGATCGTCTTGCCGAAGTGGCCATCCAGGAAGTTGGTCACGTGCGGGTAGTCACCCGTCCAGCCCAACAGATGGATCCCGTCATACAAGCCCTGGTTCGATTCGTCGATGAATTGGCTGGACTCGACCTCTTCGATCCTGGCATTGATGTTCAGGTTGGCGCTGAGCTGAGCCTGAATATCGGCAGCGACATCTGCCGGAGTCGGCAGATATCCGCGGTCGACCTGACGGTAGCGGATCACCGTATCGAAGCCATCGGCAACGCCGGCCTCCTCCATCAACGCTCTGGCGGCATCGAGGTCGAAGTCGTACCACGGCTCGCCAAGGCACGCATTGGTCAGCGTGCACGGTGTGAAGAAGTCCGCGACCTCGGATCCGGGCGGGTAGAACGTATCGACGATTCGTTGACGGTCGATGCCCTGGGCCACAGCCTGGCGCACGCGCTCGTCATCGAACGGTGGATGCGTCACCGTGATGCCCATGTAGAAGATGTTCGGTTCCGGCTTCGCGATCAGCTCGAGATTCGGATCGTCCTCGATGACCGGAAGATCGGCAACGCCGGGGAATGTGATCCCGTCGGCCGTTCCTGCCTGCAGCTCCAGGAGTCGCGAAGCGCTTTCTGTCGCCCACTTTATGACGAGGGTGTCATGCGGTGCGACGTCACCCCAATAATCGGGATTGGCGCTCATGACGACCGAGTCCCCGCGATTCCATGAGTCGAGCGAGTAGGGACCCGTTCCGATCGGGTTGTCGAGCGGTGCGCCGCCTGTTGCTTCCAGGTGCTCGGCAGGTTGTATGCCGAATACGCCGAAGGCGATCTCAGCCAGGAAGGCAGGGTCTGGCTTGCAAAGCACGAACTCGACGGTGTTCTCATCGAGGGCAGTCAACGTATTGAGCTTGCCGCCGTAGTCACACCCGCCCGAATCGAGAACGGCACCTTCGAATGAGGTGCCGGGGTCGGTAGCTTCGGTTGTTGTCGTTGTTTCCGTGCCAGGAGCTTCTGTAGTGGTCGTAGTTGTTTCCTCTGCCGGAGTATCGCTGCAGGCTGCCACGAGTAGTGCCAGGCCTGCCAGGAATACCAGCAGCCTCATTGTTGACTTCACACGTCCTCCTCGGGTTATGTGATATTGCAAGCGTCATGCTGGCCAGGGGGCCAACCGACGGGTCCACACTAGTCAGGATCACTGGATGCGGTCGAGTGAGGGCGGGGTCGGTAACGTAGCGCACTATGACGTGGACGCGCACATCGCAGTTGGCTCATCTCGCGAACATCGACCGGGTTGACCTGCTCGTGATCGGAGGTGGAATTGTCGGGGCGGGGACCGCTCTGGATGCCGCCAGTCGCGGTTTGTCAGTGCTACTCGTCGAACGCACCGATTTTGCCGCCGAAACCTCGAGTCGCAGCTCCAAGCTGCTGCATGGTGGGATTCGCTATCTACCTCAGTTCCGTTTCAAGCTGGTGCGTGAGGGTCTCTTGGAACAGAAGGTGCTGGCCACGATCGCCGATTACCTGTACGAGCCGCTCGAGTTCATTCTCCCGATGTACGAAGGGCGCGGGTTTGGCGACGTTCCGAGCTGGGTCAGCGCCCAGCCCCGTCTTGTGTCGCCGATGTTCGGCGCGGGTCTGAAGATGTACGACACCCTTGGAGGCCGGTCAGAGGAGTATCAGAGCAGCAAGCTCACTTCCGACGAAATCACATCGCGGGTTCCGAAGCTCAAGACCGGGGGCCTCACCGGTGGCTTCTCGTACTTCGACGCCAGAACCGACGACGCCAGGTTGACCGCCGTCGTGCTCAAAACTGCCGTACGGCGCCACGGGGCAGTTGTTCTCAACTGGATGGAGGCCACCGGAGTGGAGAGAAGGGGTGAAGAATTCGTCGTCGGGCTACACGACCGAAAGTCTGAAGCGGAGTCCTCGGTGAGAGCGAGGGCGGTCGTAGCGGCAACCGGACCGTTTCGTCCGGTACCCGGCGCGGGAGAGCACAAAAAGCTCGTGCTGTCCAAGGGCGTTCATCTCGTCATGGATGCAAACGAGCTCGGCATCGGTAACGAAGCCCTCGTTCTGCCCGAAACCGAAGATGGTCGGATCCTGTTCTTGATCCCATTCCGCAATCGACTGTGGGTCGGTACCACCGACACGCTCTATGACGGCGATCCGGACACCCCGGTCGCAACAGAAGAGGACGTCGAATACATTCGTCGACAGATTCGCCAGTACATGGATGTGGGCGACATGACGGTGACCACGGCTATCGCAGGCCTGAGGGCGTTGGCTGCCGAAGAAGGCGAGGGCACCGCGGAAGCGAGCAGGGAGCCGGCGGTCATCGAAGTGCAAGACGGCTACTGGCAGGTTGCCGGGGGCAAGCTCACCGGATATCGCCCGATGGCTCAGCGGGTGGTCGACGAAGTCGTGGACCATCTTGGGGAGCGAACGCCGTCTGAAACCGATCAACTTCCGCTCGTTGGCTCGGGTTCCGACAAACAAGAGGTCATTCGCGCGGCAACCAACGTCGGATATAGCTACGACTACGGCAATCTCCTGTACGACCGGTACGGTCGGGAAGCATTCGAGATCATCGACCGGAGCAGCTCCGGTATCAACATGTGGGCTGACGGTATGGCCTCGGAGGCAGAGTTTTCGTACACATGTGATCATGAATCGGTGGCGAGCCTCGCAGACTTCTTGATGCGCCGGACACACGTGGCTTGGTTTGTCAAGGATCATGGTCGCTCGTTCGCCAGGGCCGTGGCGGAAGCGTCCGATCTGGGCGAAGTGTCGGCGCTCGTGAATGACTACGAGGATGAACTCGCCGAGCTCGGAATCTGAGCGTGGCCGTAGTCAGCTCGAACCCGACCGATGACAAGCGCAGGTGGTTGATACCCATCCGGGGCCCACGCCTCGCGCGGCGTTTCACGCAACTGGTAGTCGGGCTGGTTCTCTTCGGGGTTGGGATTGGGCTCATCCTCCAATCCGATCTCGGGGCGCCGGCCTGGGATGTGCTTCACACCGGTCTCGCAGAACGATTCGGTCTGACGGTCGGGTCGTGGACGGTGATTGTTTCTGCAGTGGTCATCCTGCTTTGGATTCCGCTGCGGGAGCCGTACGGCATCGGCACCTTGCTCAACGGGTTGCTGATCGGCCCCTCTGTCGACATCACCCTCAGCCTGGTCGGTCCTCCGGAATCCTTCGTGGGAGATCTCGCGTTTTTGGTCGGCGGCATCGTCCTCGTGGGTTTCGCCACCGGCATGTACATCGGAGCCGGACTCGGACCGGGGCCTCGCGATGGTCTCATGACCGGACTCGCCAAGCACGGTCGGTCGATTCGTCGCGCGCGAACCTTCGTTGAACTCGGTGCCCTCCTTGCCGGCGTTGTTCTAGGAGGGGAATTCGGTTGGGGGACGTTGCTGTTTGCATTCGGAGTCGGACCGGTCGTCCAGTTGTTCCTGCCGCGCTGGACCGTTGACGTGTGACAGAACAACTCCTCGTATTCGCGGACGTTGCGGACGTGGTGCGAAGCCATCGTCCCGAGATTCCTGTCATGTGCATGCACCGTGCGACCTTTGAAGAAAGCGCTGCCGAATTCGTGAAGAAGTTCGATGGCACGGTTCTCTATGCCGTCAAAGCCAACCCCCATCCGCTTGTCGTCAACGCGATCTTCGATGGAGGAGTCAGGCATGTCGACGCGGCGTCAATCGGAGAGATCGAGTACGTCGCCAATCTCCGACCGGATGCGGTCATCTCGTTCAACAATCCGGTGAAACCGGCTCACGCGATTCGCCGGGCATACGAGGATTTCGGCGTTCGGGATTTTGTGATCGACCACGAAGCCGAGCTCGCAAAGGTACGTGACGAGACGGGACCGGATATCACCGTGCAGGTTCGGGTTGGCCGACCTAATGCAGAGGCTGTTATCGACCTGAACACCAAATTCGGCACGACCATGAAGGAGGCGGCGCGTCTCGTCGTCGAGATCCTGAGGATGGATGTGATGCCGGCTGTCTCCTTCCACGTCGGCTGGCAGACACAGGACCCGGTGGCCTACAGGCGCATACTCCAGCGAATAGGTGCTATGCCGAACGCGGGGGATTTGGCCTATATAAACGTTGGCGGCGGGTTTCCGAGTGTGCTCATGCCACCTGGCCTCACGCTCGACGACTTCCTGGCGGCCCTGTCTGGCGCCGCCGTTCCCCTCAGAGCTGAGCCGGGGAGTGCCCTCGCATCCGCAGGGGCTTCGCTCCTGACGAGGGTGCTCCTTCGCAAAGAACGGTCGGTCTATTTGAACGATGGTATTTACGGATCCCTCAACGAACACGCACATTATCCGCGGCCGGGACCGCACGCGGTGTTGGATTCAACCGGACGTCCCAGGTTTGGGCGAGAGACAGAAGTCACGGTGTTCGGTCCGACGTGCGACTCGCTCGACGTGCTCCCCAATCGGTATTCGATCCCCGACTCCACCCAAACCGGCGACTGGATCCTGTTCGGTCAGGCGGGCGCCTATTCCAATGCCCTCGTGACGAACTTCAATCATCTGGGAGACCTCGACATCGTTGAGGTTCGCACTGCGCCGACGGTTGCGAGGTAGCGTGGAACGATGGCTGCAACCTGGCTGCGCGGTGACTTCCATGCCCACACGCTTCACTCGGATGGAGTGCTCACACCGACAGAGTTTCTGAAAGAAGCCGAACGCGAAGAACTCGACTTCTTTGCGATCACCGATCACAACACGTGGACGTTTCCGGAGTTCGATCTCCCGACCGATCTCACCATCATTGCCGGAGTAGAGGTGACCATGGAATACGGTCACTTCAACGTGTTCGCAGAAGACGGAGTCGAGCCGGATTGGATTCGCGAGCTACCCCAACCGTGGCCGCTGCGCGATCCAGGTGCCTCGCCAGGCAGGTCGAGAGAACTGTTGGAGAGAATCAACAGGAGCGGACTCCGGTCTTCGATCAATCATCCGATGTTGTATCCCTGGGAGTGGTTGGATCACTCCACCGCACTCGACGACGTGCGGTACGTCGAGGTCTGGAACGACCCGGCATGGCCTGAAAACCAGGTTGCCAATCCCGCTGCCCTCGCGATGTGGGGTCGTTGGCTCAATGCCGGATCGCGCGCCACCGCTGTCGGGGGCTCTGATTTTCACACACCCAGGGCAGTTGATCGAGGCGACGGCTGGATCGTCGACGGTCATCGAGTCGGCCTTCCGCGGACGTACGTCCTCGCAGAAGACAACACCGCGGCTGCCATTCTCGCCGCGGTCGATGCTCGGAGAGCGTACGTGACGATGGGGCCAACCATCGAGCTGCGCGGCGGCGTCGATGCGATCGAAATCGGAATCGGCGATGACATCGGACGCGTGGATGCCGACGTTGTCCTCGAAGCTTCTGTGGCCGGAGGGTCACGGCTGGTGATCGAGATCGTGCGGGATGGTCACGTAGTTGCCGCAGCCTCGGGCCATGGTGGAGCAGGTATGCAACATCGAGAGCCGATCGCCGCTGAGGACAATGGCTGGATGAGAATCGACGTTCGCGATGACACGTCCGGACAGGTGGTGGCGTTCACGAATCCCGTCTTCTTCGGGTTGGGCGATAGCTCAGAACTCGAGTACGGAGACTTCATTGAGGAGACGGGATGGGACCTCATCTCGACCTTCGCCCGGGAGCGGCGCCCGCCGTCATGATCGTGAAAGTGGGTAGGACCGCGTTCGATGTCGACATGGTCGTCTTCGACAAGGACGGGACGCTCATCGACCTCAATGCGGCCTGGGCCCCTGCCGCACATATCTGGATCGAGACGTCCGCCAATGGGGATCGGACGATGATGAACGCGCTTGCGGCAGAGCTGGGCGTCGACGACCACGGTCAGCTTGTCGACGGCGGATCGCTGGCGAGCGAGGCGGTTGGTCAGATTACGGCTCGGACCCTCGAGGTGCTTTTGTCGCATGGCGTTGAACGATCGGCGGCGGAACACCGGATGAAGGTGGCGCAGGCCGGTATCGACAACATGACGATCGACGTGCGGCCACTCGGTCCTGTTCGCCACATCATGGAGCGACTTGTTCATGCAGGCCTGATCCTCACGGTCGCGTCCAGTGACAACGCGTCACAAATCCACGCCGATCTCGAAAAGCTGGGTATCGCATCCGTGGTGTCCGCCATAGCCGCGGGAGACGGACCATGGCCGCCCAAGCCCGATCCGGCTGGCATCATCGCGCTCGCTGATCAATTCGAGGTGTACCCCCACCGCCTCATGATGGTCGGTGATTCGCTCACTGATGTCGCGGCCGCTCGGAGTGCGGGCGCAGCCGGCGTCGTTGGCGTTGCACGAGCTGACGGAACGTGCTCCATTGCACCGATGGTGGATGCCGTTGTCCGAAACATCGGAGAGCTGGTTGTGACGGTCTGATGCGAGCCGCCATTTGTCGCAGTCACGGAGCTCCTTTGTCCATCGAGAGAATCCGTGTGGCGCTTCCCGGCCCCGACCATGTCAGGGTCGATATCCACGTGTGCGCAATCTGTCATAGTGACATCACATACATCGACGGCGGCTGGGGCGGGCCCACGCCCGCCATCTACGGGCACGAGGCGGCCGGTGTTGTCGAATCCATCGGCAAGGGGGTTACCGGTATCGTGCCGGGTGACCGCGTGATCGTGGGGCTGCTCCGATCCTGCCGTGAGTGTTTCCACTGTCGTCGCGGCGAGGAGAACCTCTGCAATGGGGCCTTCCCTCAAACGTCACCGTTCACAGATGCGAATGGGCATGCTGTAGTTCGAGGGCTCAACACCGGGGCGTTCGCGACGCAGACGGTCGTGCATAAATCCCAGGTTGTGCCCGTGCCAGACGATCTTCCTCTCGCGCCGGCCTCACTCCTTGCATGCGGTGTGCTCACCGGATTCGGCGCGGTGGTGAACACGGCGTCTGTGCCCTCGGGTGCGAGTGTCGCAATCATCGGCGTGGGGGGAGTGGGACTGAGTGCCCTGCAGGGTGCGGTCAACGCGGGCGCCGGGCCGATCGTCGCGGTCGATGTCGTTCCGCGAAAACTGGCCTTTGCCAGAGAGTTGGGGGCAACCCACGTCTTTGATGCAAATCAGCCCGATCAGACGAGGGCAGTACGCGAGGCGACATCGGGAGTGGGGCCGGACTTTGTGTTCGTGACGGTCGGAGTTCGATCGGCTATCGAACAGGCTTTCGCCATGGTTCGGCGCGGAGGGACGGTGGTCTTTGTGGGGATGCCCCCCACCGGCCTGCAGACGGAGATTGAGGTGACGAATCTCGCCGACGGGTCACAGACGATCAAGGGATCAAAAATGGGCTCCGCTCGAATGTCGCGAGACGTGCCTCGATTGATCGATCTCTACCGTTCCGGGGATCTGGAACTCAACGGCCTGATATCGAATGTCTATCCACTCGAGGAGATCAACGAAGCAATCGCCGAAGTGAAGGCGGGCGAAGTGGTTCGCAACCTGATCCAATTCACGTAGAGAGTTTCGTTGAATTCAAGCCGACGGGCTGCCGATAGCAAGGTGTGGACAACGCGCACGACCTACAAGTGCTGCTCCAGGCCCGCCACGGTTTGATCATGGCCGAAGTCGAAGACGAGGCGCGCTTCATTGAAGCTGCCCGCACGGTCGCCCTGGACGTGGAGCGCCCTCTCTGGAGGTGGTCGTCCGCGCGGGGTCTCGGTCTCGACGAACGTCCCGGCATGTACGGGACCAACCAGTTGTCGCGCGCACTCGACACGATCGCCTTCATCGAAGAGGCTGCCATCTTCGTGTTCCAGGACATACATCCGTACCTCGATGATCCAGAGGTGATCAGACACATCAAGGAGATCGCGCTGCGTTTTGAGTCCGAAGATCACACGCTGATCCTCACGGCGCCCAAACACGACGTGCCGATCGAACTGGAGGGACTGGTGCACGTGTGGTCCATCCAGCCCGCCAGCCGCAAGGAAATGGCCAGAATGGTTCGGCGGACCATCCGGCATCTGGCAGACAGAGACAACCTCGTCACGCTTTCCGACGCCGACTTCGAGTCGGTGGTCAACGCGCTCTACGGCACGAGTTTGCGACAGGCTGAACAACTACTGCTGCGGGCGGCCTGTCAGGGCGGACAGTTGGACGGATCGGATATTCCTCGCATGATGACCGCCAAGGCTCAGCAGATACTGTCGGGCGCTGTTCTGGAACTGATAGAGGCCGACACCGCAACCCTCGCCGACATCGGAGGGATGTTGAAACTTCGGGAATGGCTTCGCTTGAGAGAACCGGCGTTCCGCGGCAAGGCTCCCGGCCTCGATCCGCCTCGTGGCCTCTTGATGACAGGCATCCCTGGTTGTGGGAAATCGCTCGCTGCCAAAGCCGTAGCAGGTGCGTGGAGCGTTCCTCTCGTGCTGCTTGATCCCGCCCGTCTGTATTCGAAATACATCGGCGAATCTGAACAACGCCTGAACCAGGCTTTGGACGCACTCGACGCGATCGCTCCTGCTGTTCTGTGGATCGATGAAATCGAAAAGGGTTTCGCGTTCGGATCCGGAGACGGTGGTACCAGCAAGCGCATGCTTGGCTCCTTTCTCAGGTGGATGCAGGAGCGTGAATCTGGTGTGTTCGTCGTCGCAACGGCCAACGATGTGAGTTCTCTGCCACCTGAACTTCTCCGCAAGGGGCGTTTCGACGACATCTTCTTCGTTGATCTGCCGAGTCCCGCGGCCCGGCGCGATATCTGGCACCTGCAGCTTGCCAAGCGCGAACAGATCGCCGGTCGATTTGACATAGAACGCCTGGTCGAAATGACCGAGGGCAATTCGGGTGCTGAAATTGAGATGGCAGTCGTTGGTGCCCTCTATCGGGCCTTCGCAGCAGACCGTGATCTCGCCCAAGGCGACCTCGAGTTCGAGCTGGAAGCGACCGTTCCACTCTCGGTCACCAGGTTCGAGGAGATTTCCCAGCTCAGACGTTGGGCACAGGAACGAGCGGTCTCGGCCGACTGAGCGAATAGCCTCGCATCATGCATCGCTACGACGAAAACACCGATCATCTCGCACGATCGGTATTTGAATACGCCCTTGAGCGAGTTCGCATGGACCCGCCTTCGCTGGATGGTCCAAAATCGGCCGCCTATTTGCGCGAAGTCGTTGGGGAGACGATCACCGCTGAGGGCATCGGCGGGCACGAGGCGCTCCGCCTTTTTGTCGAGCATCTCGCACCGGCCTGTATTTCTGTTGACCATCCCCGGTTCCTGGCCTTCATCCCGAGCGCACCATCCGAGGCCTCCGTTCTCTTTGATCTCGTGGTTGCAGCCTCGTCGCTCTACGGAGGCTCATGGCTCGAAAGTGCCGGTGCGGTTTATGCAGAAAACCAGGCACTCGCATGGCTTGCCGGGCTGGCCGGTCTCCCCGAATCTGCCGGAGGGGCTTTCGTGTCCGGGGGTACGGCCGGGAACCTCTCGGCGTTGGTGGCGGCGAGATCGGGAGCCGCTGAAAAGCGAGAGCGTCGACCAACACGGTGGGCGCTTCTTGCCACCGGTCGTAGTCACTCTTCCATCCAGGCGGCGGCCGACGTGATGGATGTCGACGTCGTCCTCGTCGAACCGGATGAGCATGGTCGGATGACAGGATCCGCCCTCGAGCGGCGCCTGGACGAGCTGGACGAAGACCAGCGCGATGGCTTGTTCGCAGTCGTGACGACAGCCGGGACCACGAACCTCGGAGTGATCGACGATCTCGAAACGATCGGATTGCTCGCGAAAACCAACGATCTGTGGATGCATGTCGACGGCGCATATGGCGGTGCGGCTCTGGCAGCCCCGAGCCGACGTCATTTGTTCAACGGGATCGAGCACGCCGATTCGATCGTTCTCGACCCGCACAAATGGCTGTTTGCCCCATTCGACTGTGCCGCCTTGATATACCGGGAGCCTGAAGTCGCCCGTCGCGCTCACACCCAGCACGCCGGTTACCTCGACCCCATCAACGATCGAGATGAGTGGAACCCATCCGACTACGCACACCACCTATCCCGGCGGGCCCGGGGGTTGCCCTTCTGGTATTCGCTAGCGACCTACGGCACCGATGCTTATCGCGATGCGATCGAAACGACACTGGACGTTGCCGTGGAAGCTGCCCGTGCAGTCGCCGATCGACCATACGTGGAACTGCTCGAGGAGCCGACGTTGTCGATCGTCGCATTCCGGAGACTGGGATGGCAACCGTCCGACTACCAGGCGTGGAGCGAGAGGATGCTCGAAGAGGGCATTGCCTTCGTACTTCCATCGGTATTTGAGGGGGAGACGATGTTGCGCCTCGCCATCGTGAACCCGGCAACCACCATCGACGACATCGAACTCATTCTCGATCAGCTCGCGTGAACAGGCGGCGCCTGCGGCCTTCAGAGCTCAGCAGTCGGACAGGTACACTCGCAGCATGGGTTATGCACGTGACGACATCGAGCGTGTGCGGGCTGCGACCGATCTCGTCGAGCTGGTGGGAGAGGTCACCAAGATCCGACGAACAGGCCGATCGTCGATGGCCGTGTGCCCGTTTCACGGCGAAAAGACTGCCTCGATGTCGGTGGATGGCGTCAAGGGACTGTACAACTGCTTTGGTTGCAGCGAGTCCGGCGACGTGTTCAAGTTCGTCCAGGCTTCTCAGAGCCTCAACTTCACAGAAGCCCTCGAGTTGCTCGCCCGACGAGCAAACATCACCCTCAAGCTCGACCCGAAAGACAAGCAGCGCCGGAGCGAGCGAGAGGCGATTCTCGAAGCGATCGCGTCCGCCGTCACGTTCTATCACGAGAGACTCAAGCAGGGTCCCGATGCCGGTTCGGCGAGGTCCTACCTTCGCAGCCGGGGATACGACCTCGATGTCGTCGAAGAATTCGGACTCGGGTTCAGCCCGGCCAGTCCCTCGGCGCTCGTGTCGCATCTCTCGAAGCTCGGGGTGAAAGAAGCGGTGATGGTGGCAGCCAGCCTCGGCATGAAGAGCAGGCAGGGCCGACTCATTGACCGGTTCCGGGGTCGCGTGATGTTTCCGATTTTCGATGTGCGGGGAGACGCCGTCGGCTTCGGAGCCCGGTTGCTCGACGGCGATGGTCCGAAGTATCTCAACTCGTCGGAGAGCCCGGTCTATCAAAAATCCCGGCTCCTCTACGGCTTGAACTGGGCGAAAGCCGAGATCGTGCGATCGGGCGAGGCGGTGATTGTCGAGGGCTATACCGATGTGATTGCGATGCATGCCGCCGATCGACCCGTGGCCGTTGCCACCTGCGGTACCGCATTTGGGGAACGGCACCTCGAGCTCCTTCGGCGCTTCACCGAACGGGTTGTGCTCGCCTTCGATGCCGATGAGGCCGGTACCGGTGCGGCACTCCGGGGTTTTGAGCTCGACAATCCGGTGAATCTGGATTTGCGAATGGCTCTCATGCCGGGAGGCGGCGATCCAGCAGACCTCGTGCAAGAGGGTCGGATCGATGAAGTTCAGCTTGCCATCGATAAATCGATTCCGCTGATCCAATTTCGACTCGACCGCGAACTGACGGATCACAATTTGGCGGAACCCGAAGCGCGGGGGCGGGCCATCCGCCGCAGCGCCGAAATCATCGCTCGTCATCCAGACCAGGTCGTGCGTCACGAGTACGCAGTGCTCGTCTCGAGAAGGACCGGAGTTGATCTGTCGGTGGTCACCGATGCGGTGCGCGCGGTCGGCCGGGTATCAACACCAGCCGGCATTCGGCCCGCATCGAACGGCAAGGCAGCCCCCTTCGAGCTCACCACCGGCCGCTCCAAGGCAGAAGCAGGCGTGCTTCGTCTTCTCATGGCCAACGATCCTCTCGTGAGAGCGACAGACGTTACAAACCTGTTCGCCACCGAACTATTGGCCGATGCGTACGCCTACCTTCGCCCGCGCATTGAATCGCTCGATGAGCAAAGCAAGCCGGATCTGGGGTCGGTGATCGGCGACGGAGAGGATGAACGTTCTCAATTTCTCCGCAGCATTGCGATGGAGCGTCGTCCGCTGCCGGATGCCGCCGACCTCTTGAATCGCTTGCGTTTGTTCGATCTCGACGATCGACTGACCGCCGCGAGGGCCTCGCTCGATCGGATCGATCCCGATAGCCAGCCAGAGGTCTATTCACAGCAGTTCAAGGCCTTGTTAGCGTTAGAGCAGGAGAAACAGCGTCTCCGCGACCAGGCCTGATACCGATGCCCGGCCGTATCCTGAACATTCCATGCGACGTCAGAGAAGTACATGATCGGTGACTCGACACCCGATGGCATTCCCAATCCAAGCTCGACTCCGGAGGATGCGCACCCGCAGGCCGATCGCAAGTTCCTTGATGAAGAGTTCGATGGTCCCATCGCAGACAATCTGAACGACCCGGGCTGGAACGATGCCGACGAAGAGGGGATCGTCGTTGATCTCGCCAAAACGTCCGTCCCGATCGATCGGGTAGTTCGTCTCCTCGTGGATCGCGGCACACAGCGCGGCTTTCTGACGATGGCCGAGGTTCAGCAGGAGCTGGAGGACGCAGAGGCGTCTGCCGAGGCTTTCGACGTCGTCTTCGATCGATTGAAGAAGGCTCGCATCCGCATCGAGGAGGACGGGCCAGACGTTTGGGACGAGTTCACGTTTCCGGATGAGGCCGCCTCGGTATCTGATCCTGTGAGGATGTATCTGCGTGAGATCGGCCGGGTGCCGCTTCTCAGTCCACAGCAAGAAGTAGAGCTCGCGATGGCGCGAGAAGCCGGTGAAAAGGCGAAACGCCGGCTGGCCGATGAGGAATTGAGTTCCGATGAGAAGGTCATCCTCGAGCGGGCGGTCCGGAACGGTGTTCGGGCCGAGGAGCGGCTGGTCGAGGCCAACCTGCGTCTCGTTGTCAAAATTGCCAAAAAGTATGTTGGACGTGGCATGGCGCTCCTCGACCTCTTTCAGGAAGGGAACATGGGCCTCATGCGGGCCGTTGAGAAGTTCGACTACCGCAAGGGGTTTCGCTTTTCGACGTACGCGACGTGGTGGATCCGCCAGGGCGTAACCCGTGCCATTGCCGACCAGTCCCGCACGATCAGAGTTCCGGTCCACATCGGTGAAACGCTTTACCGGCTGATACGGACCCAGAGAGCATTGTCTCAGGATTTGGGACGAGAACCATCCGACGAAGAAATCGCTGCGGAGATGGACCTCGATCCGCATCGGGTGATGGAGCTTCGCCAGATCGCCCAGGATCCTCTTTCTCTCGAGACTCCGTTGGGTGACGATGAGTCGATGACGCTCGGCGATTTTGTCGAAGATCACGGTGCAGACCGCCCGGTCAAAGCGGCCTCATTTCGAATGCTCCAGGAGGATCTCTCTCTGGCCCTCGAATCGCTGAACGAGCGCGAGCGTCAGGTTCTCATCATGCGCTTCGGTCTGGAGGACGGCAAGGTCAAGACACTCGAAGAGGTCGGCAATGCGTTCGGAGTCACGCGCGAGCGCGTTCGTCAGCTCGAGACGAAAGCGCTGCTCAAGCTGCGGATGCCCGCCGCCGCCAAGGAACTGGAGGGGTTCCTAGGAGATTGACTTGAATCGCTCGCTTGCGATTTTGGCAATGGCGGCCGCCTTCTCCATGACAACGGTTCGACGCTCTTCGTTCCAGACAAATGCTGTTATTGCGCCGCCAATGGCGAGAGTGATGAGTCGCTTCATCCGGTTCCTTATGTCGTCGATAGCATGACACACGTATTGTGCCATCTCGCTTGGCGACAATGGTACGATTCCCCGCCTTTCCGGGGTAGCTCAATTGGCAGAGCAGCGGACTGTTAATCCGTTGGTTGGGAGTTCGAGTCTCCCCCCCGGAGCCTTCACAATTGACCCACCGCCTCTCGCGCCTTAGCGTCGTCATGTGCGATCTCGAATGCTTACAAGCGCGTTATTGGGTGCGATCCTCATTCTCGTCGCTGAACTGGCGTCCTCGCCGGTGCCGACGGTCTCCACGAAAACGAGCGAAATTCCCTTTCTTCCCATCGGAGAGGGGGAGGCGAAGCTGCCTCATCGGGTTGCATTGTTCGATCAGAAATCCGGGATCTTCTACATCGCACATGATGGAGAGACAACCAACGTGACAATCGGTGTCGGCGGCGATCCACTCGCCGGAGATTTCGACTGCGATGGCAGAGACGGACTCGCCGTGTTCGACCCCGACTCGGGACGTTTCTTCGTCGACAACGACCTGGACGGTGAGATCGACACCGAAGGCAGATTTGCCGGGGGAGATCGGATGCTGGTCGGCGACTTCGTGGGTGATGACCTGTGTGATGAGGTCGCGGTGTACGACACACGCAAGGGATACATGCGCATCGGGCATTCGGCCGGCCCCGGAGAGGTCTCCGAGAGGCTTGGCTACTACTTCGGTGTACCAGGAGATGAACCGTTCGCCGGCGATTTCAACAATGATCTGCAAGCCGATCTCGGGTTACATCGCGACACAAGCGGCCTCGTTTACATGCGTACCTCCCACGACACCGGGTTCGCCAACACAGCTTTCGTGTACGGAGATCCCGACGACAGAGTGCTGGCGGGTGACTGGACTGGCGACGGTGGCGAAACTGTGGGCGTCTACCGTCCCGCCGATGGCACGATCTATCTTCGCCACTCAAACACGTTCGGGGTGGCAGACGAGACAATCGAAGAGTACGGCAACCGCATCCTGATGCCGGTAGCGGGTTCGTTTGGCGAACTGCCCGGTGGAGGCGATCCGCCGCCACCATACTTCGACGCCTTGGACTCGTGTTTTGACGCCCAGGGGGTTTTTGCTCCAACCGGCAGACTGGTAGCCGTGCCGGCGAGTTCGTCAGCGGTACCGGGCACGGTCACCTATTCGGTGGCTGTCGAGGAGGGTATCGGGTTCGATCCAACGTGTTTTTCGATGGTGGTCGCCTCGATCCTCGGTGACGAGCGCGGCTGGCAGCGCGATCAGGAAATACAGTTCGAACAGGTTGCAAGCGGTGCCGATTTTCGTATTGCGCTTGCGTCCCCCCGCACGGTCGACAGGCGATGCGCCCCGTTGAGAACGAATGGCGTTTATTCGTGTTTCAATGGCACCCACACCATGATCAATACCTCGAGGTGGCTCAACGGGTCCAGGACGGTTCCCACGCTTGCTCAGTACCGTCAGATGGTCATCAACCACGAGGTCGGTCACGCGATCGGTCATGGTCATGTTGGTTGCCCGGTGGCAGGCGAGCCGGCACCCGTGATGATGCAACAAACGATCAGCCTCGGTGGGTGCACGGCGAACCCGTGGCCGCTCGAGTCAGAGTTGACCGGGTTACGCAGGTAACCGGGTCCGGCCACCCTTGCGGTCAGTATCGCAGGACGGCGGCGCCTCCCTCCACTTTGTCGGTCTGGTGTACCTCGCCGCTGTTGCGCCACGTTTCCACCGCCGCGCCTTCGATCACATCCGGATCGTTATCGGTGAACCAGTTGGTATTGAACAAGAGGGCGTGAATTTTGCCTTGACTGGCGGCATCCGTGATGGTCGCGAGATCTCTGACGCACTTGTCACTACCGGCTACCCGGTTGTAGAGCGAAACCGCATTCGTGGTGCGGCTGACCGTGTCGCCCAGTTCAGCAGCCGCGCGTTTATGGAGCTCATCCAGCCCTGCCGATGATGGGTTCGTCGTTATGGGATAAACGTCAATTGCGCTACTGGAGACGGCCTTCCTGTATTCAGCCACCAGCGCGGGCGGACCGAACACCGTGTGCGCGCGAATCCCGTCTCCCACTGCCTTCTCGACAGCAGCCTCCACCATGCCCGCATATCGATGCAGGTCCTCAGATTCCTTGTTCTCCATACCGCCGTGGCCGTGGAACGACTGGCCTCCGCCGCCCACCGAGTGAGACTGCAGCTGTCGTTCGATGTCCGAGTACTGCGTCAATTCAGCAAGTCCCGACGGCGCTCCCGGAAGTTCGAGAGGTTCATACCCGAATCTGGTCGCAAGCGCCGCGTCGACTCCTGCCCGGTTGAGGGCCACCACGACGAAGCGTGCCGGTTTGACCAGTGGTGCCAGTGGTGTCAGTGCGAAGTTATCACCCATGACCACCCGTTCACCGAGTTCGATAGGCACGGTCACGACGGTCCGCTGCTCTTCGGAAATGAAGATGGCCCTCGAGTTGGTGGAGTCGGGCCCACTGTGATCGACGCCCTCCAACAATCCGGCAAACATGTGCTTCGCAGTCTTTTCTTCGACGCCGGACTCGGTGAGCCTTCTCACAGCCGAGGTGACCAGGCTTCGCAAACGGGTTTCATCTTCTGCAATCGGGTGGCCGGGTGGTCGAGGAGGCATCAGGAGTGTGATTTTGGGAGTGCTCTTGTCTCGAATCAATCGATCGAAAGCATCGTCTGATATCCCAAGCCCGACCGAGAAGTGTTCAATTGTGGGGTTCGTCATAGCCACTACTTGGCCGGCATGCATGTGAGAACCGGCCCGCGGGCGCCGTGTATCACATCGGCGACGACGCTTCCGAGGAGTACCCGTCTCAGTCCGGTGCGGCCATGGGTCGCGAGCGCGAGGATGGTTCCCGCGTCGTCGCCAACCCATTCGAGAATTGCTTTCGCCGGATGCTTGGAATGCAGAACGTCCCATTCGAGCTCGACGCCATCGTTTCTCATCTTCTGTGCAACGTTGTGCACGTAGTTGGTCTCGATTCCACCAAGGTTTGGTTCCGGTTCGACGACTTCAACCAGCCAGAGCGGAACGCCCAATGCCTTGGCCCAGGCTTCGGCTTCATCGATGATCGCGAGGGCGAATTCCGATCCATCGACGCAGGCAACGATCCGGGTGTACCTGTCGCTCGATCGCGATTTCGGGCCGAACAACATCACGGGTGCGCGCGACTTTTCGATGATCTCCCCGGATACCGAACCGAGCAACACCGTCAGTAGTCCGGATCGGCCGTGGGATCCCATGAAGATGATGGCGTTGTCGGCATTCGCTGTATAACCGAGGATCGCGTCGGCGGTGGAGCGATGCGCCTCGTCGATTCCGACGAATTCGATATCAAGCGGTTCAGCCAGGTTGGCCGTCTCGACCGCTGCCGCAACGTGCGGTAAATCCACGCCTGCTGAACCGGCGGTGAGCAGCGTCACTTCGGCGTCGATGGCGTCGGCGATCGTTGCCGCAGCGCGCAACACGTGGACAGAGAATTCGGACCCGTCAACCGCCGCAATGACGTTTTGATAGAAGCCATCCCTCTGCGTCGTCTCTGATTTGTTCGAAACACCTGGTTCGACCGTCATCTGACCTCCTTGTTGGACGTACGTTGGTAAGACCCGCTCTGGATAGACGTACCCGGTTGACATGCCTGCGTGAGGTTTCTCATGCTGCGCCCAACGATACAAGGCTGGCGAGCATGATCTAGAGGCAAAAGTCGTCGCATATCGTGGGTACACCCTGACCCTATACGACGAAAACGGGACGTGAAGTTGCTAAGAGTCGAATCTCATCGTTGGTAGTCGGTGAGGTGGGGCGGGGCGCTCAATTCCGGATTGAGTTTCTCGTCGTCGATCGGAAGCCCGAATGACGTCGTAATCGGGATAACTCCTGCCCAGATGTCGAGTTCATAATCCTCATCGTCATCTTTGGGGTCACCGGTTCGGATTTTGGCGGACGCTTCGGAGATTTCCATGGCGATGATCGACGTGGCCTTGAGTTCCTTGTCGGTGGGACGGCGAGCACTGTCCCACTGGCCGGGAGCCACGTGTTCGACGACGGCCTCGAACGCGGTCATTTTCTCGACCGGGTCGGTGACCTCGCGCCCGGTTCCCAGGGCGACCACCGATCGGTAGTTCATTGAGGAATGGAAATGCGATCGGGCGAGCACCAACCCGTCGAGCAACGTGACGGTCACACAGATCGGCTGGTCACGAATGGAACGCAACATCCGGCTGGCAGGTGAACCGTGTAGATACAGGGTCTCGCCCAGCCGCGCATGGATGGTTGGAATCACGTACGGCTGGCCGTCGTGTACGAATCCCACATGGCAGATCAGTGCCTCGTCGAGAATCGCCTGAATGGTTGAGGCGTCGTACGAACCGCGCTCTGGGAGTCGTTTGATCGTCGTACGGGAAGTGGGGTTTGGCGGCGTGGGCTCCATGCCGAAACACTATTGCCTCACAAATAAACATGCCCCCGGCGAACCGGGGGCA